>JBLHWO010000058.1:0-17260 GCA_047629215.1 Cellvibrionaceae bacterium | reverse complement strand
GCCTCGGCTACATCTAATAGTTTATTAGCAAGGCCGGTTCTTGCGAGTATATCGCCTGTCAAAATAAACAGAGGGATCGCAATCAATGCAAAGTGATCAATGCCCGCAAAAAGTGAATCTCCCATTAAACTTAATGGTAGTGCCTCTGTAAAATAAAGAATGCCGATGGTGCCTAAGCCTAGTGATACCCATACAGGTACTGCTAAGATCACCATTATCAATATAGCAATTAAGGGAATATAAAAACCCCATCCTAAATCAGTTGACGCCTGTTGCTGTAAATATTGATACATAAAATACCTATTTATTCGTCGATTAGTTTGTCACCCGTATAAACAGGGTTGCCATGTTTTAAATCATTGATATCTCGAAGAATCGACTGAATTAATCGTAAGCTCAACATAAAAAACCCAAGAGGAACCGCGGCTAAGAACCAAGCTTGACTAATGCGAAGCCCATCTGTCACCGAGCCAAATTTGATAGAGACCATTACAGAACCGACGGAAAATATAATAACTATTACCGCCAAAAGTAACGTCATAAGATCTCCAAACAAATACAAACCTGCTTTCCATCGCGGTGAAACATAATGTAGCAAGATATCTATACGTATATGTGCTCGTCTTTTCACTGCGGCTGAAGCCCCGATCCAAGCAAGATAAATAAAGGCATAGCGAGCAATTTCTTCCCCCCAAACTGAGGAATAACTCAAGCCAAATCTGCGGACAACTTCAACAGCGATCGTTGCAACAATAGTGGTGTAAAAAATAAGTAGTAACCAGCGTTCGCCGTCTTCATCTATTCTTTTTAATATTGAATTCATAAGGCACCAAAAATGAGAACTCCCCATGACTTTTAAAAACAAGCCTAAAAAACCATGGGGAGAAAGGGAGCGACTAATTAAACATCATGTACATAATATTTACCTTGAGTATTAGCAGCCTCAAGTAATTTATCGAAGATAGGAAGAGATCCAGCTAACTCTATTTTGAACGAATCCCACTCTGGTAATTGATGTCCAGCTTTAGCTACCCATTGTGCAAGCTCGTCTGGCGTTGGCGAATAAAATTCTACACCGCTTTTAGAGAGTTCAAACATTGAATAACCTCTTGCCGATGGTACCTTCGCTAGATTTTGATGCGTGGTTACTTCAGCCGCAAACTCAATGCCTTCGCGTACGTCAAGGGGTAGGCTATTAAACCATTCAAGATTACAAGAATAAATTTGTGCATCGGGTACTGAACGAACAAACGTTACATGAGAAAGTACATCTTTAAATCCAAAAACATTTAAGGCTTGAACCGAAGGATCTAAGGCGTCGGCAACACCTTGTGCGATTGCAGCAGGTGTTTCACCCCAAGCTACGGGTGTTGGGTTAGCGCCCAATAAACGATAAAATTGCTGTAAAATTTTAGAGCCAGGAACACGAAATTTAATGCCTTGCATTTGATCAGGAGTTTTTATAGGTCCCTCCATGCCTTTTCGAAGTGCCACAACACGTGGATCGATACATACATACATCAAAGGCTTAAAACCATTAGCCTCAACTTTAGGGTGCACTTCTTGCTTCCAAGCTTCTGAACTAACAAGGTTGCTAAACTTTTGATTTTCACCACACCAGTAAGGAATGTTAATTAAGTCAACGGCAGATGCATAGGGAGCAAAGTTAGCCAGTGAATGCTGGGCTGCTTGTATAGTGCCACCCTGTACCTTTTTCACTAATGCGCCACCAGTACCTAGTTGACCACCGGGGGCTAATTTCACATAAACCTGACCATTAGTTAAATTTTGAATATTTTCTTTCAGATCTAGCTGCATAAGAGGATAACCCCGAGACGCACCTAGAATATAAGCTGTTGCTATTATCATCTCATATTTTGCCGCTTTTTTACGCTCGTCCTCTTCATTTTTAGTCTGAGCTACAGCACTGTTTGACATTAATACGCCTGCGCCAGCTGCAACCAAAGCAGTGGTAAAGCCAATTTTTCCCGTTAACTCGAAAAAGCGTCTGCGCTCTAACGATTCAGGTGTTTTCTCTATATTGGAATCAGACATTATTGTTTTCCTCTATGGTGGAAGTTATAGTTATAGTTTTAGTTTTTTTTGTTTCTGTGAACAATTAATAGTTTTGTGATAAAAATTTGTACTCGTGGCTTTTAAGACTTAACTGAAACAAATCATTTATTCTGATTTTTTAGAAGGCTTTCTTTAGTCAAGCTATAAATCACGAAAAACAGACAGGCTAAAAACAGTAAAAGAAATTCAGCAACATCTGGTAATTTAAATAAAGGCGTTAACGAAAAATATATGACAGCTTTGCCGTAAAAAATATTACACACAAATATTATACAGATTAGCAGTGAGGTTTTTCCTGACAAAGAACTCAATAAATTTAACATTTATTATTACCCTGTTTGTAAAGTTAGGAATTAAACTAATAGCTTTTGTAAGCGCTTACATCAGAATACAAAAAAAACCTTGCGCCTGTCAATCAACAAAAACTTAAGGTTGAATATATCATTTCAATATAAAGTTAACCATGCTTCAATACTAAAAAGAGACCTATTTGTTTCTTCTAAGACTAAAGTTTAAAGAACATATGATTAAAAAAATTACCGATAGTGTTTCTGTAAAAGGAAAAAAGCTTGGAGCTCGATCAGTAACGTTGAGTGACGTTGCTAGGTATGCAAATGTGTCTACGGCAACTGTCTCTCGCGTTTTGAATAACCCTGAAAAAGTCTCGGAGGTTAGGCGCATCCAGATCCAAGCTGCAATTTTCGAATTGGGTTATATTCCTGATGGTGCCGCGCGAGCTCTGGCCTCTAGGCGAACTAAAATTATCGGTGTGGTAGTGCCGACCCTAGACAATGCAATTTTTGCGACCTGTATACAGGCCTTGCAAAGTAGGCTCAAAGAATTAGGTTATACTTTAATTGTTGCTAGCCACGAGTATGATTTAGACGAAGAGCTGCACGAAGTGAAGACATTACTTCAGCATGGTATTGAAGGTGTTATGTTGGTGGGCGCAACTCACGCACCAAAACTGCATGAGCTGTTAGCGGAACAGCAGCTTCCTTTTGTTCATTGTTGGGCTTACGATCCCAATTCTTCTAAGCCCTATATTGGTTTTGATAATAAAAAAGCAGCCTACAAAATCGCTCAATATTTATTGGACCTAGGTCATCGTGAGTTTGCGCTTATAGTTGGGCATACTGATAACAATGACCGCTCCAGTGATCGCCTTCAGGGTAGTATCGATGCGATCGAATCTAGAGGTCTAATACTACCTGTAAAAAATATTTTTAAGCGCTCCTACTCCGTTAAGCAAGGCCGAGAAGCGATGGGCATATTACTAAAAAAACCGCTTCGCCCGACGGCGGTAATTTGTGGTAACGACGTATTGGCATTGGGAGCACTAGCACAGTGTCAGGCTGCGGGTGTTAGAGTTCCTGAAGATGTTTCAATTACCGGTTTCGATGATTTGGATATTTCTTCTCAGCTTATTCCTGCATTGACAACAGTACATATTCCCTCTGCCGAAATGGGTAAGCTTGCAGCCGAACATCTTGTAGCCCAAATTAATAACGAAACCACATTGCTACATACTGAAGTAGGTATACAGCTAATGATTAGAGATACTACGGGATTACCTAGGCATTAAACGCTAAGAGTTAGTTAAGTGTCGAATTAATAAGTTATCAAGACTTAAATTTAGCGTTAGATTTTGATATTTATTTGTCCTGAATGAACCAAGAAAAATATTATAGATATTCGATCACCTAACCCCCTTTTGTCTAGTTAATATTTTCTCAGTTAAAATAGTTATCAAGATTCAGAGAAGATTTTCCCTGGATTCATAATTCCATTGGGGTCAAAGACGGCCTTTAACTGCCTCATAATGCTGATCTCTTTTTCGCTACACGTGTAAGTTAGGTCATCGCGCTTTAAAAGACCAACGCCGTGTTCTGCTGAGACACTACCATTCATTTGTTGCGTTAATTTAAATATCATTGGATTTAGTGTTTTACATTTTTTAAAGAACTCTATGGCCTGCATATTTTCAGGCTTGAGAATATTTAAGTGAATATTTCCATCGCCAATATGGCCATACCAAAGTACTTCAAACTCGGTATAGTTTTTATTAATAAGTTCGACGACAGACTCTAAAAAATCAGGGATAACGGATATCTTCACTGACAAATCATTTTTATAAGGGGTATAAGCCGATAGCGTCTCTGATATGTCTTCTCTCAAGCGCCAAAGACTTCGGGCTTGTGTCTCGCTTTGGCTCATCACGCCATCGATTACCCAGCCCTCATCAATACAGTTTTCGAAGGTTTTAAAAGCGTCTTCTTGTCTTTGTTCGCTATCATTATCAAATTCAATAAGTGCGTAGTAGGGCGTGCGCGTCTCAAAAGGAAGAGGTATACCTTTATCTGTATGCACATAATGTAAGGTGCGATCAGAAAAGCATTCGAATGCGGTGATATCTAGCGTATTTTGAAATTCTTCAAAGACCTTCATTAGCCCAGCAACATCATTGATACCTAATATCAAAACGCTTAAATTTTTGGGTGGTTTGGTCAGACGTATAGTGGCCTCTGTAATAAAGCCCAAAGTACCCTCAGAGCCGATAAATAAGTGTCTCAAGTCGTAGCCTGTGGCATTCTTTACCAAGCCTTTGTTGAGATCGAGTATTTCTCCACTGCCGGTTACAACCTTTAGCCCTAAAATCCAGTTACGTGTTAACCCATAGCGTACAACTTTTATACCTCCTGCATTGGTTGCAATGTTGCCACCCATTTGACTAGATGAAGACGAGGCAAAATCAACAGGATAATAAAGTTGATTATCTTCAGCGAGTTGTTGTATTTGTTGTGTAATAACACCAGGTTCGCAGGTAATAGTGCGGTCTGTGGCACTGAATGCGATTAGCTTATTCATTCTATCAAATGCAACAACGATTTCTTTATTAGCAGCAACTGCACCCCCACTTAAACCGGTGCGACCGCCCGAAGGAACTAGCGCTAAGGCCGCCTTATTGGCTAGTTTAACGAGTGCTTGTACCTGCTCGGTGTTGCGAGGGAACACTATCGCAAGTGGATCGGGTTTATGTGTTTTTGTCCAGTCGGTACCGTAATGTTGCAGTGAATCCTTATCGGTTAAGACGCCGTCGTCTCCGAATAAATCAATTAGGTCTGTTAGAACATCCATAAATTTCTCTTCCTCGTGCTTTTTAACGCTGTAATAAATTATATAGCTTGAATGCTAACTCAGGAGTATTATGTATAGCAAATGTTTATATAATATGTTTTTCAATGGCTCTTTATTAAACATTTCTTATGTGAGAATTGTTATAATGGATGTTAAAGACGAGGATCGAAACCCATGGCTATAAAATTTTTGAGAACCTTGATTGCTATTTCGGAGAAGGGCAATTTTAGTGATGCCGCTGACCAAGTGTGTGTAACACCAGCTGCTGTCAGTCAACAGATGAAGCGCTTGGAAGAAATGTTAGAAGTAGAGCTATTTGACAGAAATAGACGCACGCCAGAGCTAACGCTAACGGGAAAAGTATTAGTACCGCGCGCGCGGGAAATTGTACGTTCTTATGACTCGATGCTGAACGATGTAAAAAATGAATACCCCATGAGTGGCGAGTTTACTATTGGCACCGTCTCATCATCGCTTGCGATATTACTACCCGTTAGCATAAAAGCGTTACTTAATAATTATCCAGAAATTCATATCCGCTTATTGACCGCACCTTCGCATGATTTGTTGCCACAACTAGATCGTGGCGCTATTGATGCCGCTATTATGAGTAAACCGTTACAGCTGCGGAACCATTTTAAGTGGCAAACATTTGCTGAGGAGGATATGGTCGTTATGTGCTCTAAAGAGCTGGTGTCTAACGATCCATTCGAATTATTGAAGAACAACCCCTATATTCGCATGAGCAGACACACAGTAGTAGGTGTTATGAGCGACGATATTTTACAAGACGCTAACATAAATATTCCGGATACTATGGAGCTTGAATCTTTAGAGAGCATTACTAACATGGTCTCTCACAACCTCGGTGTTGCGATAGTCCCTAGGCCTTGCGTAATGGATGCCCGACACAGTAATTTAAAGTTGATATCGATAGGCTCAGCGACCCAATCAAGAGTGATGGGGATACTTTCGCGACAAGATAACCTTAAGTTTAGGATGGTTGATGGTTTGTTGGATTCACTAAAAAGCACTATCAAGAAGCTACAATAACCTTAAAGAATCGAATTTGAGAATTAACAGAGTTTATTGTTAGTAAAGCTTAATAAAATAAGTCTAATTCTGTTCGTTAGTTAAGTTTTTCTTAATTGAGGCGTTAGCTTTTTTTCCTATTCTTTTTTAGATGACTGTAATAAAGTGCAATGATCATATAATTAATTAGCCACGGTTATCCAACTAAAGGAAGTCAATCAACATGTCTATTCATGACAAAATCGTCCAAGGTTTTGAAAATAATAATGTCGAGTTTATAACGACTGTTCCCTGCAAGCAGTTAGCGGGTGTTATCGATGGAGTTGAAAAAAGTAACAGTATTTTTCATATCCCTTCAAATAATGAAAATGAGGGTATGGGCCTTTGTGCCGGCGCTTATATGGGTGGCAAGCGCTCGGCGATCATCATGCAAAATACTGCCATCGGTGTGACCATTAATACCTTGGCAACGTTGATTCAATATTATCATTTTCCATTGCCTATGCTGATAAGCTATCGCGGTGAGCTAGAAGAGCCAGTTGCATGTCAAGTTGAAATGGCTGTTCATACCAAAGCCTTACTAGATCAAATGAAGATACCAACGTATCACTTTCATGATCCCGACGATGTTGAAGAATTTGATGAAATCCTTAGATACACCTTTATGTGTAACAAGCCAACAGCCATATTAACCGATGCTAGTTTTTGGAATAAAGCCAGCCGTAAAGAAGGGACAGTATAATGATTAGAAGTGAAATAATAAAAGCACTTATCCCTGTAATCAAAGATGAGCTTGTTGTTTGTAACATAGGCCTGCCTTCACAAGAGTTGCATCTAATGGATGATCAACCAACTAACTTTTATATGTTGGGTACCATGGGTTTGTCATCATCTATTGGTTTAGGTTTAGCATTAGCTCAAAAGGCTAAAGTTATCGCTATCGATGGCGATGGTTCAGTGTTGACTAATTTTGGCACACTACCAACAATTGCCAATAACGTAGCTGATAATTTTATTTTATTAATTATCGATAATGGCAGTTATGGCTCAACGGGTGACCAGCCAACCTACACAGGTAAGAAAACATCTTTAAAAGAAGTTTCTATAGCTTGTGGTTGTGAAAATGTTATTGAATGTCGTGCAGAAGAGACTGTAGAGGTTGTTGAAGCTGCTCTTGCGTCTAACAAAATGACAATTATTATTAGTAAATGTGAATCCGGAAATATACCCGTGCCAGTGATTGCTATTGATCCTGTTGTAATTGCGCATCGCTTTATGACAGAGGTTAAAAAAAGAAACGTAGGATAAAATTACCACCCTCAGGACTTTAATCAAAAATAATAACTTTTGGAGAACGCAATGTTAAATAGAAAATTGAAAAAAATAATTAATCGCACATTTGCATCTACATTTTTACTGGTGGGTTTGTTGAGTGTTAATGCACAGGCAGATCTTAGTGGCCCAGTTAATTATATTATTCCATTTGGTCCCGGGGGTGAATCCGATATTTCTGCTCGTTTTCAACAATCATTCTTTAAAGAAAAATTCAAACAAGATTTAGTAATTTCTTACAAACCTGGCGGCGGTGGTGCAGTTGGTTGGGCATCATTGAATGGCCTAAATGGCGACGGTCATACAATAATGGGCGTTAATTTACCGCACATTATTATTAAACCTGCACAAAAGGAAGTAGGTTTTACCACCGATAGTTTGACTGCTTTTTATTGGTTTCACTTTACCCCAGATGCGATTGTAGTGACTGCAGATAGCCCTTTTAAAAATCTACAAGATTTTATCGATGCGGCCAAGCAAAGCCCTGCTGCCGTCACCATGTCGGGCTCTGGTAAAGCAAGTGCCAATCATCTAGCTCAAATTAAATTTGATAAAATGGCAGACATAAAAACTACCTACGTACCCTTTAAAGGTACTGGTGCTTCGGTCACCGCATTACTTGGTAAGCAGGTGAGAGCTTCTTGGGGTTATACAACTGTTGGTGCAACACAAGGTGAAGCTGTGCGTCTGCTAGCCGTTGCAATGGATGCACGCCATCCTTTATTTCCAGACGTCCCTACTTTTAAAGAGTTAGGTTATGACATTGTTGGCGGAGCTTATCGTGGTATTGCGCTACCAATTAGTGCTGATGAGTCAACACGCAAAGATTGGTCAAATAAAATTGCTGAGATTAACAGTGATCCTGTCTTTATAAAGAAAATGATCGACGGTGGTTTTGCCATGTTAGATATTGCCTACGAAGATATGGGTGAATTTATGGAGACACTCACTAAACAGTATATTGCCGATGCTCGTGCAGCAGGATTAATTAAATAAATCAGTAAGATTCATTTATAAATCTTCATTACTCTGAGAGCTATAAGTCATGGATGTCAGTAATTTTTTAAATGCCCTAACGCCTTTAAATCTGGTCTTGGCACTCTGTGGCGTTATCGCAGGAACAGTCATTGGATCGATCCCGGGTCTCACTGCAACAATGGCTGTTGCTGTTCTTGTACCTATTACCTTTACTATGGAGCCTGCCTCCGCACTGATATTGCTTGGAGCCATTTACACAGGTGCAATTTATGGTGGTGCTTATGCTGCCATCTTGTTAAATACTCCGGGAACACCCTCGGCGATTGCGACAACCTTTGATGGATATCCAATGGCTAAAAAAGGCGATGGTGATTTAGCGGTCGCTATCGCTTGTTTTTCCTCTGTTGCAGGTGGCCTAGTTGGTGCACTTGCACTTTTATTCTTAGCACCACCGCTGTCAAAAGTGGCGCTCGCTTTTGGTCCGGTTGAATATTTCTGGTTATCCATTTTTGGTCTATCGTTAATCGCCTCGTTGTCGCATGGAAACTTAGTTAAGGGTTTAGTCGGTGGTGCCTTTGGATTAATTTTGTCGACGGTCGGTATTGCAGAAATTTCAGCAGACGTTAGACTCACTTTTGGTAGTCAAACAATGATCGCGGGCTTTGAGGTAGTCGGTGCTTTAATTGGACTCTATTGTATTCCTGTTCTTATCGATCTAGCGTCAACTCCGGATCGACATTTAAAAGTTGATAAAAATATTGGCTCATTACGTATCGTTGAGGCCGCTAAAATAACCTTTAAATCAAAATTCAATTTAATTCGTTCATCTATTATCGGTACTGTTGTAGGAATTTTGCCAGGAGCGGGTGGTTCTGTAGCGGGTCTGGTAGCCTACTCGGAAGCAAAGCGCACGGCCCGTCCCGAGCAGCGTTTTGGCGAGGGTGAACCCGACGGAATTATCGCAACAGAGTCTGCTAATAATGCCACAGTGGGTGGTGGTTTTATTCCAACTTTAGTATTGGGCATTCCTGGGACTCCTCCCGATGCAGTTATTTTAGGTGCTCTATTAATTCAGGGTATACGCACCGGCCCAACTCTGTTCGACGGTGGCGGCACTATTGTATACACCTTTATTTATGGCTTAATTATAGCTACAGTTCTAATGCTACCCACGGGTTTATTAATTGGTCGCTACGCTTATAAAACCATTATTACTATTCCGAAGGCAATGTTGGTACCAACGGTTGGCTTTATGACAATCATCGGCACTTATGCCATTCGCAATAGTATCTCTGATGTCATTATTATGATCTCTCTTGGTGTATTTGGTTGGTTGATCAGTCGCTTCGGTTTTGCCGCATCGCCAATTGTTTTGGGTTTGATTCTAGGGCCAATCGCCGAGCAGGGGTTTGTGCAAAGTTGGATTATAGGTTCGGCGACAAATGATTTGTGGGGCATGTTTTTTGGCCGCCCTATTGCATTAGTCATCGTAGCGTTTACTGTTTTATCTTTAAGTTATCCTCTTATTACAAAGCTTCGCAATAAGCAAAAAGCAAAGGCTGCGCAATCATGAGTGCTAATAACACTAACGCTAAAAATAATCGTCCTATGGTCAATCAAAAAAATATTGGCTCATTAATTGTTGCGACAGTATTTATTTTTGTTGCTGTGATAACACTCTACGACACGACGCATTACTCTGATATGGATTCAAAAGTTTTTCCACGGGCTTGTGCGAGTGTACTGTTGATCTTTTCTATCGTAACGGTGATATGGGAATTAATAAAACCATCAAGTGTAGATGGCTTTGGCTCAGGATATTGGTGGCGTCGAATACTTTTAGTGACGACGATGCTAATAGCTTGTTTTGCAATGCCCTATATTACTTTTATGCCAGCTGGAGGCATTGCTTTTATCGGAGGCTTGGTCGCAGCGATGCACGACCGTTGGTCACTGCGGACACTGCTATTGTATTGGGGATCTGGAGCAGTAATTATTGTTGCATTTTACTCAATCTTTAAGTTTGTGCTACATGTTCCGTTACCTTAATATTCACTGTAAATTATTACATAAAGAAATAAGCTAGCTATGTTTGACTCTTGCCGATACATACGAGTGTCTATTTTTGTGTATTTTTTAATATAAGGTAGGCGATGTATGTCTTTTTATCTTAATGTGAGTTACAGATTATTATTTTAAAGAAAGAATTTATTTTTTTCTCGTTCTTACCCATACATGCAAGTACCTATTGTTAGGTTCTTCAGATTATTAAGTCGATGTCATATAGCTCCATACCTAATATGACCTACAGATTATTATTTAAAGAAAGAATTCATTTTGTTTTCGTTCTTATTCGTATATGTAACTGCCACGTTTGCGTTTTTATAAATGCAATTAGATGTTATATGTCTCGTTATCTTCATATTCACTACAATTTATTATTTAAAGAAAGAATTTAATTATGTTTTCATTTTCTCCCATATACACAACCGCCGATGCGCGGCGTCTAGCAAAAAAGAAACTACCATGGATGGTTTATGATTATATCGATGGCTCTGCAGGCGAAGGTTTAGGCGATCATTTGAACCGGCAAGCCATACAAAATTTAAGACTACAGCCCCGAGTTTTAAAAAATGTTGAACACCGAAGCCTCGCAGGTCAATTATTTGGTGAAAAAACAGGTTTGCCTTTTGGTATAGCTCCAATGGGAATGTGTAATTTATCAACACCTGGTGCTGATCTTATGTTGGCACGTCTTGCTGCGAAGCATAATATTCCTGTTGGTGTATCAACTGCTGCATCGACACCCTTAGAAAAAATGATAGAGACTGCGGAAGGTAATGCTTGGTTCCAATTATATTTTGGTGGTGATGAAGACGTGAGCGATGCTTTGGTTAATCGTGCGGAGGCATGTGGCTACGACGTTTTAACATTAACAGTTGATGTTGCGGAAGTAGGGCGCAGGCCACGTGAATTGCGTCGTGGCTTTAAAATGCCTTTTCGTATTGGGCCAAGTCAGTTTTTAGATTTTGCAATGCACCCGACCTGGTCGCTTAATACTTTATTTAAAGGGCCACCCGATTTAGCTAATTTTGGCGGTGACACTGGAAATTTTGATCGTACTAAGAGTCGGGCCGGTGCAGATTGGGGGTTTCTCGAAAGAATGCGCGAGCGCTGGAAAGGTAAGTTAGTTGTTAAGGGTGTTCTGTCGGTCGAGGATGCTCTAAAAATAAAAGCCATGGGAATTGATGCTGTTCAAGTGTCAAGCCATGGGGGTCGCCAGTTAGAAAGTGCACCGCCAGCTATTAATGCTCTAAGTGATATTCGCGAGGCGTTAGGAAAAGATTTTCCGATTTTTTATGATTCGGGTATTCGTAATGGCGAGGATATAATTAAGGCATATGCAAAAGGCGCTGATTTCGTCATGCTGGGTAGACCTATGCTCTTCGCCATGGCTGCTAACGGAGAAAAAGGCTTAGCAGATTTGTCAGATGTTTTTAGTGAAGAGATTTCTCTTGCTTTAGCTTTGTTAGGAATGTGTTCAATGGATGAAGTTAGCGCATCCATTATTAGCTAAATTTGATTTTATAATATCGCTTATTACTGAATTTCACTTATAGTTATATTATATTCATTCTCAGTACAGATGCTTCATTGTTAGTTTTTTAAAAATTGGACATTGAGGCATTTTATTTTTTGTAAAATAAAGATGTTCAAATCTTCAGAGTTAATTAGTTTTTTAGCGTTTGTTGGTAATATGAATCATCTTTTCTTGGCTGCATTAATGTGGGTAGAATTTATTTGCAATAAATCTTCAATACTAGAAAATAGTTTTATCATTAAAATACCATTCCTAATTGAAACACGGATAATTTTTTAAAATTTCTATCGCTTACTTGCTAGATAGTGCTGTCGAAAAATTGTACAATAAGTTTTTTAAGATGGTTATATAATTCCTATTAGTTCCTATTAGCTTCTATTAATCCTGCTAGTCTGCAAAAAAACTTTATTAAATTTAGCGCCTATCGTGAAGCGTGAAATGGAATCCTATTTTGTAAGGGTTTACAGTGGAGTAATAGAAAAATACAAATAAATATATTCATTCACTCAATACCGAGTCTCTATGTTTGATGGACAATAAATATAAGCTTATCTTAAAAGTTCAAATCAATTGCTCTGGTGTTCAGGCTCTACCTGAACCCTGTATTTGTAACCACAAAGTTATTTGTTAAATATTTTAAGGGAGTTGAGCTTAAACTTTTTTAGCGAGTTAGCACTTTTTAATCACCAAACTACCAATAGAATAGCCTGCACCAAATGAACAGATAAGCCCAATATCGCCGCTGCATAGATCTTTATGATGTAAGTTGAAGGCAATTAAAGACCCTGCCGATCCCGTGTTGGCATAGCGATCGAGCACAATTGGAGCTTCTGTTAAGCTGGGCACACGACCTAACAGTTTTTTGGTAATTAATTGATTCATGTTAATATTAGCTTGGTGCAACCACCAGCGTTTGACGCTTTCTATCTCAATATCTAACGCAGCTAATTGACTTGAAATATGTTCAGCAGCCATAGGGCAGACTTCTTTAAAGACTTTTCTGCCCTCTTGACGAAATAATTTATCGTCGGAAAAAGGGTCGGTATCGTCGACACGTGAGGTATAACTAAAGTCAGAGCGAATATTGTTTGAATAACTAGTAACAGCCTTGGTGTTGAGAATCTCATAGACATGTTCAGAGCTGGCTGTATCGGCTCGTTCTACAACTGTTGCTGTAGCGGCATCACCAAAAATAAAATGGCTATCGCGATCACAATAATTAATTTGTGGGGACGTTAGCTCGGGGTTAATGACCAGCACGGCTGTCGCTGTGCCGGCACTTATCATTTCGTATGCACGCTGTAAAGCAAAGGTGGCTGCAGAGCAGGCAACTAGCATATCAAAGCCAAAACCATTAATACCCAACTCATTTTGTACCTCGATAGCAATAGCGGGATAAGAGCGCTGAGTGTAAGCGCAAGATACAATAACAGCATCGATATCAGAAGCTGACTTATTAGCTTCATTTAAAGCTATTTTTGCAGCGTTGAGGGCCATCTCTGCTTGATGAGATAAGCTATCAATAGGGCGGACTTCAAACTTTGGGCGCATTCTATCGATATCTAAAATACCGTCTTTGCGGTAAACAAAGCGGCTTTTAATGCCCGATGCTTTAGCAATAAATTCTGCGCTGGACAATGGTTTAGCTTTTTTTTCGCCGGCTTCAATACCTTGAGCATGCTCAATATTATACTTCTCGGCATACTGGTTGTAGGCATTGACTAGTTCTTCATTAGATATTTTGTTTGTAGGCGTCCATAGCCCGGCGCCACTAATTACGACCGAATTATTATTCATTATTATCCACTACTGTTGAATTTGTATTATTTATTCTTAACTAAAAGCACTCACCTTAAATGGGTACTTGCTGCAAATTTAAGGCATCAGTCAAGCATTTAGTTTTAATTTCTGGTGTTCAAAACGGTTCTAGTCTCAGACTAGTTGTGGTCAACTTTATACAAGCCACGATTGTGTCTTAATTAACCGTTAAGGTCTAGTCAGTAAAGGCATAACAGCTAGGCGCTTATATAGTCTTGAACTGAAAAATGCCGCGTTCATGGCTTTTTTGAGAGGATAACACCTGTTTCTAAATGGTCGGTATAAGGGAATTGATCAAATGCTGCCAGTGCTTTTATAAAGTGAGTCTGCGTGAGTAGTTGTAAGTTGTTAATCAAGGTTTCTGGGTTACATGAAATATAAATAATATTGTCGAAACGTTGTACCATACTCACGGTTGCATCATCGAGGCCAGCACGAGGTGGGTCGACAAAAACGCTCGAAAACGCATAGACATTTAAATCTATGTCTTTCAGTCGTCTAAATTCTCGTTTCTTATCCATGGCTTCAACAAATTCTTCGCTAGACATTCTGACAATAGCGACATTGTTGATATCATTTTTTTCTAAGTTGGTGAGCGCTGCATTGACCGATGTTTTCGAAATTTCAGTGGCAATAACACGATTAAAATTTTGCGATAGGGGCAGCGTGAAATTACCATTGCCGCAGTATAACTCAAGTAAATCGCCGCCAAATTCGCGACTGTTATCTACAGCCCATGCAAGCATTTTTTCACAAACTTTGCCGTTTGGCTGAGTAAATCCACCCTCTATTTGTTTGTAATGATATGTTTGATTGTTAACAGTTAAGATTTCGTTGACGTAGTCTCTATCGAGGACAATTTTTTGTTTGCGACTGCGACCCACAATATTGATACCAAACTGTTCTTTTATGGGAGTTATTGCCTCAACCCACCCGTCATTTAAGCGCTTATGATAAATAAGGCTTACCAAGGTGTCACCTGTTAAGGTGCTTAAAAATTCAACTTGGAAACATTTTTTGCGCGTAATTTCATGCTGGCAGATAGCACTTAATAGCTTGGGCATTAATTGATTGATAGATTTTGCGGCGACTGGGAACTGCTGGAGATAGACGAGCTCTTGGGTTGTCTTCTCGGTCATGGCAAAATGTGAATGCTCGCCATCGTGCCAAACTTTAAATTCTGCCCTTAATCGATAATGCTTACGCGGTGATTCAAAAATTTTTAACGGTATATCTGTGTTGTAACTAATAGATTGATCGAGCAATACTTTAAAAGCGTCCACTTTATGACGTAACTGCCCTTGATAATGCGCTTCATCGATAACCTTCTCACTCAATAAATTCATTAACTCTTTGATGCTCATTATCGGGGCCTGTGCTTTAAAGCTAAGTATGATTCTGTTGAGGTAAGTATTAAAGTGCAAATCATAAACGAAATTATCGAGGACTTCATGAAAATTATGGTTCTGATGATTACATGTTTGCTTTGTATCAAGACGACGAGTATATTTCACCCATATTTACATCAGCTTTTTATTCAAATTGTACCTTCAAATATAAAAGAGTCAGTTAATGCTCGACATACTAGCAGCCGCCACCATGCTATTTTTAATTATGGATCCACTGGGTAATCTACCCATCTATATGTCTGTACTTAAAACTTTAGAGCCTAAACGTCGGCAAATTATTATCTTTAGAGAGTTGATTATTGCGTTAGTTATTTTAATGCTGTTTTTACACAGTGGGCAGGTACTGCTCGATTTCTTAAAGATTGATCAAGAAACGGTCAGCATCGCTGGCGGCATCATTCTGTTTTTGATAGCGCTACGCATGATTTTTCCGCAGCCTGGTGGTGTTATGTCACTGACTTCAGGCGAGGAACCTTTTATCGTGCCACTTGCTATTCCCTTAATTGCTGGTCCATCGACAATGGCCTCGCTTATCTTATTGTCGAATCAAGAGCCCAATAAGATGATGGAGTGGAGTATTGCTTTATTTGCAGCTTGGGCCGCGAGCGCCCTTATTCTGTCATTTTCGAGTGCTTTTCATCGCATACTCGGTGAAAAAGGTCTTAATGCAGTTGAGCGTTTGATGGGAATGATTCTAGTGATGATAGCCATACAAATGTTTCTTAATGGTATATCTGCTTATGTAAATACCATCTCAATTTAAAATTCATATTTTTAAAGGGCGCGTTGCGTCTGGTTGCTCATAGTTATGACTTCTCCTGTTCAAGCTAATTCCCAAGTTAATCCTCAGCTTCAAGCTGACTCTCAACTACGATCTGACCCTCAAACAAAAGCCGTTGTAAGAACTAGACTTTCCCAAGATTTTCCAACGGTTTATCCTAGTCTTAAGTTGTCAGCTAAATTTCGGTCGGCGCCAGAAGATTTCATAGTTTATGAAAACCTAGGCTTTAGTCCATCGAATGATGGTGAGCATTGTTTGATACACATCGAAAAAATAGGTCAAAATACCCATTGGGTCGCCGAGCAGCTAGCACTTCTTTTGAAACTTGACAACAAAGCAATCGGCTACTGCGGCCGAAAAGATAGGCATGCCGTGACACGTCAATGGTTGAGTATTTATGACCCGCACCGAAACATCGATTTTACTGAGAAACTTAGTAATAATATCGGTATTGAAGGGGTACAGCTTTTAGAGACTACACGGCATAGTCATAAATTAAGACCAGGTGATCATCAAAGTAACCATTTTTGTATTCGCCTGCGAGACCTTAGGCAATTTAGTCATAACGATATTGAAAGCCATATTGAGAATGACTTAGTAAACGATCCGAAAAGTAATACCAATAGCGATCTTAAGCTTGGTGTCAACAATGCAAAAGGCATTGGAGAATTGCTCGTTGATAGTCAAAAGCCACGTATTGTCAATGAGATTAAACAGCGTTTTGCGAGTGGTATCCCTAATTATTTTGGCCCTCAGCGTTTTGGCCGCGGTGGCAATAATCTGCTTGCTGCTGCCAATTGGTTTGAAGGTAGGCAGCCGCCGCCTAGGAAGCAGAAGTCAATAATCATGTCGGCGGCGAGATCTTATTTATTCAATAAAGTGCTGGCGGCGCGTGTACAGCAAAGCTGTTGGGCCAGTGGCATTGACGGCGATGTCTTAATTAATGATTGTCCATCAGCTCCCCTTTGGGGAAGAGGAAGGTTAACGAGCCGAGCTCAAGCGCTCGATCTTGAAACTATAGCACTTGAAGGGCTCAGCGATTGGTGTCATGGACTGGAGCATTGCGGTTTAAAACAAGAGCGTCGAGCCACAGTT
>JBLHWO010000057.1:0-17686 GCA_047629215.1 Cellvibrionaceae bacterium | reverse complement strand
CAGAAAGTGCTATATGCAGAAAGTGCTATATGCTTTGAGCCAACTTACTTGGTGTGATCCTGAGCAAAGTGAAGGACTAGCTGGCCCTTGAGGGTATCTACTAGCTACGGCTAAAGCACCAAAATTTTAATAACTCAAAGAGCAAAATCTTGAATAGTGAATTTATTTCGGGGCTATTTCATGATTCAGGGCGTCTCCCTCTGTATATACCGAAGGGGAATCGCATCCATGCCACGAATAATCCCCGCCTAACCCAATCTCCGCTATCATATAACAAGAAGGCTAGACCTCTTCCCGATATTGATACTTTGTTGGCTGGTTATACAGCCCCAGAAAACGAGAGATGAAGCAGAAATGAGTGACATAGTAATACCAAGACACATTAACCATTTTTATGCAGATGGTACTTGCTACGAGCTAATAAGGGTTAAGCCTAGTCATTGCTCAATCAGCGGAGACTTTCTGGAGTGGCATATAGTCGGGCGAAAAATAAAGGTGAGCGGTGCTTTAGGTTCTGCCAATTATTCATTCACTGAGGAGCAACTCCACAATGATAGTGAGATAAAGAAATTCATCACAGAGCCTAAGTAAGGAACTAAAACCACTGTAAAAACAACATTAAGAAAACACTAAATAGTGACATCAATTTAAGAGGATAACGCTCTTTTACAGTGTGTTCGAAGTGTCCGTAGGCAATTATTTAAGGGCTTTGGCACTAATGCAGCTAACTTAAGAGTTGATCACCGCAAATGTCGAACAATTTCTTATCTGAATACAGAAAAACACAGAGGGTCTTGAGTTTCGAATTAGCCACGATAAAAATTCACCATTCAAGACACCACTCTCTGCGGCTATTAAGGTGCAATCGCTTGCATCAATAGACCACTTAACCATGCACCATAAGTGCCGAGCACATAGCCGAATACGGCGAGCAGCACTCCTACTGGAGCCAGCGCCGGGTGGAACGCCGCAGCAAGCACGGGGGCAGACGCTGCTCCGCCTATATTAGCTTTACTACCAACCGCCAGGAAGAAGAACGGTGCACGAATTATTTTCGCCATTACGATTAGTAAAATGATATGAATTAACATCCAAATTCCACCAACCATAAATAACCCAGGGTGAGCGGCTAATGCTCGAACATCCATTTTCATGCCTATGGTAGCAACTAATATAAAGATAAATACAGTGCCAATTTTAGATGCCCCAGTGCCCTCGTAAGCTCTTACCTTAGTGAATGACAAGATAACCCCGATGGTGGTGGCGATAACTATCAACCAAAAGAACTTGGAGGTAAGGCTAAACTTAGCTAACCCTGGTGCATTCTCCTGAATAGCCGGCGCGATTAAATCAGCACAAAAATGTGAAAATGCAGTCGCGGCAAAGGCGATGCCAAGCATCACCATTAAATCACTGGCTGTGGGGTTCTTTGCGATGCTTTTGCCATAAGCTTCCATTTTACTTTGCAAGCGATCGACCGAGGAGGCGTCAGCCTTGAAGAACTTATCTATTTTCTCCTTTTTGCCGATACCAATAAGGAGAAAAGCCATCCACACTTCTGCAACGATAATGTCGACCGTTATCATGATGCCAAACAGACTATTCGAGGGGCTGAATACCTCATACATAGCCGCCTGATTAGCGCCTCCTCCAATCCAACTACCCGCCACCGTGGCCATACCGCGCCAAACAGCTTCTGGCCCCGCACCGCCGACCAGCTCCGGGTTGAAGGTTGAAACCAGCAAAATGGCCAATGGCCCGCCTAAGATAACACCAACGGTTCCGGTTAAAAACATCACCACGGGTTTGTAACCCAATCGTGCAATCTCCCTCAGATCTACACTCAAAGTGAGCAATATCAAACAAGCCGGCAGTAAATACCGTGAGGCAACAAAATACAGTTGAGAATGCTCTCCGTCGACGATGTTAAAAGTATTTAGTAACGACGGGAGAAAATAGCAAAGCAGTATCATTGGTACGATGCTATAAAATTTCTTTAATTTGGGGTTATCACTCGATGATGTTTTAAAAACAAAAGCTAGGATGGCTAGTATTAGACCAAAGACAACAGCGTCATTGCTTATAAGTGCGTGTGAATTTTCCATCACGCTATGCTAACAGCGGCTGAGGCCAGTAGCAATTCTACCAACAAGAGAATTGAAGACAAACTAAGAAAGCGAAGTTGACCAACACCTGTTTGCGCTAATACTGTGTGTGATTTTCTTTTATACTGTCGTCCCATCTGACTAACATTTACTTTAATTCGGAGAATTCAATTATGTACAGCCACATTATGCTCGGTGCGAACGACGTGCCAGAGTCGCAAAAATTTTACAATGCGATTTTAACAACCTTAGGCTATCGGCCTGGTGTGATGGATGAGCACGGCCGAGTGTTTTGGATGGACAAAAAGGGTGTATTTTCCATTAGCAAACCCATTGATGGCGAGCCAGCAAGCCACGGCAATGGCAGCACTTTCGGCTTTGCCGCTGACAATCCAGAACAAGTAGAAGCGTGGCATGCAGCCGGCATAGCCAATGGCGGCATCGCCTGTGAAGACCCTCCTGGTGTTCGTCAAGGCGCAACTGGCAGTCTATATCTAGCCTATTTACGTGATCCGTCGGGCAACAAGGTTTGTGCTTTGCATAGAGTATCGTAGCGAATTATTTATCCAAAGCTGGCATTAGTCTAATTTGTTGTGACAGCGAAGTTACTGTACTTAAGCGCTTAAAACTTAATCTAATTTTTATAACAACTCACGAGAAGGTCATTGTCTATGCTTAGAAATACCCTGATTTTCATTGCCATGCTATTGGTATTCGTTGAACCCTGTTTAGCCGCCGATGCCGCGAGTAGCTTTGATTCAGAAACGGCGACACGCGCCTATTTGGATACCTTGCAAGGCGAAGCTCGCGACAAATCAAACACTTATTTCGAAGGTGGGTATTGGCTAATTCTTTGGGGAGCGGTGGTCGCCTTTTTAGTGGATTGGTTATTTCTAAAGCTTGGCTGGTCCGCAGGCTTAGGTAATTTCGCCTCTAGGCGTACTAAGAAAAATTGGTTGCGACCAGCGCTCTACATTCTGCCATACGTAGTGATGGTGTCGTTGCTGACTCTGCCATGGGTTGTCTATACCGACTTCTTTCGGGAACAGCACTACGGGTTGATGAATCAAAACTTAGGTGAATGGTTCGGTGAGCAACTAATCGGCTTGGCGATAAGCCTTGTTATCGCTTCCTTGTTTGTGATGGTATTTTTCGCCGTGATACGTCGATTTCCAAAGAATTGGTGGATATTAGGAACGATTGTAACCTCTACGTTTATCATGATCATGATCACCTTGTCGCCGGTGTATCTCGCACCATTATTCAATGATTATACAGAGATGGAAAACGGCGACCTTCGTGATCAAATTGTCGCCCTGGCGGATGCAAAAGGCGTGCCATCGTCGAACATATATGTATTTAATCAATCAAAGCAACATGATCGTATCTCAGCGAACGTGTCTGGTTTTGCCAATACCATGAGAATTTCACTTAACGATAATTTGCTATTGCGCTCAACTCCGCAAGAAGTAAAGTCGGTGATGGGTCATGAGCTTGGCCATTATGTATTGGGTCATATTTGGCGTATGGTTATTGTGCTCTCGGCGGTGTTTGCATTAGGCTTTTTTATATTGGCGAAACTCACGCCTAGACTACTTAAAAAACACGGTGCTCAATGGAAAGTTTCGTCGGTGACCGACCCTGCGGTTATTCCGGTCTTTGGGATGATTTTAACTGTCTACTTTTTGTTAATGACGCCAGTCACGAATTCATTGATTCGGATTAATGAGGTCGAAGCTGATGCCTTTGGTTTGGATATAGCCAAGGAACCCGATGGCTTTGCCAGTATTGCTATGAAGCTGTCTGAGTATCGGAAAATAGAGCCCGGCTGGCTTGAGGAAATATTATTTTTTGATCACCCATCGGGTGCCACACGAGTGCGCATGGCGATGGAGTGGAAAGCGAATGCGTTACGCAGTCAAACGCCTCAAAAACAAAATAATTAATGGGAAGCCGGTCCTTAACTTAGCCCTTACTAATAGCTTAGGTTTTTAGACAGAATAAACTACCGTTTAAGTTCAGACGGGGATATAAAGAGTAAATAAAGATAATTTTATTTACTCTTTATAAAACAAATGGTTATATGATTAGTTTAATGCTCATTACCACCCATAAAGAAGGTCACCTTTTTATGGCGACCTTTTTTAATTTGCCTAAATTCGCCTATTCTTGCCCTACTTCCGTTCTGGTAGCAATAAGGTTTATAAACTAAGCTGCACAAAGCTCCTCAGAAAAGAACTTAATGCCTAGGCATTTTGAATAACAAAGCGGGTCTCTACTGTGAGCTATAAGGATTTATTCAAAAGAATTATAAATATATTTGTAACCTTTACCCTGGCCAAACGTATTAATAAGTAACAAACAAAAATAACCCTAAGAATAGACACATTTAACAGCATGAGATTCCTGTTTCGAACATTAGTTAACCAAAACCAGCGGCTGGTGTACTCGCAAGCAATGTATATTTTGGCGAATAAAAGTGATGCAGAGGATGCAAGCCAGGAAGCTTATGAACGTTTATGGAAACACTTGAATAAGCCGCAACAGGCAAACCTGCTCGATACAGATTCGGGCAAAGCTTGGTTGCTTCACGTTGTTCGAAATCTTTGTATCGATAAGTTACGCCAGCGCAGGCCAGTTGTCGATCAGAATATTGATGAGTTACACAGCAACAGTTCAGACAGCAAACCAGTGGCTATGTTGGCCAAGAAGCAATTAAGCACATGGCTTAGTAGCGCTATTGAAAGGCTGAAAGAACCTTATCGCTCGCTGATTATTTTGGCGGATTTACAACAACGATCAATCAAAGATGTGGCCAACGCGCTAGACCTTAATGAAAACCAAGCGAAGGTCTACATTCATCGTGGACGAAAACAATTACGTGTTCTTTTACAGGACGTCGATTTATGAAAAATAACGAAACAGAATATTTAAACACCTTATTCGCTGGGTCATCCGACGACGTGGATAAGACAGAAACAGACTTTCCGTTGCTCGATGTACCAGAAAAATTAAGCCACAGGCTTTATGCAATTACCGAGTCGGATCTCAGCAGCTCGCCCCCAACTAAATGGCGTAGCCTTAAGTCATGGCCCAAGCTTACCAGTGTCGCTGCAAGCTTATTAATAGCGGTTGTGTTAGTGCAGGGTTACCAACAGCAGCAAACGCTTAAGCGGCTTGAACAAGCACAAACTGATTTAGCTATGGCGCTTCACTATTTAGGTGAAGCCAATCAAATCGCGCGAGCTCAAATGTTGAACTCACTTAATGAAAATATGAAGAAAGCCGCTTTTGCGCCAGTCATCGAGATCGGCCGAGATGCCGTTACACCGTCCATCGAATCGCTAGAGTCAGCGACTAATAAAACACATCGTACTCTGTGAAACATACGATCACATTAATCTAAGAGGAAAACATGAAGAATTTTAAACTAGTAATTAATGCAGCTATTAGTGCAGTCATTTTTACATTACTGTTTACTGCATCCGCCTATGCAAAGACCAGCGGGCAAATCGATTTTGCCGATCTATCTTCTTACTACGGTGAACCTAAAGTTGAAATCAACTTAAGTTCGAGTCTGATGCGAATGGTCGGAAGCTTTGCCAAGAGCGAAGACCCAGATGTGGCTGAAATTTTATCTAATCTAGAATTTATCAAAGTTCGGGTTTATGACTTAAAAGGAAAAGTTGAAAAAGCCAACGCGACTATCGATTCAGTGAGTAAAAAGCTGAGGGCGGAAAAATGGGAAACCTTAGTAACCGTAAACAACAATGAAGAAAATCAAAAGGTTCGCATCTTTAGTAAGAGCACCAATGATGTGATTGAAGGCATTGTTGTGATGGTTGTCTCGCCCGAAAAAGAAGCTGGCGAAGCGGTCTTTATTAATATTGTTGGGGAAATCGATCCTAATAAGATCGCCAAGATTACAGAAACCCTTAATATCGATATTGACTAGAACAATGACGTTTCTAAAATACAGTCTTATAACCCTATTAACGCTAATACTGATAGGCACCGCGGGCTATCTAGTAGCATCGACTGGGGTGCAGTCGAAACCCGGTTACGCGAAAACAGACCTACCGAGTTTGTTTTCGACCAAGACATCCGTCGCCTTGAATTTAGGCCCTAAGGGTTTAAAAACAGCACGATGGGCGATTAAACATTTAACTAACAACTCTGATCACGAATTAGACCTATCTGAGCAACTCATGTTAACCGTGATACTAGATTTGCAAGGTCTGCAACTTAGGCTCTACGAAGTAGAAGATAATAGGCCTGTTTTTGATAAGTCAATTGATCAAGCAATAGTCACGTTGAAACAAGGAGATTGGCGAACCCTACTTAGCCTACGAGAAGACGATAAACGCATAGAAATAATGCAAGCAGGAAGCGACGACTTGATCTCGGGGTTGTCTGTATTGGGCCGCACGCCAGAAAGCGCTTTTTTTATTAATCTTGTGGGCCATCTTACCTCGGAGTCGATGGCAAAAATCGCAAAAAGTCTAGACTCCAGTTTGTAAAATTTCAGGCTTGATCTGACAAGCTAAGTTTTTAGACTTATTTACTTTTGTCATTGTCTTCTTTGTTTTTTTAGTGAAGACAACGACTGAGGCTCACATCGATAGGCTGCGCTTTATTCTTTGCTTACGAGTATTTTCTAGGTGTCTAAAATCGACATAACATGCAAAAAGCATATGACCATTAATTTCTTTTGGATTACCTAGCCTTTGGCCTTTGATTCCCATAGATTTTAATAAGCGTTCAACGCCTAAAGGTGATACTGCTACGATACCTTTAGCTCCATTTTGTTTTGCGATATCAAAGGACTCCCAAAGTAAGCTTTGTGTCAATTCTCCTGTCATTTGACCTTTACTACCACCTTTTAGGCTATCAACATTCATACTAGTAAAGCGTGACAACTCCCAGATATCCTTCTCTTTCGGGGGCGGAAGACCGTTTAATAGGCTGGGAAATATGCATTCGAGCAAGTAAGGTTGCGTTGTTGGTAGAAGGCGAGAACAACCAATTATATCGCCATCACTAGTTTTTGCTATGACATGGCATGTGTGTTTGTTGTCAAACTGATCTGTTTCAATATTACCCTCGGTCTTAAGCTCCCATCCTAACTGTTCAATAAATACTTTATATCTGTATTGAAATAGTTCCCTCTGTTGATTTTCTGGCAATAAACAGCCAAAAACAGTAGTAATACCCACCATAAAACAATCCTTATCTTGAAATAGAGTATCTTTTTACTCTAAAAAAACGAATAAAAAACCTGTTATAAATACCAGTTGAAAATGATGTAAAAACTGGGATTTGTCGGTTTTCTTAGTCCTTGCTTGCGTACCGTTCAGCTTCGACGTATTAGGCGAGCGATACTGAGATCATTATTAATATATCGACATTCAACATGATTGTAAGAGAGTTGAGTTTGCTGGCAAACTGAGCATCGTAGCGGTTTCAAATATTGCAATCAAAGAGCGCGGCCGGTCTTACACCGTGAGGTGTCGACACAACTCTGGAACGAAATAAAAATAGTTTGGAATGTCATATATTGAGGAAAAAACGCCCTCAATGAGAGTTATTGGAACGGTTTTTCAACAAGAAGTGAAGAAATTATAAACTTTACTATACATTCGTCGAGTTATACTGCTATCTAAAAGGGATAATTGAAGCCCCATAAAGTAATAAATGATGCGCGCTGCACTCGAAGCCTTAGGAAATAAAGTCTCGTACGCACCTGAAAATCGAGAGAATGATTAATGAAAATAGACGTACCTTTTTTATTTGAGCAAACGATGCAGAGTATGATTTATTGTGTGAACGAGCGAGAGTTGTTTAACTTACTTTCAACTGCCGTTAAAGCATTAGAGTTTGATTATTATGCTTACGGCGTTCGGATACCTTCACCCGTTACAAAGCCAGCGTTTTCACTAAAAAGCAATTATACAAATAAATGGCAGGTGCGATATACCGATAAAAATTATATAGCAATAGACCCCACGGTAAAGCACGGCTTAGTTTCTACTCGCCCCCTAGTATGGAGTAATATCCGAAGACAAGAGCAACCTGAGTTTTGGGAGGAGGCATCGTCTCACGGCTTAATGTCAGGATGGGCGCAGTCCTCCATTTTGTCTCAAGGTTCAATTGGCATGCTCACTGTTGCACAGGAAGAAAAAGGTAGCACGACTAAACATATCCTTCATAGACAACCACTTTTAGTTTGGCTAAACAACATTTTTAAAACTGCATACTCTGAAATTGTACTGCCGGACATGTTCAAATGTATGTATTTAGAACTTACTTCTAGAGAAACAGAAATGTTGAAATGGTGTGCCGATGGCAAAACGTCGGACGAAATCGCAATAATACTTGATTTAAAAAAGCGTACTGTCGATTTTCATATCGCCAACGCAATCAATAAACTTAATGTAACAAATAAGACCGCCGCCGCAGTCAAAGCGATTCAGCTAAATATTATCTAGTTGCCCCTTATGTACCTGTTATATATCTCAGTATCAACGAAAAAAACTATCTGATTTAATCCCTGTTAAGAGAATTTTTTTGCTCTTAACTCTTAACTCTTGATTTTAATCAAGTTTTTTTCTACCTAAATGTTTTAGGAAAGATAATCTAACATCGATATAAGGATAATTATTATGAATATTAAAAAAACGTTTTTCGCGCTAGCGTTGGTCTCTAGTGCCGTTACAGCAAATGTAATGGCTGCCGATATTGAGGCTAGTGTTGTTAAAAATGAAGTAGAAGTTACTAACCCCGCATTTAGTGATTTTTTAGCGACTAACCCTTTAAAGATATTCGCTCCATCTTCATTTAAAGCGAATAAGAAACGAGGTAAATATTCGTCTGAGCAAATTAGTCCGCTCGCAGCGGCAACCGGAATTACGTATTTTGAAATAGCCGCTGTTGGCTCATCTAATGTGGGCTGGGAGTACCCTCAGTCATATCTGCAATCCACTATTGAAGATCACGGTGGCTCTATATTATATGTTGCTGTATTGCAGTTGGGCTTAGGTAATAATAATGGTTCAAACATGAATGGTTTAAGTAAATCACCATTTCAAACTGACAGACTTTGTGGCAGTGATTCACACTACCCTTGTGTCTCAGGAGAGACTATTACAGGCTTTATATATTATTTTAACTACAGTGGTCAACAAACAGGCTTCTTTACGGCCTCTGCCAACTCGGTAGCAAATCCTTTTGGTTTTTGGAGTGACTCTATCTCTATCAGATAGGTCGAAATTTTATTATTGGCTCTTGCTTAGAATTTTTATCTTGGTAAATATAGCAAGGGCCTTTTAGCACCAGATCTCAGCATAAACTCGACGAAAGGATAAACGTGCCTGTGAATTCTCCACTTATGCTTAAAAATTTGGCTAATAGCCGATTTTTCCGCACCAATTGGAGAAGTCCCGAACTATTTTTAGCTTATCGCTTGGTGATGCTGAGGCCTGACAAGGTTAATCACATCTTTCGTCGCTTTTCTGCGGTACCCACAAAAACAAATATTCGAGTAAGATTAGCGGCCGGTTAGAGCGTATTGGTATCGAAGGCAAAGCTGAGCCAACCAAGGAATAACGTTGTTCTCAAGCTGTGACTGGGTAACTGCCGGTCAGCGCCAACGGGCCAAGTTGGGTCATTTATCTGCAATGGAGCCTTAATGGATCGTCAAGAGCCAGGCCAGTCGCGAAGTTTAAGTTCAAGAAACCTCAAATCGGATATCAATAAGGAATTATTTAAAACTGCAATTAAGTGCTTTTTTGCGCCCTAATGGTGTGCAAAAACACAGCGCAACCCTATTCTTATTATCTGTTTAGACAACAAAATGGATATTAAAATGAATTTTCATGAAAATTTGGGCTTAAATGATTCTGCAATAAAAAGCGGCCTAGGGACTAAAATTGAATCAGTAGGAATTTATATTCCGGAGCAAAGAGTATCTTCGGAAGAGATCGCCGATTACGTTGATTCGGAGTCCAATTATGGAATACCCAAAGACTGGATGTCGACCGAAATGGGGATACTTGAACGAAGAATGAGTGATGAGAATGCCCTGCCGTCTGGCCTAGCCATCGCTGCCTGTGAAGACGCGCTGCGAGGCATTGATAAAAATGAACTAGAGGTGGTTATTTTCTGCGATATTGAGCACAACCAACCAGAGCCGGATACTGCCCATAGAATACAAAAAAACACTGGGGCTAACGGCAAACTATGCTTTCGATATGGCTAATGCTTGTTTTGGATTCTTTGATAGTCTACGGATCGCGTCGAGACTAATAGAGTCAAAGGCTGCGCGTAAGGTGTTAATTGCTACCGGCGAAGTGCAAACCAAAATAACCAGGCAAGTAATGGAGCAGCTTAAAAACGGTATTCCGGTAAATAATTTCGAGACCAAATAGGCTTCTTATCTGTAGGTGACGCGGGTGGAGCGGTTGTGGTTTGTCGGTCAGGCGATGGCAAGTTAACTGGCTTCAGATCATTTGAAGCTCGGACCCTAAGTAAATATAACAACTTAGTAATGACCATTTATATGCCTAGCAATAGACACCTATCAACTAATTTTTGACCGTTACACTGCTATTGCTTCGTGTTAGCCAATATATCTAAGCGTTAACTACCTAGACACCTACATTTTCTGCCCGTCCTTTAATCCCTGCAAGTCGATTCCGAGCCGGTTCATCATTGAATATAGCGTGCTTCGGTTTTTCAAACCCATCATCTCTGTAGTTTGAGTGATATTGTTGTTGCATTTACTAAGGGTATAAAAAATGATTTCTTTCTCAATGCCTATATGCAAATTTTTGTAGGCATCAGTTTGATTGCCATTGTTTACATAATCATCGACTAGAGTCATCAAATTGTTGGAAATCGCCCGCTCAGGCGAAAATGGTAAGAGCCTGCGCACATCAGAAAGCCTATGCTTTGATTCACCCTTTAATACAATCGCGAGAAACAGCGCGGTTGCGACAGGGTAAAGCCCTGCCGCATTGATGTCAGCATTAACTATTTTCAATACAATAGCGAGTAAGGAAACTACTATTACTGGAGATAGCGCGAACACACTATACAGACAACGAATTGACTCTGATTGAGACGCAGCACGTCTATAACGATATAAAAGCACGGCCACATTAGCAAGTAGCGTCAACAGCACATAGAGTGCGAATAGCGCGTAATACGGTCCTTTAACAGCGGTAACCGAATAACCAATCGAATACTGACCGGAAATAATAAAGTCAGTGAACAAGAAAAGCATGGAAAAGACGGTCGCGACCGATACCAAACCGATTGTTACATAACTATTCTCGAGCCTACTGATTGCAAGCCCGTGTAACAGCATGTACATGAGTAAGTAAGTTGTAGCTACATAATACGGTCGAAAAAAAGCTTCGACGGAGTGACCATTTAAAAACTGTATATAGCCAGCAAACTCAATGGCATTGTGGCAAGCAAACGCTATTATCAGCGATAGCAGTAAGATAGAAATCTTTCCACCTCGCAATGAGGTTAACAAGACATACAATTTAAACAATAAACTAGCCATTGCTGGCACAAAATACATACTCATAGGTACCCTACTCCCTCAGTTTACACCACGTAACCGAATTGCCCGGCTACAAGCCCAGAGCCAGCAAACAGCCCTCCAATTCGATCCCCTGATTGAAGACTATCAGAATCAACTAATTTTTTAAAGCCGACAGGTAAAGTCGCTGTTGTAATATTACCCAGCAATGGGTAAGTTTTAACCGCTTTGTGCTTATCGATACTGTGGAGGCTCAGGGTTTGATTAAATGTCGCTTTTCCAGTTTGATGAGCCAAGGCCCAATCGACCCCGTCCCAACCTAGGTCGTAAAGCGTTTCATCAAAAATCTTCTTATTAAGTTGAAACCCCCGTGCCACAATTTGTGCCATCTTCATACGAGCATCAAGAGTGCCATCACTACGATACTTGTAGTAACACAAATCGACATGCCTACTCTCGCTACGTTGGTTAAACTTCATGAATCCGGATTGACCATCAGGGGACTGTCCGACAATAACGGCACCACCGGCGTCACCAACTGAGAGCAAGCCCCAAAGATGTTTCGCCTCTTCAACCGACACACCTTTTTTCAGCGTGTCAACAACCGTACGCAGAATCCGAGTTGATACCTCACCAGTTACAACTAGAGCATGTGTAATCATGCCTGATTCAACCATTGTTGATGCCAACTTAAGTCCATCAACAAAACCAAAGCAAGCGTTTGCGACATCAAATACGTGATCGGCTTTTAAGCCCAACGCATTTTGAATTATGTGCGCAGTCGCTGGCTCAGGTTGATCTCGCTCAATAC
This sequence comes from Cellvibrionaceae bacterium, assembly GCA_047629215.1. Classification (GTDB taxonomy): domain Bacteria; phylum Pseudomonadota; class Gammaproteobacteria; order Pseudomonadales; family Cellvibrionaceae; genus CANLBN01. Next base: position 5,220 of record JBLHWO010000057.1, on the reverse strand, counting down.
CGCAAAAAATGACCGCATTAATCAAATCGAGGTCAAAGTTAGGGCAAGAATCAAATGCATCTTGCGCTGCACGTATAGCTAACTCAGATGGATTCATAGAACTGGGGGCCATTCTACGTTCTATTATGCCCATCTCATTTGACATCCAGTCGTGTGGCATTCCGTAATGTTTCTCGGTACCTATGTCTTGCATCAAATCGTCAGACTTGACTTTTTCGCTCGGCAAATAGGTTCCAACACCTAGCATTTGGCCGCGGATAATTGGCTTAATTTGGTGTAACTGCTGCGATAACTTGTAGTTAATTTCGTTCATGATTATTCCTAAATAAGGTTATTAATTGGGAACAATATGATTACACAGGTTTAATTTTCGGCATAAAATAAACTTACATCTGTAAAAGTTGGGGTTATCGTGTGTAAGTTGAGGGCATTCCAATGCCGCTGATTCAATCAGCTGGTTACAGAAAAAGTGCTAATTTTCTCCTTAAAAGCAGATGAAAATGGATGAACTGAGGATCGGTTTAGCTTCGCGATTGCTGGCCAACACAATTTCCTAGCCCCCTTCCTTTTTGGCCTTCCCCGAGCAGTCCAAGCTCTAAGGTACCTCACATGAATTTCATAAGTCATTGTTTTTTATTAACTTTCTATGCGCTCAATCTTCAACTGTGTAGACCACTAATTAGTGTTTTCATGTAGTCAGTTGTACTTGGCAAGTGTCATGATATTCCCACACACAAACTATCTAGAAAAAATACCATGAACGAAATTAATTTCAAATTATTAAAACAGATCCACCTACTTCAACCGGTTGTCCGCACCAAAGTTATGGCCGTGGGGAGCTACCTTCCTAAACAGCGGGTCACCTCTGACGAAATAATGCATGACATAGGAACCGAGCAAAAATATGGCATACGCCATGACTGGATGTCTGCAGAAATGGGAATTATTGAACGTAGAATGGTGACTGATGATCAGCGCCCGTCACAACTTGCCATTGAGGCGGCGAACAACGCACTAGAATCATGCCCCGATCTAGATCTTGATCTGATCGATGCGGTCATCTTTTGCGGTATCGAACGCGATAGACCTGAACCAGCGACCGCACACGTGATCCAGCGCGCACTGGGCCTGAATGCCAACCATGTATTTGATGTGGCAAACGCTTGCTTTGGTTTTTTTGATGGCCTCAAACTGGCCAGCAGTCTAATTGAGTCAGGTGCAGCCAAATATGGCCTTATTGTTACCGGCGAAGTGAGTACTAAAGTTGCGAAAGTTGTTGCCAATCAACTTAAGCGAGGTATGCCTATTACTGAGGCAAAGCACCTCTGGGGAATATTATCGGCCGGGGATGCTGGCGGCGCTATGATTATTGGGCCCTCTGATGACGGGAATTCTGGCTTTATGAAATTCCACCAAGCAAGCAAGAGCCAGTATTTAGATTTGTGTCACTATAATTGGAAGCCCAATGGTGAGGTTGAGGCGCACATGGATATGGGGAAAATCGTTGCCCGTGGCCTGCGACTCAATAAACAGATATATCGAGAAGCCCTGGACGAACTCGGCTGGGACGGCGTCGATTGGGCTATAGCACACCAGACCGGTGACGCCGCATTTAAGCAAGCAGTGGCGCTTCATGGCCTAGATAAAGGCAAAATTGTGAAAACATATCCTGAACTCGGCAATGTGACTACCGCTACCCTTCCGTTGAGCTTTCAAAAGCTAATTGATTCTGGTAATTTAAAGGTTGGGGACAAGGTAGGAGGCCTATTTGCAGGATCAGGTCTGGTAGCTGGCCAATTTGGTTATGTAGCATAAGCAATGGAGTAGTTTAAAGTCGATGAGTATTTATTTTGCGCCAGCATTAGCAGCTTTGATATTCAAGCTATTCATTCTAGCCTATGTATTGAGAGGTGGCCGTGTTTCAATTGTTTTTCTATCATTAATAATCATATTTGCACTGCATAATGCTATTGAAATATTTGGTTACTTTAATGTTCAACGTGGCGATTCAGCGAATGTGTACTTTCTCCTCTATTATGTAGCAACAGTCTACGTAATTCTCTACATGCTCTTACATGGCCTTTCAGTCAGCAAACTCGAAAACAAGATGGCAGTAACGGCGTTTGTGGCTCTGTCGACATGCCTTTCGGGATTAATCTTATTCACTGATTTAATTATCGGGGGCCAATACTCTATTGGTTATTCGGTCACGGCAATAAAAGGCCCATACTATTGGGGATTTGCTGCTTATATACTCATCACACTCTCGAGTGGATTCTTTGCCACCCTTTTAGGCTATAAAAATGCAACATCTCAAATAGATTCAATTCGCTGCCTACACAGTATGCTTGCGTTAGCTCCCATGACGCTTGTCTGCGCTATAGCAATGATATTTAAAATGACTGATGTCGGCGTTAATGCGACAGGCCTCATTCCAATCGCAACAACACTATTCCTAGTAATCGTTCTAAAAACAGAGTCTAAACATAAATTATCTGATTTACGACGGGTAATGCCGTTGTCTCCTGAGCGCCAAACAAGCAATAATTTTATGGATTTATTGGATAGTTACATTCAAAGCGGCCACCGCAGTAACGTTTACAAAGAGCTGCAAGCTGGCATAGAAAGGGAGATCATCATGTATAGCATAAAGAAATGTGATGGCAATATCAGCAAAACCACTAGGATGATGGGTCTAAAAAACAGAAGCACTCTGTACTCTATGATGACCAGGCTAGACATGAATTGGGAAGAACTTAAGCAACAAAACTCAGACTAGCTGCGACACATAAGCATATCCCTATTATCGTCTCTGAACGGCGTCTCCGATAAAGCCACTACTCAAAAGCGAAGGGCCCATCGGTATCCTCTGGCCTAAATAGTCGCGCCTAAAACTCAAATAGAGAGACAGTGGCCGATAACAGAATACATCAGCCAACAATACGAAGACTTTTATCACCGCTCGATTTGGAGCCTACCTCTATGGCCTTTTGATTTGCACAATAAACGAAAGGCCAGATATAAAACTGTGACAATATATCCGAGGTTCGACAATGCCATCACCGTAACTTTTCGTTGAGCTTTCAATAGTTAATTGATTCTGGTAATTTAGTCACCGGAGAGAAGATTGGCGGCCTATTTTCAGGATCAGGTCTGGTAACTAGCCAGTTTGCTTATGTAGCATGAATCATGGAGGATTTTAAAGTCGATGAGTATCTATTTTGCACCCGCGTTAGTGGGGTTGCTGTTTAAGCCGTTCGTTTTGGCTTATGCATTGAGGAGCGGCGGAGTCTCGGTTCTTTTCCTGTCACTTATCGCCGTGTTTGCGGCACACAATGCGATTGAAGTCTTAGCTTACTTTAGCGTTCATAGCGAGGTTGCGGTCAATAGCTTTTTTCGCATTTATTACGTGGCAACTGCTTTCGTTGTTCTCTATCTGCTTTTACATGGCTTATCAGTTAGTAAACTCGAGAGCACGCTAACGACGAGTATCTTGTTAGTTCTGTGCACTAGCCTTTCAGGCTTGATGCTATTCACCGATTCTATTATTGCCGGTCAATACTCAATAGGGTATACAACGACGGCAATTAAAGGCTCTCTATATTGCTTGTTTGCAGCGTATATATTGATTGCCTTGCTGAGCAATTTTATCGTCATTTTCTATGGTCACCGGTCGGCCAAATCAAGGCTCGACTCAGTCCGCTGTACCTATACCCTGTATGCACTTGCGCCAATTATGCTAGTTATACTTACTGCACTTACGTTTAAGATTGCCGATATTGGAATCAACACTGCAGGCTTAATGCCTATTGCAACTGCCCTCTTCTTGGGCATTCTTTTAAAAACGGAGTCGAAGCATAAACTGTCAGACTTAAGGCGACTGATGCCGCTGTCTGCTGAACGCCAAACAAGCTATAAATTTATGGATTTATTGGATAGCTACATTAAAAGTAGTGACCGCTGCAATGTTTACAAAGAGCTCCAGGTTGGCATAGAAAAGGAGATTATTATGTATAGCATCAAAAAATGTGATGGCAATATCAGCATGACAGCAGAGATGATGGGTCTAAAAAACAGAAGCACTCTTTACTCTATGATGACTAGGCTAGACATGAATTTAAAAGAGCTAAAGCAACAAAACGCAGATCAGCTATAACAATTTGAGCAAAACGCTATTATTTACTCGGAACAACCTCAGGCGCATATCGACTATAAACACCTAAAAAACGAAGGTTTTTAACAATAACTAAGGCCAGCATCGCCGTGTTCCTGCTGGTCAAAATGCACACGCATAAAACTCAAATAGAGTGAAGGCGGTCAGCAATATAATACGCTTGCCAGCAATTTGAACTGATTTTTATCGGCGCCCGATTTAGAGCCTAACTCTATGTTTTTTCCCATAAACTAAAGGCAAGACATGTAACATTAAATCGTGCGTTGATAAAATTGCCAGTCGTGGCAATCAAGTCGCGTCACTATCACTAGTACCAGCTATAACAGATTTTTTACGCCAAAAACCATCGGTATTCAGCGCCGACCAGCCCCATTTAATCCACTTCAATAAAGACATTGCTAACCACATTGCCCATGCCAGCATCAGCACTCGGTATAGCCACATCGGTACGCTAACAATCTGCGGCTGAGGCAAGCCTCCGATAACACGGTCTTGATACCATTTTAAGTGATTTGAACTGGAACCGTTACCGGCTATTTGCATGTCTGGGCTACCTAACAAACCGTTCGCGACCGCACCGAACATGATCGACACAGAGACAAAAATAAGCACCATCAGTGAGACTTGCATCAGATTAAACTGCCAATCTTTAGCGTTGAAGTTTAGGCGCTCTCGTACCGATAAACCGATGAAACAGGCCACTACAACGATAATAAGCGCGGGCAAGGTTTGGCTTAAACCAATCGCCAGCAGAAACCATTGCACCGTGGTTAGCGGCGTAAGTTTACTCAGACCTAGAATGATGGAAGAAATCAGCAACGCTAATAGCGTTCCCCAAAATAATACCGCAGGCCCTAAGGTTGGACCAGTCGCCATAAGCACCCAGCGGCTGCGCGACAACTTTATATCGGCATGAGCGTTGACACTCGGCAAACCGAGATCTACCACTGGGAACTTATAATACAGCTTCTGTGCACTCGGCTCCCGCCAATTTATAAGCACTTCTTGCTTGCCGGGCTTAAGCGTCAGATCCAGTTGATTGCCGG
>JBLHWO010000056.1:0-17890 GCA_047629215.1 Cellvibrionaceae bacterium | reverse complement strand
TGAAACCGCCGTAAACATTGAGGCTATCGGAGATATCAAAGTCAACATTTGCGCCGACGTAGGTTTTTTCAACTTCAGGCTGAAAATCTTCTGAAGTTTCACCAAAAAAACAAGTGTCACAGCCGTTAGGAAAGTTACCAAAAGCAAAACTATTGGTGCCATCACGTTGCTGTTGATCAAGAGGGTTGCCCGCATTGTCGAAGGTAAGTATTCCTGCCGGCCCACCAAATGGGTTGATAACCGTTGCAGCATTAATTCTCTCTGAGCCAACATTAGCAACTCTTAAGCGGTCAGGAATGCCATCATTTTCGCCAGTATCATTAGGGTTAACAATCGTACCGAAATTATTAAACTGGCGAATATCATTTGCAAACGTTTGTTCAAGGTCATCAACGCCGCCAAACACTGTAAGGTTTCCTCGATCATTGGCAAAATTGAAACCGCCGACTAGAGATGCGGAGTAGTTTTGATTGCCGACGCTTTCGAGTGAATCTGCACCACTGAAATTGAATTCCAGACCCTCGAAATCATCTTTTAAAATCACATTCACAACGCCAGATACCGCGTCAGAACCATATACAGCTGAGGCACCGCCGGTAACTACATCGATGCGTTTCACCAATGCGGCCGGTATTGTTGAGATATCAACTTGAGCTGAACCTCCAACCGCCGCGACATGACGACGACCATCAACAAGCACCAACGTTCGATTCAAGCCTAATCGACGTAAGTCAACTGAACTTACACCGGCTAAGGTGTTACTACCACCAGCGGCAGCGGTATTACCCGTTAACGTTCCAGTCGCTCCGATAGCGGGCAGCTCAGATAAAATAACGCCTAAATCAGGTGTGGCAAAACGTTGAATTTCTTCCTGTGTTATCGAAACAACAGGGGCCGATTGGGTAAATTCAGGTCGTTGAATACGTGACCCAGTTACAACCACTTCTTCTAAATTTAGTTCTTCTAGTTCTTCTTCTAGTTCTAGCTCTTCTTCTAAATCTTCTTCCTGGGCATATGCTACGCCACCGACATTGATCGCGAGCATTGCCGATGCATTTACCGCCAGCGCAAGCGCAATAGCAAGCGCACTTCTCTTAAATATTTTCTTGTGTATCATTCTCTCATTGACTCTAGTTGTAAGGTTTACTTTTAAGTAGGGGCAGCAACCATCTCAGTAGACTTTCAATCAACAGCTCGACAATAAAAAAATAATTCTATATCGAGTCGGGGTGAACGCTTGATGTCGGGTTTACTATTTAGTATCTGACGATGGATGTCGCCAAATAGTCTCAAGGTTACTTAATCAGATAAACACAACACGTGGAATGTATGTTACCGATTCATTACCACTTTATTACAGCGCCAATAGTAAGACAAGCCGTCCATGAGGGCAATTGTCAATTATTTGTAGGGGCGGGGGGCGGGGGGCGGGGGTGGGTAAGGTAAAAAAACAATACTACCGGGCTGATATGTTAAGGCTTGCCAACAAGTGAACTGACTAACTCAGATGGTTGCATCGAATTACAGCCTATTAAAGAGAGCAACAATGCTCAAAGTTATAGCATGACCCAAGCAAAAAACCATTGCACCGATCATTGAAAGACAAACACTTAATATCAGCGCTCGGATAATACTAACAACCTGCAACTAATGGCTTGCCTTAGTCATACTATATATTTATTTCAAGCTTGATTTAGAAGCTCAGCGATTTTATCAAACACGTCTATATCCGTTAAAACATTACTAGTGATCATTGCTCCTTCAAGCAGAGAAAGAGTTTGCATTGCCTTGATCTCAGCGCAGGGCGTCGAGCCTTTAGATGAATAAGCGGTGGTTAACCACTCTATATTACGTTCGAAAAATATTTTCGTCTGCACCGAAACTTTAGAAGGAAGACCGTCAATTTCGGCGCCTAAAATACCACATAGACACATGCGTTTATCTTTTACTAGAGCGTCTCTGAAAGCTCCAACATAAACCTTTATAGGATCTTTGCCATCGCCAATAAGTTGCGCGGGGTCGCCTAAACTACTTAGAAACTTATTAGTATAATGTTTCGCCACAGCAGCACCAAGGTCGGCCTTTGTTGGAAAGTGGTAGTGCACCGAAGAACTCTTGACCCCAACAGCGGTGGCAATGTCGCGGAAGCTAAAACTATTATAGCCACCTTCACGAACCATGGATTCTGCCGCCTTCAATATTTCTGCTTCTTTGTTTTCCATGATCCGAAACCTCAGTTAACCTTCATTGTAACACTTTTAAAATAAAAACAACCTATCTATAGATAGATAAGCCTTTACAGTGCGCTGGTTAAAACTACAACACTCACAGAAAAGGGCTTCATCATGTTAAATACACACGCTTTTATTATTGGCGGCTCATCAGGAATCGGCTTAGAAACGGCAAAACTTCTCGCAAAGGCAGGAACGCCAGTTCACCTCGTTGGAAGAACAAAAAGTACCTTGGATGGCGCAAAGGCTGAAATAGAAGCACTTGGTGGAAAAGCTATGACGATTCAAGCGGATCTATATAAGCAAGCGGATGTTGAAGCTCTAGTAAATAGAATTAAAGCAGAGAGTGGATATATAAAATATCTTGTGAATGCAGCCGGCTATTTTAAGCCGATAAGTTTTCTTGAACATACTGAAGAAGATTATAATATGCAGATGGATATAAATAAGGCGCTCTTCTTTATAATCCAAGCTGTAGCGGAAAACATGAAAGAAAATAAAGGCGGTTCAATTGTCAACATTGGCTCTATGTGGGCGCATCAGGCGGTGAAAGCAACCCCATCATCCGCATATTCAATGCAAAAAGCCGCACTTCATTCACTGACGCAACACCTTGCAATGGAGCTTGCAGATCACGGCATTGGTGCAAATGCAGTAGCCCCAGCCGTAGTGCTTACAGCGGTTTACAAATCGTTTATTGAAGAAGACGATATACCAACGGCACTTGCAGACTTTGATCAATTCCACCCTATCGGTCGCATTGGTCAACCAGAGGATGTTGCGAGTGCGATTACATTCCTACTTTCTGATCAAGCTGGCTAGGTCACAGGCACCGTGATGAATCTAGATGGCGGCGTTATGGCTGGTCGTAACTAAAATCAAACGTGAGATAAAGAGTTATTGTCATAGACAATCTGGATAATCTGGATAATCCGGATAATCTAAGAAGCTAACTAAGTTAAAGTTAAGCTGCAACGGATGGAGAGATTACCGACACTATTTTAGCGACGGCAACTCTTCGTTCTAATGAACACATAAGATCTTTAGTTAAACTAAAACCACAATAAGGACAGTTTCTCAGTTTGCCATGCTGCTTAGATAATGCGAGAAAGCTTGTCTAAGCAGAATGGCAACGATTCACCACATTAGTATTCCAAAAATCAAACATCACAATAACGAAAATCAAATTATTACTTTTCTTAATATCTGATATTTAGCGTGCTGACGGTTTAGATCACCCTAGTGACTGCCACCTATCTATGGACAGTCGGGTGGAGATTTAAAACCACTAGACAAAGTAATAGTCCCTATGTTTTCGAGATATGTGAGGTTCAGCCCGAATTAAATAATATTTTTTAGTTGACAAAATGTCCATATTCTATACTGCAATCTCATTGGATAGTAATCGTTTTCTATAGAATTTTCGGAGACAAAATTTGGCGTATGTAACTCTCTATATCACCGACCGAGACCTCGATGCACCAGGAGCCCTCATTTCACTGCGGCAAGCCGAGCAGCGTGTTTACACTATCAAAACAACAGGAGAGGTCACGAGCTTACCTGATGTACCAAATGATCCAGACAGTATTTATTTAACAAAAGACGAAGACCATCTCTACGTAGGTGGCAGTAGTGGACTGGTTCGATATAACGTATACGACGACGGAACCGTTGCCGGAGTTGATTATAGCTACACGCTTTACGGCAATAAAGATCGACCCGTATCGCTGAACAATGTAGGTGGTATGGCCATGGACTGCTCAGGAAATATACTGATTAGCGCCGACGAAGAATTGATAGTGCTTGGTGAAGACAACAATAAAATTGTAGCTCGCTATCCAATTCCAGGTCTGGTTAACGTCGCGTTCGGAGGAAAAAATAGAAATATTATTGTAGCCACAACCAAAACGGTCATGGACGAGTACGGTGAAAAGATACTGCCACAAATCTATTATAGTTTTGTTAAAGGCCAGAGAATGCCTTACTAACCTCTAACCACTTGGCTATTGCCGGTAAATGAGCGAGCGCTAACCAACATAGGTCACAGGACAATATCCAGCATCGGACTCTAGGATCCCCATCGAAACGATGCAATTAATGGATGAAAACCATAACTACTGAAAAATTTTAACTAAAATGAAAAAAGTAATATTTATAACGGCATCTCACAGTGAGTTAGGTGAATCTGGAAAGAAAACTGGAGTTTGGCTAGAAGAAGTAGCGACACCTTACTACAAACTTAAGAAAGAAAATATTCAGGTAGACATTGCGTCAATAAGGGGTGGAAATGTTCCTTTAGATCCCTGGAGCGAATCCAAAGACTGGGAAACAGAAGATACAAGACAATTTAAAAACGATACAGCGGCCATGCATCTTATGAGTAATAGCTTAAAGTTAAGTGATATAAGCGCAGCCAATTATGATCTAGTATATTGTCCCGGGGGTCATGGACCTATGTGGGACTTTGTGGACAATCCATTGTTACACGATTTTTTACAAGAATTTATAACCCAAGAAAAACCGATTGCGGCTATGTGTCACGGTGTAGCAGCCCTGGTTGATGCATTAGATATCAATGCAAATGCATTTGTAAAAGGTAGGAAAATTACATCATTCGCAGATTCAGAAGAAATCGGTGTTGGAGCACAAGATTCCGTGCCGTTTTTGCTAGAAACAAAATTAAAAGAGTTAGGTGCTACGTACACAAAAGGGGATGATTTTTCGGCCCATGTCGTAGTAGATAACAATCTTGTTACTGGCCAAAACCCAGCTTCTTCAAATAATGTTGCTCAAGAAATGATTAACCTACTAACCAAATAGGAAGTCATATTAGAGCAGGTCAGAAAAAAACGCCTCGCCATTTTATCTGGATATGGGGCAGAGAGAAAAGCTGTCCTTTGATGGACCGGCGAGGTGCAATTATCGAAAAGCCCCAAATGGGGCCTCAGATCAATAGATATTGATACGCCCAAAGTATCATCGACGCGGTTCACTAATCACATAAAGAAAAATCATTCAAACCTTTAAACTGATCTATATTCACACTGGCCGTTTCAAGTGCTTTACTAGCGGTTGTTTGCGTGGCGAAAAGCCTGCTGTAGATTCAGTATCTCATTTGCAAGCTTGAGTTCTCGATTCTGACCTACAAGTTCTTTCATCAACTGTCAGTGATCCGTGGTCACCACGAATTTTGATCCAACGTTCACTTCAATCTTGTTGATCCACGCCCTAAACGTTTCAGGCGTACAACCAATCTTCGCAGTGATAATTAATATCCTAAATACGAATCGATCTAACGAGGTTCTGCTCCGCCGTTAGTTATATCTAAATATTAATAGAGAGTATGAATGTTATATAGAGAGGTGTTCCATCAAAGCAAAAACTCTTACGATCAACAAACTTTTTGTATATTCAAAGCCTTAGGCAGGTGTATGTTGATTACACAGCGAGCCACAATCGAAAGCCCATTTAACAAAATGGAAAGTGACTTTTTATCATGGGCATTCTCAAGTTGATAATTGGCTTTTTTATGTAACAATAAAGCATCGTTGGCATAGTCTTTATCAACCGTCCAAACTAAGGCAGAGTCGATTAATAGGCTAAATGATTCCAACGAGCCATCTTTGCTAGCCAAAGAATCTATGGATGATCTTAGCAACAGAGCGCTCAGTCTTGTTTCGGGCGGGCCTTAGCTATGCTCTCCGACCCACGACAAGTGTGTCCTCAGAACGACAAAGCACAGTTGCCTGAGTTTAGGCAGTAGACTTTTAAGATCCCAAAGGTTAACTTGTCGGACCCATCTATTTGGTTTAACAACTAGTCATAACCAAATCGCATGCCTCGATTAATCAAAACTTTAGCGATACGGAAGTAGATGTATTATGATGATGGTTGAGCTGAGCTTGATTAATGGACGAGGTCCTCGCTTAGTCCCAAACCAGATCTTTCCAAAAGGTTTTCACAATCTGAAGTCGGAACATTTCCAAGGCTTCCTTTCTCGGGATCTACTCTATGCCTGGCATCAGTAAAGACATACCAATTTGGCTATTGTTATTCGCTACTGCACTAGCATGTTTACTAAATTATTTTTCCGTTCCTTTTTTTATTGGCTCGGAACTGATATTTGGTAACGTTGTTGCCATTGTAATACTATTTGTTTACGGCCTCTTACCGGCCGTTTTCGTTAGTTTATTTTCTGGTTTGGCCGCTTATTTTAATTGGGGTTATGTTTTCAACATACCTCCATTTTTGTGTGAGATTCTAGTTCTTCATTGGGCAATAATAAATAAAAAAAACCCGGTCTACTTTGGAATCCTATATTGGGCATCGGCTGGCTGGATTATTATTGGCGCTGAAGGTTATTTTCTATCTAACTTCCCTCCATTAGTAACATATTCAGCTACAGTTAAGTATGTAATAAATGGATTTTTAAACGTGCTAATTGGCTATATAGTTGCGCAATATATAGTATCGAAACTTATGCGCGGAACTGCATTTAGCAGACAAAAAATATCCGTTTTATTAACCAACCGACTGTTCTTTGTTGTAACAATCACTGTAATCATAATTTCTACTGTTTGGCTAAAAACAATTCAGTCTGAAAAGTTTAGTGATTATCAACAACAAATGGAAATGAAAGCCGGTTTTGTAGTCTCTAACCTTGAAATTTATATAACCAGCCATCAGAACGCACTCACCGTTAGTGCATTAAATAACACTGGGATTTCTGCTTCTATTGAGAGTCAAGATACCCTTCAAGATCTTAAAGATACTTACCCGTCTATCTTAACGTTGCTGGCGACCGACGAAAACGGAAACATAGTCGCTACTGCGCCAAAATCTCGAATCGAGAATGTGATCTCAAGCGCTGGGCTAAGTGTTGCTGATCGAAGCTATTTTTATGAAGTTAAAGAAAACGAGCAACCTTATATATCCGAGGTTTTCCGTGGCAGAGGTTTTGGTACAGATCCAATTTTAGCCTTATCGGTGCCATTAAAAAATTCTGACGGTGCGTTTCTTGGAATAATCGAGGCCTCACTAAATCTAAGTAAATTAAAGGAATTAGACAGGAAAGAGATATCACGAGACGAAGGGCTGATTATATTGGACCGAAACAGTAAAGTGATTTACGCATCAGATCACCTTAAGTACGACTTTTTAAAGGACTTGTCTTCCTCGAAATTAGTCAGCCACATTGCGCAGCCCAATGCCGACTACATTGAAGATGAATTTGGCAACACCTTGATTGTACAATCTAGTGATTCATCAGTTCTGGGGTGGCAAGTGATTTCCACGATCCCTCGAAGTGCTTACGATGCCAGTATAAATATCTATATGACGGTAATGCTGACTATTTTAGGTCTCTTCATACTTTTAAGTTTCTACTTGGTGCGCAGTACCGTCAAAGTGGTTACAGAGCCTATTAATACCCTTAGTGATACTCTCAACTCGGCAAAAGGATTGGAAGACTTACATGACATCGATTTGATAGGCAAAGGTGACGAGCTTATAGAGATAGCGAACGTAGAAGATAAATTCAATCAATTTGTTTCTCGATCTAGACAGCTAGTGGAAGAGTTAAAACAGTCGAACATTAATCAAGATAGTGCCAATGAACAATTAATGCATTTAAATTCAAATCTGGAGAAAATTGTAAAGGCTAAAACTGACGAGCTAAATTCAGCTTTAATCGTCGCTAAAGAAGCAAGGGATATGGCTGAAATAGCAGCTGGCGCTAAGGCCGATTTTTTAGCAACGATGAGTCATGAAATAAGAACCCCGATGAACGGTGTTATGGGCATGGCTGAAATACTTAATCTAACGTCACTAAATACTACTCAAAAGGAGTATGTCAAAACTATTATTGACTCGGGCAATATTCTTCTCACAATTATCAATGATATTTTAGACTACTCTAAGCTGGACGTCGGAAAAGTTGAGCTTGAAGTAGCGCCTCTAAATCTAGAAAGTGTATTGCATAAAGCGCTTGAATTGATGGGTCAAAGTATCCCTGAGAATATTGAGCTAATACTCGACTACCCACCATCAGTTCCAAGTACGTTTCTAGGTGATTCTGTTCGAATAAGTCAGGTGTTCTATAACCTTATTGGTAATGCTATTAAATTTACTAAGCAAGGCTCTGTATCGGTAATTGTTCGTTTTGATGGACTATTACTGGACATAAAGGTGAGTGATACCGGCATTGGGATTTCTGAAGAGCAACAAGAAAAGCTGTTTGAGTCTTTCAGTCAAGCAGACACGTCAACTACAAGAAGGTACGGTGGAACAGGGTTGGGGCTTGCTATTAGTAAGAATTTGGTCGAGCTTATGGGCGGAGAAATAGGCGTTCGGTCGGAGTATGGAAGTGGCACAACGTTCAAAGTAACTCTCAGTTTGGAGCCTTCGATTGGGCATAAACAGGAAAAGACACTTAGTGGGATCAAGATCACCCTAGTGGAGAGCGATAAGTCTCGATTCTTTATGTACGCTAATATTTTAAGACACTTTGGGGCGAAAGTGTCTCATTGTAGCGAAGCTGGTCTGGTGGCTAAATCTTTTCAGAATGATGCTTCGACGGACGTTAAAAGCAAACTAATCCTAATTGGTGCCAGCTTTACACGAGAGCAACTAAGACAGTTAGGTGCGCAATTACATCAAGAGTCGAGGTTAAAAGATATTCCTATTATTGTCTTGCGCCCCTTTAATCAATCGAATGATTTGGCCACATATACTGAGACTGGATTCAGCTTGTTTCTTACAACCCCCGTTTTAAGTAAGGTGCTAGTTGCAGAAATTAAGGCGGCAGCTCACATTAGTACCGAGCGCGATCGCCTAATGGAACAATCACAGCAAATGGCAAATTCAGACCGTTCTCCTAAACACGTTCAGTTTAGTGGTAATATTTTAGTAGCTGAGGACATTATAGCGAACCAGATTATCGCTAAAACTATGCTGACCAGTATGGGCTTGATAGTTGATTTAGCGGAGGATGGAAAGGAGGCTGTCTCGAAATGGAATAGTAAGAAGTACGATCTTATTTTTATGGATTGTCGCATGCCAAATATGGATGGCTACCAAGCGACACGATCTATTCGCGCCGAAGAGGGGAGAAATAGAAAGGTGCCAATTATTGCACTTACAGCAAATGCAACAGAGCAAGACCGAATAGACTGCCTTGAATCAGGAATGGATGACTTGGTTACTAAACCTTTTAAGCACTCTGATTTGAGTCGGATACTGGTTAAATGGCTGAACGCAGACGTAGAGACGCTAGCACAGTCAGCAAAATCTCGAGACTTCTTTTCGAAAGAACCAATTATCGACATGAAAGTCTTTAAAGAAAATCAAGAGTCTTTGGCTGACGCTTTTCCAGCTATCGTTGACTCAACTATTGATGGAATCGACTCGATTATAGAGAAGCTCGCTAACTGGAAAGACCCACACGATACCGACGGACTCATTTTATTGCCACATAGCTTAAAATCTAGTTGCGCCTATATAGGCGCAACTAGATTGAAATTACTTGCCGAAGAATGTGAAAATGAGATTCGCAACGGAGATGTGCAAAAAGCATTGTCTTATGTGAATGACATCGTTGGGGCTTATAAAGCTGTAGTTAAAGAGTTATTCAAACTAGGTTTTGGACTTCCCCGACGTTAGCAGACACTTTATAGCCCGGAAAAATAATTTTCTTCAAACCGTACCGGAAAGATTTATCCCCAATTACAGGGACACCCAGATTAAAACAAGCTCATCGTACTAAACCGTAAGCGCCAAGTTAACGACACCCTACCCGAAGCAGCGCATGGTCTCTATCATTAGCGTTTTTCCAGAGGGCGAACCGATGACGCGACGAACAAAGAACGAGTGGTGCGAATTAATTAAACAACAAAAAGCCAGTGGATTGAGCGCGGCAGAATTCTGTCGCCGTCACTCGATCAACGATAAGTACTTTAGTACGCAAAAACAAAAGCAGAAGAAGTCGGCTGGCAACTTTGTTCGGATTGCCGCGCCAGCGGCAAGACCAACTTCAGTCCCAGCCAGCGGTATTAAAGTCAGAGTTGTTGAGCTTGAGATACCCGGCGAGGCTGTTGGTGAAACGCTTGCGATTTTGATGGATCGCTTAGGTCGATGAACTGGTTCAACGAGCTACCGACGATCTATCTGCACCGCGCGCCAGTAGACTTTCGCAAGGCAGTGAATGGACTGTGCGGGTTGGTCCAGGATAACAACTTAATGGGTCAACTTAATGGGTCAAAGCCCTTTTTTAAACTTAATGGGTCAAAGCCCTTTTTTAAGACTAGCTGATCTGTGTAAACGGCTCTGACGCTTAGATTACCCCTTAGATTCCTTAGATTCCTTAGATTATGGAGATACAAAAACAGAAATTCCAACTTGTATTCACATCTAGCTCACCCAACCGAAGACCAGAGGGGTCTGGCAGAAAATCCATTGATTGCGAAATATGGATAACTGTTTTATCTTGCTTTAATAGAATTGTACCCAACCAATACGACTTAAATTGAATATAGATAAATTAAGATCCCTGGCAAAAGGCTTGTTAATCAATACATTTATGTATGACTTTGCAAAATCGCTGTATATTCGATTAAAAATCAGAGGTGATAAGCGGATGTTTAAGAAGAAATATCCCAAGGCTACCTATATTAACTACACGATCGAAGAGCTCTCGGCACAACAACGCCAAGGCTACTACTCTCAATATGGTCAGGACTTCTATCTTTGGTCAGAGTACCTTTCAAATCTAGACAATGGCAGTTTTATTGATATAGGGGCCAATAAGCCTGATGTAAACAGCAATAGCATTTTCTTAGAAAAACAAGGGTGGAGCGGTGTCGCGATCGACCCACTGAAACAGGTTCAATCTGAGTGGCTAGAAAAACGTGAAACCCCTTTTGTTTGTGGTGCCGTTTCTGACGTTGAGGGTAATCAACCGTTTATAGAGGTACTGCCTAAGCAAGGATGGGAGCATGCATTATCTGGTTTTAAAGAACACGTGCGTGAAGAAGATTTAAAAATTTATGATTATCGAAAATATGACGTTGCAACCAAACCACTGAATAAATATTTCCCAAATATAGACCGCGTTAACCTTATATTGATCGATGTTGAAGGTGCTGAAATGCAAGTTTTAAGAGGTATAGACTTTTCAAGTTTTAAGCCAACATTTCTCATGATAGAAAATGACAACGCCATTGGTGGCGATGAATTAATTCGCGAATACTTAAAGGAGTTCAATTACGAGTGTGTTGCACGTATCGCAGCAACCGATGATTTATTCATAAGAACAGGTTAGTGAATTTATAGAAAGCGTCTGCAATCGGGTAACGCACTGAGGCCTTAAGCTATAAATACTCCTGAATAAAACGCTTAAAACGAACACTGAAGTTAAATCGATCAAGGTCAAATAACTGGTCTTTATCAAACTGCCCCAACAAACGACTAGTCTCAGAAAACGTTGATCGAGAACAGTAAATTAAGGCGTTACATCGGGCTAACATCATCATATCAACTAAGGCTGCATAGGAATCATCAAGCTTTTGGTCAGACTCTTCAAGCTTATGCAGCTGACGGTTATTATTAGAAAAACGTTTATCGTTGGTCAGCACATTGTCGAATTTCAGTTTAAATAGACGCTCAGCGTACTCGCTATCAGTCGCTAGAAACAGTGTCGTAAAATTGCCCGACGCCATACACGTTTTCACCAAGCTAAGCACTTTTTGAATTGGCACTTTTAGGTCAGTGTAACGAATATGAACACCGAGAATATTCCCCTCTGCCCGACCTGACAGAGCGTCAACTTGCTCTTTGATATCGTTACAAGGTTGGAAATAACGTTTCAACGTCTTACCGATTTCAGTATCTCTATCTCGACGACCATAAGGTAGAAACGCTTTAATTCGGCCGAATTTTGATGTGTAAGACCAAAACACTTCTAATTGATCTTTAACAGCTTGTGCTGTGAGAGGGGCACTCATTCTTCGATATACAATAGGGTTCGAGTGATCATTTGGAAAGTACTGAGACATTAGTTGAGTGGGAGAGCAATCTAAGCTGCCACTCCATCTCGCTGGCACGGTACTAATAAAATCTTGCTCACGTGGCGGTAACTCTCTGGATTCGTTATGGAACATCAACGTGTAGGCATTTTCTGGCTTATTGGCGTATATTCCATCAGTCCAATCAACATACCAACGTCGCTTGGTGGCATTGGCATATAATATCGCCGAGGCGGCCGACAACATACGGTTGCCAAGGCCACCTTTAGCTTTTATCAACAACATAGATTTTTTAACCCCTAATTAAAGCCGCAGTTAAAACCTTAGTTAAAACCTCAGTATTTATCAATTTTCATTTTTGCTAATTAAAACTTGGCAACGCCATAAGTTCGCTAGCATCGCGCCCAATACACAGCAATAATAGAGCTCCGTATTTATGATTCTAACAGCGTCTTTAGATGTTTAAACTATCGACCTTGATAATTTACCTTAACAATAACTTTAATCGTGCCACAGCAAAACAATATTTACTTTCAAGCCACTAGGCCAGAAATGAAACAATTTCTTCCTTCGACGTACCAACGCGTATTAGAGGTCGGTTGTGGAGAAGGCAATTTTAGATCTAACTTGGACTTAAGTCACGAATACTGGGGGGTTGAACAAGATGTTAGAGCCGCAAGTGAAGCCGAGAAAAAATTAGATACTGTTTTAGTTGGCGATTATGATCAGCTACAGTCAGAGTTACCTGACAACTATTTTGACCTGATAATCTGTAATGATGTAATTGAACACATGGAGCATCATGTCAGCTTTATGCTTGCCATAAAGAAAAAGCTCGCACCTGGGGGCAGCTTAATCATATCGATCCCTAACGTTCGACTGCTCTCTAACCTAAACCAAGTATTGTTTGCCAGAGATTGGCACTATCGCGAAGCTGGAATCCTTGATCAAACTCATTTGCGGTTTTTCACCAAAAAAAGTTTGATCCGCTTATTAAAGCAAACTGATTGGCAGATAGATGTGCTCAAAGGAGTCAATCGCTATGGAGGGCGTGATGGTGGCCCACGGTTAATACTGTCATATCTTGCACAAATGATATACGGTTTCGACTGTGCCTATTGGCAGTTTGCGGCTCGAGTAAGCATTAGTGAAAAAACTTAGGTCGGTATTCGGTAATGGGTAAATACACACTGGGGATCGTTGCCGCCGTATCTAACGAAAAAATTCTAAAGGAGAATTTAAGGCAGTCTCCACTGATTAAAAATGACTGTACTCCGTTACTTGAAATACGAGGAGCCAAGTCTGCCAGTGAGGCCTACAACCAAGGTTTAAGATACTTTTGCGACGCCGATTTAATTATCTATGCACACCAAGACGTGTACCTACCAGAGAGTTGGTACGACAATTTGGTTAAAGCGCTCGACCAACTTGAGCAGCATGAAAAAAGATGGGCCGTTCTCGGTGTGTTCGGAAAAACCAAACAAGGGAAAGCTGTAGGCAGACTTTGGGACAGCGGCCTAGGCATCGAATTAGGCAAGAAGTACGGCACACCAACACGGGTCGATGCTCTCGACGAGCTGCTGATTATTATCAATCCCAAAGCTGGCCTAAACTTCGACGAGAAGCTTACAGGGTTTCATTTATTCGGTGCCGATATTTGTGCCTCGGCACGTTCTTTGGGTTATCAATGCTACGCAATTCATGCACCTGTGATCCACAATAGCAAGCGAATACAGTCATTAGGAGGAGACTATTCAAGAGCGTATCGATACCTGCAAAAAAAGTGGCGTCGCGAACTGCCTCTAAATGCTGTCTGTAGTAACATAACCCCATGGGGCATTGAGTACATGCGAATACGCTTTGGTCTCGCCTATCGACGTCATCTTGGTTTATTGCCCAACAGAGTTGCAGGGCTAGACAATGCAATATCCATCGCCAAAAAACTGGGCTACGAATAAACCGTAGAAAATCTCACTATGAACGCAATTCGTATTCTCCTATTATCGTTTTTGATACCAAGTGAATTTAACTTCATTTTAGGAAGCTTCGTATTGAGTGCCTATCGCCTGATACTAATTTTTCTAATTCCCTATGTGGTTTGGTCAATCTTGACTAAAACGCGGGCTGTAAGGTGGAATGCTTGCGATGCCTTTGCCCTAGCCATAGGCGTATGGCCAATGATCGCTTTTGGCTTAAATACCGGCATGGGAGCAGCCTTTGAGTCGGGCGGCATTCTCGCGCTTGAACTTGTATTGCCTTATTTCTTAATTAGGTTAAACATAAATACCCACCAACAGCGAATAGCATTTTCAAAAGTACTATTTTTGGTAGTGGCGATCCTGTTTTTCCTTGGCCTGCCGGAATCAATTTCTGGTCGTCACTTCACTCACGAGTTAGCCAGCGCTTTAAGCGGAGCAAACTACAATGGTTCACCTGAGCAGCGTTTTGGCATTTGGCGGGCGATGGGGCCAACCGACCATGCGATCATCTTCGGAACCTTATGCGCGATCGCAATGGCGACCGCGATCGCAATGGCAAAGCGTCGGCCGAAATTCTGGTTCATCGCCATATTCTCTGGCGCAGGCGCGCTGATGTCTGCGTCATCGGCGCCTATTCTCGCCGTCATGGTACAGCTAGCAATGCTCGCGTGGGTACGAATAACGCGCGGCAGAAAAAATCGTTGGTGGCTACTACTTGGCTTGTTCTTAGCATTCTACATCGTGGTCGATATTCTATCGAATAGAGACCCTATTAGAGTTATGTTCACGTATTTACTGTTAAATCCAGAGACTGGCTACGCACGCTATTACATGTGGGTAAATAGCTTCGAAGTTGTGGCACAGTCAACCTGGGGCTTATTCTTTGGCTATGGTTACGATATTGGAATTTTTGCAATAATTGAAAATCAATATTGGCGTCATTTGTTAGAAAACACGGTTGATAGTTTTTGGTTGGTTATGATGTTGCGCTTTGGCCTTACAAGCCTTTTGTTGTTTTCTATATTTGTGATATTGGTACTTGCTAGGTCTCTGCGCTATGTGTTTGATCGCCATCACAAAAGAGAACGACACTTTATGCAAGCGTGGTTCATCACGGCCTTTGCGATGACGTTAATAGCGACGACTGTTCACTTCTGGGGGTATATGGCCTCTATGTACATGATGGTTCTCGCGGTGTGTGTAGGCGGCGAGCGGAGCCGCAAAAAGGTTGAAATACAGAGCCGACTAGAACCGTCGAAGACAGCTAATAAGACATTTCGCCGCCGCCATCCTATCGATGCGTAAATGCCGAAGCAAGACGCGAGCTAGGTTAAAATGAAGATGCTTAGTTATACAAATTCGGCATTCTGGGCCGGGTTAACTTACTTCAGCGCTATCTGCTCGATGCTCGTAAGGAATGTTATTTTTGCAAGGCTTCTTCACCCTGATGATTTCTCAATAGCCCTAACCTTCGGCGTTGTATTGTCGTTCTTCGAATACCTGAGTGGCTTCGGTCACGAGTTACTAATGCAGCGCTCAAAGGATGGCAACACCCCTCGCTTTCAAGCGACCATGCACACGGTTATGGTCCTACGAGGCGTACTCATTGCGTTATTCGTTGTGCTCATCGCGCCAGTCATTCCAGTACTTTTGAACTTGCCTAAAGACGCATTCAATTACGCGTTACTGGCTATTGTTCCATTGATCAACGCGTTCGCACACTTAGACCCTCAACGCGCTCATAGACATAATGATTTTAAACTCACCGCCAAAATCGGGATTATCGCCGACTCGACCTCTATTATCATCGCGCTAATATGTATAACAATATGGAAAGATTATTGGGCCTTTTACATTTCATTCGTATTTCGTCATTCGATATGCACGGTACTATCTCATTGGCTGGCGACGCGGCCTTATCGTTTAGGACTAGAAAAAAACTACCTTCTTGCGCTATGGAACTTCGGCCTACCGTTGATCTTAATCGGCACATTAAAGTACTTTGGAACTGAGGTTGATAAAGCCCTTATTGCCCGCTACGCTGGGCTTGCTGAGTTTACGCTCTATTTTCTCACTATCATGGTCACGGCCAACGCCGCAAATATTGTGTCCATTGGCCTTTCGAAAATTTTTATCCGCCGAATAAGTACTTCAACCATGGCACGGTTAAATAGAACCGCTTTCGAAAATGGCATTATCTCACTATATCTTGTGCTACCCATCCTCTTTACTATTACCATTTTCGGTGAACAGATAGTTACGATCATTTTTGGCCAACAATATAGCCCCATGCCATACCTCTTCCCTGCCGTTGTCGTACTAGTGGCCTTTCGTCAGTTGAGTAATTGGCTTAGTCAAATTGTAGTGGGCTGTGCCGATACAAAACTGATGCTCAAAGCCGATATTGTAAGAATCTTAGGCCTTGCTGCTTTATTGCCGATAGCTATATATGGAGACGATGTTCGTTTTTTTGCGTTGGCATTCGCTATCAGTGAAATTATTTACATTCTATTTCTCAGTTGGCTTATATCTAATATTATTCAGCATTTTGCCGCAACAAGCTTGGTACTAATCGGTATAACTAGCGTATCAATAACTGGCTTCATTCTCGTTTACTGGATCACTCATAATAGTGAACCACTGACGACGGTGAGCATATTTAGCATCTCATTGCTCTCACTAATTGGGGCGCTCTATTTTTCCTCTCAGACCTGTCGAAATGAAACTAGAAAATTAACTAAAGTGGTAAGGAATCGACTTGTTTAAACATCAAGTGATCTTTATACAAATCATTCAATAGTTAGCTAATTTCTTTGCATACCGCTATTTTTCTAGGCGTATTTGGCAAGGCTTCACATGCTTCTTGACGCAAATGGTATCCATCTAACAGTATAACCATCGCCTGGGCACTGTTTGCCTTTTGCTCGATAGACGCACGGATAAAATCCATAGTTAAACTCTGTTGCGATTCTGATAGTTTCGCCCAATTCTGCAAGCCGACGACCATCAATGAACGCGCTATCGTTGTTTCATATAAGCCTAACCGATGCGATTCGATAAACCATTGATGGAAATTAGAATCTAACTCAGCTTGATGAGAGTAAATAAGAGCCATACGCGCAACCGAAAAAACCCAGCCCTTTCTATCCGTCTGCGCCTCTTCATGTAGCAGTAGCGCATTTTGTAACAGCTGTGAATCTTGTAGATATTGACCGTCAGGAGAAAGCCACCATGACTGGTAAAGTAAATCTGCTTTAAAATCCAGTGCATCAGCGGAATTTCGACGAAACCTCAGAGATTGATCGAGAGTATCAACAATCTCATTAAGCTCGCGTGCGTACTTGAGCTTGGCGATATCTAAATAATCGTAGCTAGCTTTAGCGCGCTGGTAATGAAAATCAGCTATAGCGTACTTAGCCGCCGATAAGGAGATAAGCAGTAAAGTAATAACAAACAATACTTTAGCAAGCCTGTTTCGCATATCAAATTGAACGACGGGTCTCTTTAGCTAACACTCTCAGTATTATTCTGCACCGATTCATTATAGTAACCACGGCCATAATAATAAGAAAATGAAGCATCTGAAGCAGGAACTTGATTTACCACGACACCCGCAATTGGCGCATTTGCTTTCTCTAGTGCCTTAATCGCTGACCGTGCC
>JBLHWO010000055.1:0-17973 GCA_047629215.1 Cellvibrionaceae bacterium | reverse complement strand
AAATCATCGGCAACTGTATTATTTTTTCCAAAAAAACAATTTAGCTTTAATTCGTTGCTTAAGCGATTTTGGCGGCAACCATTCCTGGTCGCGCTCAAATAGGCAGTTCTTTTTATCATTTTTTCTTTGCGTCAACATAAGCCCCCAAGCAGCAGATAAGGCAGGATCAATACCTGTGTAACCACTCATTTGCGTATTGAGATGACCAGGGATCCACTCGTGTACCTGCACATCATAATTGTGATGTGCTATATCGGCAGCAATCGCTTTGGTCAACGAATGTACCGCGCCCTTGCTTGCCGAATAAGCGGCACTATCGGCAATCGGTGATAAATCTGCCCAACTACCCAAATTGAAAATTCGCCCTGCTTTCTGAGCCAACATTACTGGTAAAACCGCTTTGCACATATTAGCCATACCCACTACATTGACACTAATTGCATTAGAAAAATCTTCAGCGGACTCATCAAGAAAGCTGATTCTGGGATAAACTGCAGCATTATTGAACAGGTAATCAATACGCCCCAAAGCTTGTGCCGCACTACCAATAACCCCCTGCACATCGGCCCACTGACTGACATCGGCTTGGTAAAAGGAGAATAAATCTTGTTTACCAGAATCGATAGAGGCATAAGTTTGCTCTAAGGATTCAAGAGATCGACCTAAGCCAACTACTTTCGCACCCTCTGCACAGAACGCCAACGACAGCGCACGACCTAAACCACTACCTGCACCTGTAACTACAACAACTTTATCTTTCAACACAATATTACCTATAGAATATTCGATTAATTATCGGCAATTTTCCCACCAACAAGGCGTTTGATTAAACTCTATGAGCGCTTCCCACTTTGGAGAAGTGTCTTGTGTTATGTACTCTAGAGCCCCCCAACTGCCGTGCTGAGTATAATCGGATGTATCCACAAAATGCATAAACAAACCACCACCAGCTTTACGCCAGTTTTCAAAGTTGATTTTATATAAATTTTTAATTAAAGGGCTCTTATTAATGCCGACATGAAGGCCTACAAAATCTTCATTGCCCTGCATTTGACTGAAATTACTAGTAATATGCTGGCCGCCCTCATAGGCTAGCACTTTCAGCCCCCGCTTTTTGGCTTCTCTTACATGGTACTCATAGTTCCTCATCACTTCAGGCAAAGTGTCTTCACACTCAAAGTGCCTCCCATCCTTGACTTGCTCGTAGGCTTTTACCATGCCCTGCTCGCCAAGGCGATTCCAAGCGATTATCTTTTGCTCAAACTCAGGGTTTCCTATACCACTTAGGCAGCCTGAAAAGTAAGCCGCTACAGCTATAGCATCGATGCTGTGTTCGATGCACGGCTTATTGCCCTTGGCCCATAGCGGGCAATCTAAAGCAGCCTGTTCCAATCCAGGCCAGTTGACCTGAGCACCTAAAATACAAACAACACGCTGCCTTTCACCAGCAAAAACCTCTCCTTTCCAGACATCACACATCTGCGCTGTTCGCATACCATGCCATTGCTGATAAGCGTCACCTTCGGCATTAAACATAACTTTCGAGACTTTCAATGCATACTGAGATTGAGGAAACAACCAATTCCAAATTTCGTTTGAATGCTCAACATAGGTCGTCAGGCCAGGATTCAGCTGCTCTTTTACCAAATAGGCAAAATTTCGAAAGTAATCGACATCAGCTAAGTGAGGCATATTAAACCATGGATCTGCAGACAGCTTATTAGCCAAGGCAATCATCAACTCAAGGGGCACACCTTTTTTTGCATAGCTTCGATCATCTGGCAAGGGCCGCTCTGTCCACCTACTCTGAACTGAACCATTGGTCACCATCCAATCCATAAAACGGACAGATCGAAACACTCCTATCTTTTCAATAAAGTCGGGGTTGAAAATCTCGCCCCTATCAAAAGCATCGATATGTTTTTCGGGAACAATAGTGATATTGCGAATAGGGTCAGACTCATCTATCTCTTCCAGAGCCATAGTACACTCATGGTGCTTGACCTTAATACGATCACCGCCATGCGCTCTACCGACTTTTTCTGCGCAACCGCCATAGCCTAAGCGCCCCTTACCCTGCCAGCGCACAATATAGTGCTTATAGATAACCGGCCTCGACAAGTCGGTAGTCAGAAATACCGTTTCAGGACGTAAACCTTTATCAAATGAAGTCACCCAGCCCTTGCCATTAACTTGAATGCCCTCTGCTGTCCGGCGCTCCCAATCAAACCACACCCTACTTAGCTTCATCGTGTCAAGAAACGGATATTGTGATGACCAATCAGCTAAACCCTGTAAACCAGTACCGACTGAACTACTTTGACGCTGTTTATTGATATCGGACCCGAAGGCATAATGCCCAAGAAAAATAGACAACATGCCAATAACTAACAGTCGAAGAATAAGTATCATATCTGTTCCGTCCCATCACACCCAAATAAAGAGCTATCAATTATTTTACCGCGATATTCACCAGTTTATAGAGAACAGACGTGATAAACAAATGAACTTATCATGGCAAACACAATCCCAAGTACGGTAAACTGATTCAAAAACAAAATAGGAACAAAAAATGAAAAAAGGTATTATTATCGCGCTGTCCATCATCATCTCACTCGTATTTCTACAATCACTACCATTTAAATTCACTAACTCTTTAGAGACTCAGCATATATTTACCACCCTCGCTGAATGGTCTGGTTTAGGCTGGTTTGGTATTTACGGTGGTTACATGGTTGGAGGCGCTGAACTAATAGCCGCTATAATATTATTTACCCCTCTACGAGCCCTAGGTGCATTGATGGCTGTAGGCATTATGAGCGGCGCTATTTTCTTTCATTTATTTACCCCTTTAGGCATCGTAATGCCTCATTTTGATGCTGCTACAGGAGTGCAAATTGGGAACGATGGCGGAGTTCTTTTTATGATGGCTTGTGCAACTTGGGCTTGCGCACTGGCATTAGTAATAATAGATATGAAGCAATCGGACAGTACAATCAAAAAGCTAATAGGTATGACTTAAACCGTCAACACCAAGTAAAGCGAGTTATAAACAACACATTATGCCGGCTAACAATTGATATAAATATGACTGGCCGGCTATGTAGATCATTCTTATTTCAGCTTCTATATTTAGTATTAATTCTATAAAAGTTATAATGACTGAATGACTTCATTTGGTGTAACTAGTGCCTCCATTAAAGCTTACTTTAGCTACAATAATAGCCTTCATTTGTAGTCAGGCATCAACTAGCTTGGCAATTTCTATTGACGAACCCAACAAACAAAACGGTAATAAACTAGGTAGTGTGCTCACAAAAGATTACCTAGGTCAAAAACTGTCTCATAATAAATCTTACAGCCTCTACTTTTGCCCCCATACACTCAAAACATCCCTCCCCCTCAAAAATAAAAAAACCATAGATAAAGTATTACTTATGGGAGGAATCCATAGAGAAGAATGCTCTACCGACTCGATATTATTCAAATCGATGGATCAATTAAATCAGTATCAGTCTGAATTATTTCACTGGAAAGTAGCGCCCGCAATGAATCAAGGTGTTTTACTTCAATTTGCTAGGCACAGCGTGAAAATGTAAATGGTGTTAATCTAAATAGAAACTTTTTATCTACGAGCGGAAAGTTAGCACATGATCACTGGGTTAATAATACAAGCAAGAACCCTCTCCGTTATCCCTGAGCGCATGCAATGAGCGAAATAGAAACCAGCTGGCTTGTGCGTGGGTATAATCAAGGTTTTCAAGCCAGATTTTATCATTGCTGAACACGCTCCACACCACCTACTTACTATGGTGGGTCACGGCATGACCTCAATAAGCTCGAAGGGTTACATTTACGACAATTGGTTCTTTGGTAAATAATGCCGTGTAGATCTCGACCTTCCTATTTTGACAACAGAACCACCTTCAGCAGGCTCTATGCCTAACAAAAAAATATCCATATGAGGGTAGATTTGACACGTTGGTTAGTAGAAAATATCATTCCAAAATAGACACTCTTCGCAAGGGCACACCCATGAACAAGACTATCTCCGTTGCTTTAGCAACTTATAATGGAGAAAAATATCTACAAGAATTGCTAGAAAGTCTAGCAAAACAAACTTACCTGCCTTTTGAGCTTATTATTAGTGATGATAATTCATCTGACAAAACCATAGCAATAATTGAAAAGTTTTCTAAAACAGCTCCCTTTAACGTCATAGTGATTAAGAATAAACTGCAACTCGGCGTAATCAAAAACTTTGCCAAAGCCTTTGGAAATACCAACGGCGAATTAATTGCTTATTGTGATCAAGATGACATTTGGCACAAAGAAAAGCTGGCAAAATGTGTTACACATTTCTCCAACCCAAGTGTCAAACTTTCCATGCACAGGAGTGAAGTCGTCAATGATAAACTTCAACCCCTTGGTTACTGCATTCCAGAAAAGAATGAAATTGAAATCGGAGAAACTGTCTTTCCATCCAGCACCGATATGACTTACGGGCTTGGCCATCAAATGCTCTTTGACAGAGCTTCTTACCAAAACTTTGAATGGATTTTTAATAATGAATACGTCTCACTACAAACTATTGCTGAAAATTATGACATATTAATCCGCTTCATTGCGGGGATGAATGGCAGCATTGTCAATATCGAGGATACCTTAGTTAAATTTCGCAGGCACGATACAGCCACCAGTGATGCTGGACTAACCGACAAGAGTTCGGAAGCCGTATCAGGATTTTTAGGAAAAAAACCTGATGACTATGCTAGACAAGCGAATGAATTTACAAACATCGCCGACACTATAGAAGTTCACGTTATTCCAAAAATGAAAAAGTATAAAGTCAAATTGACAAAATATTGTTGCTTTTTAAAAAAACGCGCTCATCTAATCGATTTACGTAGTACCATTTATAGTAGCGATTCTTTATTCCAACGCTGCAAAGCTTATATTAAGTTGATCTTTAAAAAAGCATATATCCTAAAGAGCCGCGGAGGTTTTGGCAAAAAAGCACTACTTGTTGATATATTTGTTAGCTGTTTTGGTTTGAAGGGGGCTCAAAAAATAATTGCCATAAAATCATTGATAGGAAAAAAAAACAGTTATTCCTAACTACCTTCATCATAAATAATACGCCATACAATATTCTCTTCTCTATTCCTAAGGTGCGGGCGCCACACCAATTAACGCCGCAGGCTGGTCTTGTCCTAGATCAGAATGCACATCAGAAAAAAAGACGTAAATAGAAAAGAAGCGAAGGGCAATATTATTTTCAGCATCAGCAGCGCTATCAACAAGCGTATTCACACTAAACAAAACATGAACTTCCCCAATAACAAAAAGCCTCCCAATGGGAGGCTTTTTCAAAATAACCATAACAATATTATAGTTTATTAAGAAGCGCTAGACTTAAGAGCTTCTGTTAGTGCTGCTTCGACTTCTTCAGCGCTAACGCCTTCTGTTTTTTGATTCAATTCAGCCTCTCGTCGCTTTTTACGCGCCGCATGATAAGCTAAACCTGTACCAGCAGGGATCAAACGGCCCACCACTACATTTTCTTTTAAACCGCGTAGATTGTCACGTTTACCCGTAACCGCTGCTTCCGTTAGAACACGCGTTGTTTCCTGAAACGAGGCTGCAGAAATAAACGATTCTGTCGCCAACGACGCTTTAGTAATGCCCAACAACTGACGCTGGAAACGTGATGGCAACTTATCTTCTGCACGAAGTTTTTCATTCGATTCAAGAACAGCACTGAATTCAACCTGCTCACCTTTTACGTAAGTAGACTCGCCCATACTAGTAATTTCAACTTTACGTAACATTTGACGCACAATGGTTTCAACATGCTTATCATTGATTTTAACACCCTGTAAACGGTAAACATCTTGAATTTCATTAGTAATATAATGAGCAAGAGGTTCTACGCCTTTCAAACGTAAAATGTCGTGTGGGTTACTTGGGCCATCAGAGACAACTTCACCCTTAGCCACTTGCTCACCTTCAAAGACAGTCAGCTGGCGATGCTTAGGAATTAACTCTTCATAATGTGTAGAGCCATCTTCCAATGGTTTACCGTCGATTGGAGTAATCACTAAACGAATCTTACCCTTGGTTTCTTTACCAAAGCTAACGGTTCCTGAAATCTCAGCTAATAGTGAAGGCTCTTTAGGCTTACGCGCTTCAAACAAGTCCGCTACACGTGGTAAACCACCTGTAATGTCACGAGTTTTTGAACTCTCTTGAGGAATAC
Source organism: Cellvibrionaceae bacterium (assembly GCA_047629215.1). Taxonomy (GTDB): domain Bacteria; phylum Pseudomonadota; class Gammaproteobacteria; order Pseudomonadales; family Cellvibrionaceae; genus CANLBN01. Next base: position 11,714 of record JBLHWO010000055.1, on the reverse strand, counting down.
GAGCAATAATATCTCCCACACCAATTTGGTCGCCATCATTAATACTTAAAATTGCTTTTGATGGCAGCTGATAGTGTGCCGGCACATTGGTATTCGCTAACGTTAGCTCATTACCTTTAGCATCTAACAACGTTACCGCTGGCTTTAAATCTTTACCGGCTGCTGGTCGCTCAGTAGGATCAAGAATTTCAATTGAGCTTAGACCTGTTAGCTCATCTGTCTGACGACGCATTGAAATACCGTCTTCCATTCCTGAGAATGATGCCTTACCCGCAACTTCAGACACTATCGGGTGAGTATGCGGATCCCATTTGGCAACAACCATTCCGCCTTCGACTTGATCACCGTCGTGAACAGAAATAACGGCACCGTAAGGAATTTTATAACGCTCGCGCTCTCGACCCGTTTCATCGGCAATCACCAATTCACCCGAGCGAGAAACAGCAACGAGATTGCCGCTAATATTTTCAACTAACTTAACATTTTGTAAACGAACAGTACCCGGTAATTTCACCTGAACACTATCGATAGCAGAGGCTCTACTTGCAGCACCACCAATATGGAAAGTACGCATGGTTAACTGGGTACCCGGCTCACCAATAGATTGTGCCGCGATAACACCCACTGCTTCACCGACATTCACTAGGTGGCCACGAGCCAAGTCTCGACCATAGCAGCTAGAACAAATACCAACGCGAGACTCACAAGTGATCGTGGAGCGTACAATGATCTCATCAACCCCCATCGCCTCTACACGATCGATAAGATTTTCCTCGATCATGGTCCCTGCCTCCATCAACACCTCGTTGGAGATCGGATCAATAATATCCTGCGCCACTACGCGACCTAGAACACGGTCACCCAAGGTCTCAATAATGTCACCACCCTCAATAACCGGTGTCATCGTTAGACCGCGAGAAGTGCCACAGTCATGCTCCGTCACAACTAAATCCTGTGCTACGTCGACTAAGCGTCGAGTCAAGTAACCCGAATTCGCTGTTTTCAATGCAGTATCAGCCAAACCTTTACGGGCACCATGAGTCGAAATAAAGTACTGCAGTACGTTCAAACCTTCACGGAAGTTAGCCGTAATCGGAGTTTCAATAATTGAGCCGTCAGGGCGTGCCATCAGACCACGCATACCCGCTAGCTGACGAATCTGCGCAGGGGAACCCCTTGCGCCAGAATCAGCATACATAAAGACAGAGTTGTAAGAATCTTGAAATTCTTCGTGGCCTTTACTATTAATAACAGACTCTTTAGAAATACCATCCATCATCGACTTAGCCACTAAGTCATTGGCGCGAGACCAAATATCGATGACCTTGTTATACTTTTCGCCTTGCGTAACCAAACCAGAGGCAAACTGGCCTTCAATTTCTTTTACTTCGTTGTCTGCACGCTCAATGATTTCCGCTTTATTATCCGGAATAGCAAAATCATTCACACCTATAGAGGAACCAGAACGCGTTGAGAAACGATAACCCATATACATGAGCTGATCAGCAAAGATAACAGTTGACTTCAGACCCACTACTCGATAGCAAAAGTTAATTATCGATGAGATGGCTTTCTTGACCATTGGACGATTGACCATCTCGAATTCAACACCGTCAGGAACAATTTCCCAAAACAACACACGACCAATCGTTGTATCAACTAGGGTTCGTCGAGTTGTTTTTTCGCCATCATCACCGACAATGACTTCGCTAACACGTACTTTAATACGAGCTTGTAGATCGACTTGGCCAGAATTATAGGCACGAGAAACTTCAGCAATGTCAGCAAATCTCATGCCTTCACCTTTCGCATTAACACGCTCACGAGTCATCCAATACAAACCTAAGACAACATCTTGAGATGGCACAATAATTGGCTCACCTGAAGCAGGGGATAAAATATTATTGGTCGACATCATCAAAGCACGGGATTCAAGTTGTGCCTCGATAGTTAATGGAACATGAACCGCCATTTGGTCGCCATCGAAGTCAGCGTTATACGCGCCACAAACAAGAGGATGCAACTGAATTGCTTTACCCTCAATCAATATAGGCTCAAATGCTTGAATACCTAGACGGTGAAGTGTGGGTGCACGGTTAAGTAGCACTGGGTGTTCGCGAATGACTTCATCGAGAATATCCCATACTACAGGCTCTTCACGCTCAACCATTTTCTTAGCGGCTTTAATCGTTGTTGCAAGACCACGTAATTCTAATTTGCTAAAAATAAAAGGCTTGAATAATTCCAAAGCCATTTTTTTTGGCAAACCACACTGATGTAGACGCAAAGTAGGGCCAGTTACAATTACCGAACGACCTGAATAATCAACACGTTTACCCAGTAGGTTTTGACGGAAGCGACCCTGCTTACCTTTAATCATATCGGCAAGCGATTTCAATGGACGCTTGTTTGAGCCAGTAATCGCACGACCACGGCGACCATTATCTAACAAGGCATCAACCGATTCTTGAAGCATACGCTTTTCGTTGCGAACAATAATGTCGGGTGCATTCAGATCTAACAAACGCTTTAAGCGGTTATTACGATTGATGACTCGACGATAAAGGTCATTCAAGTCCGAAGTCGCAAAACGACCACCATCAAGCGGCACTAATGGACGCAGATCGGGCGGCAGTATCGGTAAAGCTTGCAATATCATCCACTCAGGCTTGTTACCTGAATGGAAAAAGGCTTCTAGTAATTTTAAACGCTTGGATAATTTTTTAATCTTGGTTTCAGAATTTGTCGTAGGAATTTCTTCGCGTAGACGATTGATTTCATTTTCTAAATTGATATCCATCATTAGATCCTGAATCGCTTCAGCACCCATTTTGGCTTCAAATTCATCGGGGAATTCTTCCATTGCCTCAAAGAATTCCTCATCAGTTAATAACTGACCTTTTTCTAGCGTTGTCATTCCTGGATCGGTGACAACGTATGATTCAAAATATAAAACTCGCTCAATACTGCGCAAGGTCATATCAAGTAGAAGGCCGATACGACTCGGCAACGATTTCAAGAACCAAATATGAGCAACAGGACTTGCTAGCTCAATGTGTCCCATACGATCTCGACGTACTTTCGCCAAAGTGACTTCAACACCACACTTTTCACAAATAATACCCCGGTGCTTCATGCGCTTGTACTTACCACACAAGCACTCATAGTCTTTTATCGGGCCAAAAATTTTGGCGCAAAATAAGCCTTCTCGTTCAGGCTTAAAAGTACGATAGTTAATGGTTTCAGGTTTTTTGACCTCACCAAAAGACCAAGAGCGAATCATTTCGGGTGATGCCAAGCCAATACGGATTGCATCAAATTCGTCGTTCTGTCCTTGGGACTTCAATAAATTGAGTAGGTCTTTCAAGGGTTTTCCTCCAAGTAGGGGATTAAATTCTTGTTGTCACTTTGATCAAAACTTTCATTACAACTTTTATAAAATGACATGCCGGTATTCTTTTATAAGGTATCGGCACAAGGCCGATACCTGTGATATCAATTAAGAGTCGTTTTCTAACTCCATATTAATACCAAGAGAGCGTATCTCTTTAACGAGTACGTTAAAGGATTCCGGCATTCCTGGCTCCATACGATGATCACCGTCAACAATGTTTTTATACATTTTGGTACGCCCTGCAACATCGTCAGATTTGACAGTCAGCATTTCCTGCAATGTGTAAGCTGCACCATAAGCTTCTAGAGCCCATACTTCCATCTCACCAAAGCGTTGACCACCGAACTGGGCTTTACCGCCTAGTGGCTGCTGTGTAACCAAGCTATAAGAACCTGTCGAACGCGCATGCATTTTGTCATCAACCAAATGGTTAAGTTTCAACATATACATATATCCAACCGTAACTGGGCGACTGAAAGCTTCACCTGTTCGGCCATCAAACAAGGTCATTTGTCCACTATCGGGCATGCCCGCAAGCGTCAACAATTGTTTAATTTCTACCTCTTTAGCGCCATCAAAAGCACGGGTCGCCATCGGCACACCACCACGAAGGTTACGTGCGAGCTCCAATATTTCTTCATCAGAGAAGCTTTTGAGGTCCTCTTTAACTCGAGCATCGCCGATTTTATTATAGATTTCTTCAAGCAAATCACGGACCTTAGTGATGGCTTGTTGCTCTTTAATCATATCGTCAATTTTCTTGCCTAGACCCTTTGCAGCCAGACCTAAATGTGTCTCCAATACCTGACCCACGTTCATCCTCGAAGGAACACCTAAAGGATTGAGCACAATATCTATCGGGTTACCATCTTCATCAAAAGGCATATCTTCTACCGGCATAATCACCGAGATAACACCTTTGTTACCGTGACGACCCGCCATTTTATCACCTGGCTGAATACGACGTTTAACCGCTAAGTAAACCTTCACAATTTTTAATACGCCTGGAGCCAAATCATCGCCTGTTTGCAATTTGCCTTTTTTATCTTCAAAACGGTCATCAAGTATCTTACGACGCTCTTTTAACTGTTCGTCAGCACGGTCTATTTGCCCATTAAGAGTATCGTCTTCCATGCGCAAGTTAAACCACTCGTCCTTTTCAAGCTCAGCTAAGACTTCAGCCGTTAATGCAGTGCCTTTTTTAACTACTTTACTTGAAGTGACTTTATTACCCGTTAGGGCTGCTTGTAGACGCTCAAATGTGGCGCCTTCAACAATACGATATTCTTCGTTAAGATCTTTACGTACTTGCTCAAGCTGCATCTCTTCGATGGCTTTTGATCGTGAATCTTTGTCCAAACCATCGCGAGTAAATACCTGTACATCAATTACAGTACCCTTAGTGCTTGTTGGCACGCGCAAAGAAGTATCCTTTACGTCTGACGCTTTTTCACCAAAAATAGCACGCAGTAATTTTTCTTCTGGTGTTAGCTGGGTTTCACCTTTTGGAGTCACCTTACCTACAAGAATATCGCCAGGGCCAACCTCGGCACCAATATAAACAATACCCGACTCATCTAACTTGGAAAGTGCACTTTCACCCACATTAGGAATATCCGCAGAAATTTCCTCACTGCCCAATTTAGTATCTCGGGCAATACAAGTTAATTCTTGGATATGAATAGAGGTGAAGCGATCTTCTTCAACAACACGCTCAGAAACAAGTATAGAATCCTCAAAGTTGTAACCATTCCAAGGCATAAATGCAATACGCATATTTTGCCCTAAGGCCAACTCACCCATATCAACAGATGGGCCATCCGCAAGGATATCGTTACGTGCGATTGAATCACCCACGCCAACGATAGAGCGCTGATTGATACAGGTATTCTGATTCGAACGCGTATACTTAGTTAGATTATAAATGTCTACACCGGCATCACCGGCTTCAGTCTCTTCGTTGTTGGCTCGAACAACAATACGAGCCGCATCAACGCTTTCTATGACCCCACCACGTTTAGCGACGACACAAACACCCGAATCTTGAGCAACTATTCGCTCCATACCGGTACCCACAAGCGGCTTATCAGCTTTTAGTGTTGGAACCGCTTGACGCTGCATGTTGGAACCCATCAATGCGCGGTTAGCATCATCGTGCTCTAGGAACGGGATCAATGAAGCCGCAACCGATACCACCTGGCGTGGCGATACATCCATATATTGAACGTCTTCGGGTGCTTTAAGCGTAAACTCATTCATATGACGAACAGATACGAGCTCTTCAACCAACTTACCGTTTTTATCTAGCTCTGCAGAAGACTGAGCAATAACAAATTCGGCTTCATTGATTGCTGATAAATAATCAATATCATCAGTAATTTTACTATCGACAACACGACGATAAGGACTTTCTAGAAACCCATAATTATTGGTTCGTGCATACGTCGCGAGCGAGTTAATTAAACCAATATTTGGGCCTTCAGGGGTTTCAATAGGACATACACGACCGTAATGTGTTGGATGTACATCGCGAACCTCAAAACCAGCACGTTCACGAGTAAGACCACCGGGGCCTAAGGCAGAAACACGACGCTTGTGAGTAATTTCAGACAGCGGATTATTCTGATCCATAAACTGTGACAATTGCGACGAACCAAAAAACTCTTTGATCGCGGCAGAAACAGGTTTCGCATTAACTAAGTCCTGCGGCATTAAGCCTTCTGACTCAGCAACGGATAAACGTTCTTTAACGGCACGCTCGACTCGAACCAAACCAACACGGAATTGATTCTCTGCCATCTCACCAACAGAACGGACACGGCGGTTACCTAAGTGGTCGATATCATCTACAACACCACTACCGTTTCGGATTTCAATCAATGTTTTCATTACATCGACAATATCCTCTTTTGAAAGGACTCCTTCGCCTTCGTCACTTTCGTGATGCAAACGGCGATTAAACTTCATACGACCAACAACAGATAAATCGTAGCGATCGGAACTAAAGAATAAATTTTGGAACAACCCTTCTGCTGACTCCTTGGTTGGTGGCTCGCCAGGGCGCATCATGCGATAAATCTCGACTAAAGCTTCCAGTTCAGTACGAGTTGGGTCCACTCTTAATGTTTCTGATACGAACGGGCCTTTATCTAGCTCATTGGTATACAAAGTTTCAACCTTGGTTACACCCGCTTCGGTTAACTTCTCTAACACTTCATCGGTAATTTCGGTATTACATTCAAAAATCAACTCGCCAGAGCTTGTGTCAACAACGTCTTTTGCTAAGGCGCGGCCTAGTAGATAACTTTCAGGAACTAAAAGCTGAGTTACATTGGCTTTTTCTAATTCACGAATATGGCGTGCTGTAATACGTCGACCTTCTTCAACAATGACCTTGCCTTCTTTATCCTTAATGTCAAATGTAGACATATCTCCACGCAATCGCGAAGGCACTAACTCTAACAAAAATTCTTTGTCGCCAGTCACTTCAAATTGACTAGTTTCAAAGAACATCGCGAGCATTTCTTCAGAAGTAAATCCTAATGCGCGGAGCAAGATAGTCGCTGGCAATTTACGACGACGATCAATACGCACATATACTAAATCTTTAGGATCAAATTCAAAATCTAGCCATGAGCCACGATAAGGAATCACTCGAGCAGAATAAAGCAATTTACCAGAAGAATGCGTCTTGCCTTTATCATGATCAAAGAACACCCCTGGAGAGCGGTGTAACTGAGAAACAATAACTCGCTCAGTACCATTAATAACAAAGGTACCGTTATCCGTCATCAAGGGTATTTCACCCATATAAACTTCTTGCTCCTTAATATCTTTAATCGTTTTATTAGACGATTCTTTATCGTAGATAATTAAGCGAACTTTAACCCTTAAGGGAGCAGCATAAGTGGCACCGCGTAAGACACACTCTTTCACATCAAACACGGCCTTACCCAAGGCATAGCTAACATATTCTAGTGCTGCGCTACCTGAATAGCTTGTAATTGGCATGACTGATTTAAAAGCAGCATGTAAACCCGACTCTAAACGCTCATCGAGCGGGGTGCCTTCTTGGGTAAATTTGCGATAGGAATCTAGCTGAATTGCCAGCAGATAAGGAACATCCATGACATGAGGTAATTTACCAAAGTCCTTACGGATACGTTTTTTCTCAGTATATGAGTAAGCCATCTAAATTCCTCAGCTTGTTACAGTTTTATTGTTACACCACAAAAAGCATGATTGATGCTTTTTCGATTGGGTTGACATCCAGTCATAACAATTGGCCAATATTTAGTTGTACCAATTATTGTAAATTCTTTTGCTTGTTTTCGTTTTTTAGAACATTACTTCATTCTGATTTCCTGCAACCTACGCTCTATGGACACTAACCACCCTAAACTTTTCCACAATAAGTAATGTTCTGAAATTTAAAAACAGAAAAAGGCCGGCAGGTAATACCCGCCAGCCTGGTGCCTTATTTGTTAAGGCAACAAATAAGGCTGCGACACAGGGATAAGTTATTTCAACTCTGCGGTGGCGCCAGCTTCTTCAAGCTGCTTTTTGACTGCTTCAGCATCTTCTTTAGAAGCGCCTTCTTTTACCGTTGCCGGAGCACTTTCAACCATTGTTTTAGCTTCTTTCAAGCCAAGACCGGTGATAGCACGAACTGCTTTAATTGCGTTAACTTTCTTTTCGCCGGCTGAAGTAAGAATAACGTCGAACTCAGTTTGCTCTTCTTCAGCAGGACCAGCTTCTTGAGCAGGACCAGCAACGGCAACAGCCGCTGCAGCAGAAACACCAAACTTTTCTTCCATTGCTTCAACAAGTTCAACAACTTCCATTACTGACATGTCAGCAATAGCGCTTAAGATATCGTCTTTAGATAGAGCCATGACTCAGATCTCCCGATAGAAATTTAATAAAATATGCTCCAAGGTAAACATTGCTTATACAATAACTTATTATAAAACAACGAATACTTATGCAGCCTCTTGTTTTTGGTCGCGAACTGCCGCAACTGCACGAGTAATCTTGGTTGGTACTTCGTTAAAAGTACGTACCAGTTTAACTACCGGTGCAATCATTACGCCTGCCAACATACCTAGCGCTTGGTCACGCGTTGGTAGTTTAGCCAGTGCATCGATCTGATTTGCATCTAATAGCTTGCCGCCTACAGATAACGCTTTAACTTCAAATTTATCATTCGCTTTCGCAAAATCTTTGAAGAGGCGAGCCGCAGCACCGGGGTCTTCCATAGAAAAACCAAACAGTGATGGGCCAACCAGTGCGCTATTAACACAATCAAACTCAGTTTCTTCAAACGCACGCTTTGCAAGAGTATTGCGAATAACGCGTATCTGAACCTGGCTTTCTCGTGCCAATTTACGCAGCGCTGTCATATCAGTTACGTTAACGCCACGGGCGTCAGCAATAACTAGAGACAATGCATTGCTAGCAGTCTCGTTAACCTCAGCGACAATTTGCTTCTTGTCTTGGTATGCTAATGCCACGAGTTTTCTCCTGGTTTTGTTAAGTTGGAAATAAAAACTATTACCGCTTTAACCGTTAATACTACTTAACCCAATAATGAGTTAAGCCTAATTCGGTGATTGAAAACACTATAAAGTGAATTCGGGTCTCACCATCTGCGTAGGGTTGCATATAAAATTCAATTAAAGATCCGTTAACTCAACTGTTAGCTCTAGGCTGCTAGCGGTAAACTTTTCTCCCTACGGTCTTTGACAGTCCGCGCATCGAATGAATCAAACAATACGACAGACCCCAAAGTCTTTTCTGCTTAACCGGACTATACGTCCAATGAAGCAATATCAATTACTATGCCCGGACCCATTGTGCTACTCAAAGAAACTTTCTTTAGATAAACACCTTTTGCCGAGGCAGGTTTTGCTTTCTTCAGGTCAGCCAGTAAAGCCTCAAGATTTTCTTTGATGGCACTGACTTCAAAATTAACACGTCCGATACCACCATGAACAATTCCACCTTTGTCAGTACGATAACGCACCTGACCTGCCTTAGCGTTTTTAACCGCTGTAGCGACATCGGGAGTAACAGTGCCAGTTTTAGGGTTAGGCATTAAGCCACGAGGACCTAGAATTTGACCTAACTGACCAACAACACGCATCGCTGCTGGGTCAGCAATAACAACATCAAAATCCATATTACCTTTTTTAACTTCAGCTGCAAGCTCTTCCATACCGACAAGATCAGCGCCGGCTGCTTTTGCAGCTTCAGCATTATCGCCTTGAGTAAACACGGCAACACGAACTGTTTTACCGGTACCATGCGGCAATGAAGTAGCCCCACGAACCGCTTGATCAGATTTACGTGGATCAACGCCTAGATTAACAGCAACATCCACCGTTTCTTCGAACTTGACAGTCGATAATTCTTTTATTAAGTCCACTGCTTCGCTAATTGAATAAGTCTTAGCGCCATCTAGCTTTTCACGAATGAGTTTTTTACGCTTACTTAACTTAGCCATTCTAAATAACTCCCTCAACTTCTAGCCCAGCACTAACAGCACTACCTGCTATAGTACGAACAGCTGCATCCATATCAGCAGCGGTTAAATCTGGCATTTTGGCCGTAGCAATTTCTTCTAATTGCTCGCGAGTCACCTTACCTACTTTCTCAGTATTAGGTCGACCGCTACCTTTTTGAATCCCAGCTGCTTTACGCAACAAAAAAGCTGCTGGCGGGGTTTTCATTACAAAGGTAAAACTACGATCGCTATAAACACTTATAACAACAGGGACAGGCGCACCAGCCTCAAGACTCTGAGTCTGGGCATTAAATGCTTTACAGAACTCCATAATATTTACGCCGTGCTGACCCAAAGCAGGACCGACAGGGGGACTAGGATTGGCCTGACCAGCAGGCACTTGGAGCTTAATATAAGCTTCAACTTTTTTCGCCATGATAACTCTCCAGTTAAATGGGTATAACGCCTCGGAACAAAGATGGACTTTATTCGTCAGTGGCTTCCCGTTACTTTCTATTTAAACAAGTCAAGACTCATTCAACTCTAGTGCGCTAACAGCATCAACTTACTGTCATGAGATCATTATTAATAATGATCTAAAAAATACCTATCAGGTTTTTTCTACCTGACCGAAATCTAACTCTACCGGCGTAGAACGCCCAAAAATCAAAACAGCAACCTGCAAACGACTTTTTTCGTAATTAACTTCTTCAACCACACCATTAAAATCATTAAACGGCCCATCAATTACTCTAACCATTTCACCTGGCTCAAATATTGTTTTAGGCTTAGGTGCTTCAACAGAGTCATCCATACGCTGCAAAATTAATTCGGCTTCTTTCTCTGTAATAGCCGCTGGCTTATCAGCTTTACCACCAATAAAACCCATCACTCTAGGAGTATCTTTCACCAAATGCCAAGAATCATCATTTAATTCCATCTGCACCAATACATAGCCCGGAAAAAATTTTCTTTCAGACTTACGCTTTTGACCTGCACGCATTTCAACCACCTCTTCCGTTGGCACCAACACCTCACCAAAAGAATCTTGCATGTCATGAAGCTCTATACGCTCCCGCAATGCCACAGCGACCTTTTTCTCATATCCCGAATAAGCGTGTACAACGTACCAGCGTTTTGACATATTTTTAATTACCCAATAATCAGCGAGGCTATCCAGCCAAGAAGGGAATCCAATCCCCACAAAATAAAAGCCATTACAATAGTTAACACAACTACAATTAATGTTGTTTGATTTGTTTCTTGCCTAGTCGGCCAAACCACCTTACGAATCTCAGTCCGAGACTCTTTTATGACCCCCCAAACTGCCGCCCCCTGTCTTGTGTTAACAACAAGAAACAACGCAGCGGCTGCGAGCACAACCAAACCAACTACCCTATAGAGCAATGGGAAGTCACCATAAAAAGAATTCACGAATATACCGCCGGCAACAAGCGCCATAACGATAAGCCATCGCATCCAATTCAAAGGATAGTTTTCTTGGCCATCTGACTTTGCAGCTTTTGCTGTCTTTGCGCTCACTTGAAACCTCAATATATTAACGTTGCTCAACACCAAAAAAGCTACTAAAGCCATAACTAACATTGAATGTCGTCACTTACTTGTCATCTTCATACAGAAAATGGCAGGCCAGGAGGGACTCGAACCCCCAACTTTCGGTTTTGGAGACCGACGCTCTACCAATTGAACTACTGGCCTATCTTTTTACCGACAAAGCCTTGAACTTAACAACAGCTTGGCCATCAGCTTTCTTTTCTATTTTACTTATTCTATTTTGCTATTTTATTTAAAAAA
>JBLHWO010000054.1:0-18191 GCA_047629215.1 Cellvibrionaceae bacterium | reverse complement strand
CGCCATATTCAATGAAGGTAATAATTTGTTTAGAATCACTGCTTTACGTTCGCTGGAATAATGGGATATGACTTACTCACTTCCCGCCCCCATATTTTTGATTTTAAGGGGTGACAACTATCCTGACGTAGGGGGACGGCTTTAAAGCGTTTCATTCAGTAAGTGCTGCGCTCGAAGGCATAGCAGTAGCTCTCTATGATTCGTAAGCGCCAACTCATCGATAACCTTCTACCTGCTCATGAACCATTTATGGCTATGGCAGGATAATTGTGTCTGGGAGATAAGCGTATTTTTATCTTTGAAAAACTTTAGAAAGAGCCTTTGTGATATGTGTGGTTGATAATTTCCCTTGCGGTAGTCTCACTATTCCTTGTGGTTTCGAGATCCTGATTATCTTTTGATCTAAAATAAGAGAGTTACGTTTAATATTTACGGCAAAATCGTGGTCAATACTATTTTTATAGCATTCACTTCTTAGTAAGCCCTTCATAAATAAGCAAAAAGTCTGATACTTAATGCATTACTTTAACTGTTGTTACTATCGCACTGTTTTAAATCACTAATTCGGTTTATGTTGCTCTCTTCCTTCCTTTATAACCTATCTGTTGTCGGCAATTTTTTGTTTTATCAGTGGTTTTTCGCTACCTGTTTCCTTGACTTTGATCATTCTCGGCATATAGTGTCACAATGTGGTGAAAAGTGGATTTTTGTGGGTTTGTTAGATTAAAAGTGGTTTTTTCTGGTTTCGAGTGGTTGTTTTTCCCATTGGTGAGCTTTCACCGACTTTTCAGTATTGATAAAAGATAACGAATTAACCAAAAGCTCCATTAAAGAACGCTATTAAAAGGTAAAGCGAATAGTGAGTCAATTTTACGGTAGTCACGCTATCAGTATGGACGCGAAGGGTCGCATCGCGATTCCTGCGCGCGTGCGTGAATTACTGCAAAGCAGCTGTAATGGCCGGATTGTATTGACTGCGCATACTGAGAACCGCTGTTTACATTTATTTCCTGAAAATCAGTGGAATGAGGTACTGCCTAAAATTGAAGCCTTACCGTCGTTTAATCAGCGCTCTCGCCGTGCCAAGTTATTGTTAATAGGTCACGCCAATTTACTTGAACTAGATGGTAATGGACGAGTGCTGGTTTCGCCAACCTTACGTGAATACGCTCAATTGGATAAAAAACTAATGTTGGTGGGGCAAGGTAAAAGCTTGGAGTTGTGGAGCGAGGAGAGCTTTACGGCCTATATAGATGAGATCAACACAGATGAAGCTTTGCCGGAAGGCATGCAGACACTGGCGCTGTAATGGCGAATCCGGGAGAGCACGTCACCGTTTTGTTAGACGAGGCGGTTGAGTCATTAATTACGGACCTTGATGGTTTTTATGTTGACGGCACCTTTGGCCGTGGGGGACACAGTGCCAAGGTGCTAGGGGGGCTGTCTGAAGGTGGCCGCTTGCTTGCGATAGATAAAGATGAGCAGGCGGTTGCCGTCGGCAGTTTACGTTTCATGAATGATGATCGTTTTGATCTTGTCCAAGGTTCATTTGCTGGAATGCGAAGCTATGTAGAGGGTAGGGGTCAGTTAGGGAAAGTGTCTGGCATATTACTTGATCTGGGCGTGTCTTCTCCTCAGTTAGATCAAGCGGAAAGAGGCTTTAGTTTTTTACATGACGGCCCTCTTGATATGCGCATGGATACCACAACAGGATTGACGGCGGCGGATTGGGTAAACCGAGCGGAAGAGTCAGAAATTATTCGTGTTTTGAAAGAATATGGAGAAGAACGCTTTGCTCGGCGTATGGCTCGGGCTATTTTATCTGAGCGTTCACAAGAGCCTATTATCACAACGGCGCGCTTAGCAAAAATAGTTGCGGAGGCGAATCCGGCTTGGGAAAAAGGTAAGCATCCAGCGACGCGAGCATTTCAAGCTATTCGCATACATATCAATAATGAATTGGGAGATTTGGATCAAGTTTTGAGTCAATCCTTGGATATTCTGGCAGTCGGTGGTCGTTTGGTGGTTATCAGTTTTCATTCTCTCGAAGACAGAAGAGCAAAGCGATTTATTCAGCGCTATGAAAAAGGCGATGAAATGCCGATGGGTTTACCGATTACAGCGGATAAGTTAAATAAACGTTTGAAGCGGATTGGTAAATTTGTTAAGTCAGGAAAGGCAGAATTAGAATTAAACCCTCGTGCGCGTAGTGCTGTTATGCGTGTAGCTGAAAAAATTGCGTAGTCTATTTCTACTGTAAATATAACGCGCCAAAGAAGAATGTTTGGAAGCATGAAAAAAATAGCTAGGCATGAAAAGTGATTGGACGTAAGGGATTAAGGCAACAATCGTTTTTTTTAGGGTCATTTGTGGTCTTATTTTTGTTATGGGTGGTTTTAATATTATCGGCTTTTGCTGTTATTTATGTTGCCTACGATACGCGAGTTAAGTTTAATTTACTTGAGACCCTGCGCCGTGAGCAAAATCAATTACAGGTGGTCTGGGGACAGTATTTATTAGAGGAAAGTACTTGGGCTGCATACGGGCGAGTTGAGACATTAGCTCGTGAAAAGCTATCAATGCAGGTTCCAAGTTCTGAAGAAATAATTGTGGTAACACCCTGATGTACGAGCATAAAAAGGATGTCATGTCTGCGCAAGAGGATAGGCGATGAAGGCAAAAACACAGTCAGCAAAGATAGTGACATGGCGCTTTTATGGCATCGCTATAGCGTTGTTCGCATTGTTGGCAGCTATCGTATTTCATTTGGCCTCTATTCAGGTTTTGCCAAACGAATTGCGAGGTTACGAGTTTTTGCAAAGGCAAGGCCTGGATCGCACTTTGCGTTCAGAAACAATTCCTGGTTTGCGTGGTGTTATCACCGATCGACACGGAGAGCCATTAGCTATTAGTACGCCCGTTGTATCGTTATGGGCAAATCCCAAAGAATTGTTGGCTGCCAAAGAGCAGTGGCCGGAATTGGCTAAGCTCTTAGTCGGCGTCAATATCGTCGACCTTGAGAAAAAATTAAAACACTACCGCAATAAAGAATTTATGTATTTGCGTCGCCACTTAACACCGGCAGATGCGGCTGTAATTTTAGGGATGAATGTTAATGGTGTTTATGCTCAGCAAGAATATCGCCGTTTTTATCCTGCGGGGGAGGTTACTTCTCATATAGTAGGTTTTACCAATGTCGATGATAAGGGCCAGGAGGGGATTGAGTTAGCCTATGACAGTTGGTTGGCTGGCGTAAATGGTAAAAAACAAGTTTTAAAAGATTTACGCGGGCGTACGTTTAAAGATGTTAGTTTGATTGCAGAGGCCAGTGCCGGTAAGGATATTGTACTGAGTATAGATTTGCGTCTGCAATACCTAGCCTATAAAGAATTAAAAGAAGTCGTTAAAGCGCATCGTGCGATATCGGGTTCGATTGTGTTATTGGATGTCGTGACCGGTGAAGTGTTGGCAATGGCGAATCAGCCCTCTTACAACCCAAATGATCGCAGCGGTTTAAAACCAAGCGTTTTGCGCAATCGCGCGATGACAGATCAGTTCGAGCCTGGGTCCACAATGAAACCCTTAACAATAATGGCAGCATTGGAAACGGGACGTTTTCATCCTTCTACTGAAATTGATACTCACCCAGGTTATTTGCAGGTGGGACGAAAAACATTACTCGACCCAGTAAATTACGGAGTGATGAGTATTGAAAAAATTCTAAAAAAATCAAGTCAGGTCGGTTTAACAAAGATTGGTCTTGACTTAGATGGTGATAGTATTCGGGATATGTTTTTTCGTGTGGGTCTAGGTCAGGATACTGGAACAGGTTTTCCTGGAGAGGCTATAGGTCGCTTGCCAAGCCATTCGAAATGGCAGCCTATTGTTCAAGCCAATTACTCTTTTGGGTATGGTATATCGGTAACCGCTCTGCAGTTAGCTCAGGCTTATAGTGTTATCGCTGATAGCGGAAGAAAAAAACCAGTTTCTTTATTGAAGGTGAATCAAGTAGTTCATTCGGAGTCTGTTGTTGAGCCTCATTATGCAAACCAAGTGGCTACAATGTTGCAAGGTGTTGTGAAAAAGGGCGGTACCGGTACTCGTGCCAGTATCCCTGCTTATCAGGCGGCAGGTAAAACCGGCACCATACATAAAGTAGGTAATGGTGGTTACGCGGATGATCGTTATTTATCTCTATTCGCAGGTTTTGCCCCAGCTGAAGATCCGCGCTTGATTGCGGTAGTCGTCATTAATGAACCTAAAAGTGGTCAGTATTTTGGTGGTGAAGTAGCGGCCCCTGTATTCTCAACTTTGGTCGAGAGAAGTTTGCGCTTACTGCAAGTACGGCCTAAGTCTTCAGCAACACTGGTGCAAAAGAAAACTAAAAATATTATAAAAGTACAGGGGCCATTAACATGATGGCTAATGAAAATAGTAGCGCTATGCTAACACTCGCACAATTATTTCCGACAGTTCCGCTCAATGAGGCTATTCGTCATACACCAATAGCGGGTATCACTATCGATAGTCGTGAGGTTAAGAATAATTATTTGTTTGTTGCGGTTAAAGGTGTGCAATTTCACGGTAAAGACTTTGCGGTTCAGGCAATCGCTAACGGCGCCGCCGCACTATTGATTGATAGCGAGGAGTCGTTTTCTTTGCATTCATCTGTAGTCCCTGTTATTAATTTGCCAAATATGGAGGAGAAGTTAAGTCGCATTGCGGGTGATTTTTATGGACAGCCTTCGTATACGGTTCCGGTCATTGGTATTACTGGGACAAATGGTAAAACAACCTGTTCTCAACTATTGGCTCAAAGCTTTGCTTTGTTGGATATTCCGTGTGGGGTAATGGGCACATTGGGTTATGGGCTGATTAGTAAAAAGCAGCTTGATGGCGATAGTGATCTACAAAGTGCATTAACCGAAACTGGAATGACGACAACGGACCCTGTTAGTACACAAAAAATTTGCGCAACACTCGCTGAGCGGGGAGCCAATGTGATTGCTATGGAAGTGTCCTCACATGGCTTATCACAATTTCGCGTTGCCGATATTTTTATCCGTACTGCTGTGTTTACCAATTTAACCCATGATCATTTGGATTATCACGGTTCTATGGACGAATACGGAGCGGCAAAGGCTAAGCTTTTTGCTATGCCCTCAATTTCCTCGGCAGTGATTAATCTTGATGATCCCTTTTCGGCGACACTGATACAGCAACTCCGTCCCGATGTTCAGTTGGTGACGTATAGTTTAGAAGGTAATATCGTAAGTGATCATGGAAAAACTATCAAAGCGTCTCGTACAGATAGCGTTCCATCTGGCGCGCATTTTTCTGTCAAATCTCTTGTTGTAAATGGCCAAGGAACAGAGGCTGTTGTACTTACGCCTCTAGGTGAATATTTAATAAAAACGGCGCTGGTTGGCCAATTTAATATCAGTAATTTACTGGCAATAATTGCATGTTTATATGTAAATCATTATTCCTTAGATTCTATCGTCGCTACGTTATCATTGCTTAAGCCTGTTCCTGGCCGTATGGAGGCGATTCCTAATCAGCTAGGCATGCAAGTTGTTATCGATTATGCCCATACTCCCGATGCTTTAAAAAATGCACTTTTAGCATTAAAGCCTCATCTATCGGGAAAGTTGTGGTGTGTGTTTGGTTGCGGTGGAGATAGAGATAGAGAAAAGCGACCGCAAATGGCAATGATTGCAGAGGCATTGGCAGATCATGTTGTGTTAACCAGCGATAATCCTCGTACTGAATCTTCAATACAGATTTTTGCAGATATTGAGGCGGGTTTTGCTATACCTCAAGATGTTATTACCGATAGAGCAAGCGCAATTGAATTTGCGATTAGTCATGCCGGGCGTGGTGACATTTTACTTATCGCAGGTAAGGGCCATGAAAATTATCAAATTATTGGAGAGCAAAGCTTCCCCTTCAGTGACCATAATGAAGCTAGGTTAAGTTTACGTCGTCGTGAAGGGGAGATGAGGTAGTGATAGTTTTTTTTACTCTACAAGAATTAGCGACATTATATGGAGGGGAAGTCTCAGGGCCAAACTCTGTTATTGAGTCTATTGGGATAGATACCCGTTTTATACAGTCTGAAGATCTTTTTGTCGCCTTAAAAGGTGAACGATTCGATGCTCATAATCACTTAGAGCAGGCAATTGAAAAAGGTGTGCGCTCTTTTGTAATAGGGACGATTGAAGCGAAAAAATTTCTTGAAAGCTATTCTTGTAGTATTTGGTTGGTTAACGATACAGTAAAGGCTTTAGGTCATATTGCTCAATATCAACGCGATCATTTTGTTAATCCATTGGTCGCTATTACCGGTAGTAGTGGTAAAACATCAGTGAAAGGAATGTTGGCAGCAATACTATCTTGTTATGTTGGTGAGCCAAGTGTTTTTGCGACTAAAGGTAACTTTAATAATCATATTGGTGTTCCTCTTTCTTTGTTTAGTATAAGCCCCTCTCATCAATATGCGGTAATAGAAATGGGGGCAAGTGGCCCTCGTGAAATTGCCTATTTATCGGCGATGGCTAAACCTACTGTTGCCGTCATCAATAATGTTATGCCTGCTCACGTAGAAGGTTTTGGATCAGTCGATGCGATAGCTACAGCTAAGGGTGAAATTTATCAAGGTTTGCTTAAGTATGGTTGTGCAATTGTTAATGGTGATGATGTTTATGCCAATCAATGGTTATCAGAAATAAAACAAGAAAAAAAAATCATCTTTTCATCATCGGGTAAGACAAGCTACGCTGGTCATCAAGTGCAAGTGTATGCAAAAAACAGCTGTTTATTATCTAATGGCTGCTATTCATTTAGTTTAAGTTGTGGTGAAGACTCTGTTGTTGTGAAGCTGGGTGTGTTGGGACAGCACAACATTGAAAATGCTGTGTCTGCAAGCGCTTGTGCTTATGCTCTAGGGGTGGATGTTCAATTTATTCGAAAAGGTTTAGAGCACTTTTCCGCAGAAAAAGGCCGTTTACAGGTCTTGAGCGGTGTTAATTGTTCAACTTTGATCGACGATTCTTATAACGCAAACCCAGGCTCTATGAAAGCAGCCATTAATGTTTTGTCTGAGGCTTCTGAAAATTCTATTTTTGTGATGGGGGATATGGGTGAACTTGGCGACTCAGCCGATGAGCAGCACCGAGAGATTGGCGTCTATGCGAAAAGTAAAGGCATTCGTCATTTATTAACAATAGGAATCAATAGCGAAAATACAGCTAAAGCCTACGGCGAGAGTGCACAACACTTTGAGTCGATAGATTCTTTAATTGAACACCTTCAAGAGTTGACTATGAGTCAGCCTGTCGTTTTGGTTAAGGGCTCTCGTAGTTCGCGTATGGAAAGAGTTATCCAAGCACTTAAATTCACTGGAGATAATAATAATGCTAGTTTGGCTTGCTGAATATTTAGAGCAATTTAATAATGGTTTTGCTGTATTTCAATACCTAACTTTACGCGGAATTTTGGGTGTTTTAACCGCTTTAGCTATTTCGTTGATGCTTGGACCTTGGATGATTCGGCGTTTAAACATTTTGCAGATTGGTCAAACTATTCGCAATGATGGCCCAGAATCACATTTAGCTAAATCTGGTACGCCGACAATGGGCGGAACGTTAATTTTAGCGGCTATTTTTATTAGTAGTTTATTATGGTCAGATTTGTCAAATCGTTATGTTTGGCTCGTATTAATCGTTACTTTTATTTTTGGTGCGGTCGGATTTGTTGATGATTATAGAAAGGTTATCGAAAAAAATACCCGTGGTTTACCAGCAAGGTGGAAATATTTTTGGCAATCAGTCGCAGGTCTGGGTGCGGCAATCTATTTGTATACTCATGCACAAGCGCCGGCAGAAACACAGCTTATTATCCCTTTCTTTAAGCAAGTTATGCTAGATATGGGTTTATTTTATATCGTATTAACCTACTGCGTTATTGTTGGTGCCAGCAATGCGGTGAATTTAACTGATGGTTTGGACGGTTTAGCCATTATGCCGACGGTATTAGTCGGCGTTGCATTAGGTTTGATTGCTTATCTCTCAGGAAATGTAACCTTCTCAAATTATTTACAAATTCCTTATATTGCCGGTGCAGGAGAACTCACTGTTTTTTGTGCCGCTTTAGGGGGTGCAGGATTAGGTTTTTTATGGTTTAACACTTATCCCGCTCAAGTTTTTATGGGTGATGTAGGTGCCTTGGCTCTTGGTGCTGCGCTTGGTGTCATTGCAGTTATTGTTCGTCACGAAATTGTATTTTTTATAATGGGCGGTGTTTTTGTTATGGAAACGCTCTCTGTGATTATACAGGTAGCTTCTTTTAAGTTGACGGGTAAACGTATTTTTCGAATGGCGCCTATTCATCACCATTTTGAATTAAAGGGATGGCCTGAACCTAGAGTTATTGTTCGTTTTTGGATTATTACACTTATGCTGGTTCTGCTTGGTTTGGCGACGCTTAAATTAAGATGACTATTCAAGCAAGATAAAGAGTGATACACGAATTTCATTGATAATATATAGAAGAGTTTTTAAAGTATGACGCTAATAGCAACAAGCCAATTAACGGTGATAGTCGGTCTAGGTGTGACTGGTCTATCGGCTGCCCGTTATTTGAAGCGTCATAAAATTCGCTTTGTTGCTATGGACTCTCGTGAAACTCCACCAGGACTCAGTGAATTTAAACAATTGTTTCCTGATGTGAGTTTATTGCTCGGTAAGCTTGATCAAGATTTGTTGATGCGGGCGAGCGAGATCGTGTTGAGTCCGGGCATGAGTTTGAAAACGCCCGAGATAGCTGCAGCAATAGAAGCGGGTGTTAGTGTTATTGGGGATGTAGAATTATTTGCTCGTACAGTTAAAGTGCCTGTTATTGCTATTACTGGCTCTAATGCAAAAACAACGGTAACCACCTTGGTCGGTCAGATGGCTATGGATGCAGGTATCAAAGTAGCCGTGGCTGGTAATATTGGAAGCCCTGTATTAGATTTGCTTGGGCAAGACTTTGATTTGTTTGTTGTAGAGCTATCCAGTTTTCAATTAGAAACCACACATTCGCTTAAAGCAAAAGTGGCGACCGTGCTTAATATCAGTCTTGATCATATGGATCGCTACAGTAGCATAGCTGAATATCATCGTGCTAAGCAAAAAATTTACTTTGGTGCCGAAACAGTTGTTGTGAATCGTGCAGATCCTTTGACTCAGCCACCACTAGTTGATGGCGTTAAGCGTTTTTCATTTGGCCTTGATAAGCCTGATCGTAATAGTTTTGGTCTTATTGTAAAAGAGACTAAAGATTTTTTAGGGTATGAATTTAAAGCGCTACTAGCCGCTGACGAATTACAGTTACGTGGCCGACACAATCTGGCTAATTGTTTGTCAGCGTTAGCCATAGGTCATGCCGTAAATTTGCCGATGGATTCTATGCTAAAAACTATCGTTAACTTTTCTGGTCTACCGCACCGCTGTCAGTGGGTGGCAAGTATTGGTCAAGTTGATTATATCAACGATTCTAAGGCAACAAATGTCGGCGCTACCTTGGCTGCGCTTGAAGGGCTTGCAGGCACTGCTCCGTCAATTATCTTGATTGCCGGTGGAGACGCTAAGGGTGCAGATTTTTCTGATTTAAAATCAGCCATTAAGAAGTCAGTCAAGCTGCTTATATTAATTGGCCGAGATGCTAAAAGAATAGCTGAAATAGTCGAATCTGATGTTGATTTTACTTATGCAGATTCTTTAATCGATGCGGTAGTTATAGCTAAGAAAGCTGCGCTGGCAGGTGACACGGTATTGCTATCACCTGCTTGCGCAAGCTTTGATATGTTTACCGGATATGAAGATAGGGGTCATCAATTTACCTCTGCGGTAAAAGGAGCGGCGGCATGAAGCTAGTACAATCACCTAGTATTTTATCTTCTGCTGTATCGCCTTTTATAGGGGGTTCTAATTCATCTTTGTCGCTCAATTGGCGACTAATTTATACCGTTGTTGTGCTTATTACTATTGGTTTGATTATGGTGGCTTCTGCCTCCATCGATTTCGCCGCAGCTAATTATCAAGACCCTTGGTTTTTTGTTCGTCGGCAAATTATTTATTTACTATTAGCCTTGGTTGGGTCTTTATTTATGTTGGCCGTTCCAACCATATTTTGGCGAAAATATGGTTGGATGTTGTTCTTAGTGTCCATCTTCTTTTTGCTTATAGTGCTCATTCCTGGTGTAGGTAAGCGCGTCAACGGCAGTCAGCGTTGGCTGCAGTTAGGGCCAATAACTTTACAAGTATCTGAGATGGTAAAGTTTTGTAGCATTGTTTTTTTTGCGAGCTATCTTTCTAATAGTCAGTATTTTTTACAGACTCAGTGGCGTGAGCTTTTTAAGCCCTTGTTAATGCTTGTTCTTTTGATGTGGTTGTTGTTGCTTGAGCCTGATTTTGGTGGGGCTGTTGTTTTGGCGGTTACCGTTGGAGGGATGTTGTTTTTAGCTGGAGCCAAACTCTGGCAATGTATTTTATTGCTTTGTTCAGGCGTATGTATTCTAACGGGCTTGGTCTGGTTTACGCCTTATCGCATGCAACGTCTAGTGACTTTTTTGGACCCATGGCAAGATCAATTTAATACGGGTTACCAGTTAACTCAATCGTTAATTGCTTTTGGTCGCGGGGAGTGGTTTGGTTTAGGTTTGGGTAATAGTATTCAGAAAATGCTTTACCTGCCCGAAGCGCATACTGACTTTATCTTTTCTATTTTTGCGGAAGAGCAAGGGTTTGTTGGCGTGGTTCTGTTATTGATGATTTTTTCTTTTATGGTTTATCAAGTTCTTTTGATTTCTAAAAAAGCCATGTTACGCAATGACACTTTTGTTGCACTGGCCGCATTTGGTGTTGCTGTGCTTTTTGGATTTCAAATAATGGTTAATGTAGGGGTGGCATCGGGTTTTTTCCCTACCAAAGGGCTAACGTTGCCTTTTATTAGCTACGGCGGTAGCAGCTTAATCGTTAATTGCGTGCTAATTTCATTATTGTTGAGGCTTGATTATGACCTCGACTTAGACGTTGTTTCAGATAAAGCTTCTCTAGGCAAAGGTAAACAGCAGGGTAAAGATAAATGAATAAGTCTTGCTCTTATCTTATTATGGCTGGAGGTACAGGAGGCCATATTTTTCCGGCTATGGCGGTAGCACGTTCACTAATAGAGCGCGGTGCTGAGGTTCATTGGTTGGGAACAGCGGCGGGCATGGAACATCAATTGGTGCCCTCAGAAAATATTCCTTTGCATTTAATTCAGATAAAAGGATTTAGGGGTAAAGGTTTTCTGGCGAAAATATTAACACCATTTATATTATCGTATGCCGTTTTTCAGTCGGTTAAAATAATTATAAAACTTAAGCCTACCGCTATTGTTGGTTTTGGCAGTTACATTGCGGCTCCCGGTGGTATTGCAGCGAGATTGCTGGGAAAAAAATTAATTATTCATGAACAAAATTCGGTGGCAGGTAGCACGAATAAGTTTTTATCAAAGATTTCTTCGTGCAATCTAGAAGCATTTCCTAATAGTTTGTCCAATGCAAAGAGAGTGGGTAACCCTATTCGTTCTGAGATTAAGGCTTTATTCGATAAGCCATTGGAAAGATTGTTAGAAATCACTTCCCAAAATAAGAAAAAATTATTGGTTATGGGTGGCAGTTTAGGTGCGGCAGCAATTAATCAAATTATACCAGATGTCATTAGCAAATTAGCACCTGAAAAAAGGCCTGAAATATGGCATCAGGCGGGCAAAGGTAAAAATATTGATGTGGTGAATGATTACCAAACAGATGGGGTTTCTGCTCGTGTGGAGGAGTTTATCGCCGATGTGGCAGCAGCTTACCGTTGGGCAGATATAATCATCTGTCGTGCGGGAGCATTAACAGTAAGTGAAATAGCCGTTGCAGGTGTTCCTGCCATTTTTATTCCCTACCCCCATGCAATTGATAACCATCAATTTTATAATGCACAGTGGTTAGTTGAGAATAAAGCTGCGTATTCCATCGAACAAAAAGTATTAACAGTAGAAAGTTTGAGTTTGCTATTAAATAATATGTTATCGGATGAAACTATATTGTCTAGCATGTCAATCAACTTAAAAAAAATAGCGATGCCTGATGCAACCGAGCAGGTTGTTGCCGTATGTGAAAGAGCCTGTAGAGGCGATTCGCTGGATGTAGATAAATTAATAAATTTAGAAGATAAAAATAAAGAGGGAGAAAATAAAAATGCAGCCTAACGCTGTCTTTTGTGTTCCAGAAATGCGTCGCATTCGCCGTATTCACTTTATTGGTATTGGTGGTGCGGGCATGAGTGGAATTGCCGAGGTATTGCTAAATCAAGGGTATGGTATTTCTGGTTCCGACCTGCGCAAGTCTGCTGTGACATCACGTTTGCAGGATATGGGCGCTGAAATCTTTGTCGGTCATCAAATGAAAAATGTTGAGGGTGCCGATGTTGTAGTGAATTCTAGTGCTGTTGATGATAGTAATCCTGAAATGATCAGTGCTCGTGAATTGAGAATTCCTATTGTCAGACGTGCAGAAATGCTAGCGGAGCTGATGCGATATCGTCACGGAATTGCCGTTGCGGGAACTCATGGTAAAACAACAACAACAAGTTTAATAACCTCAATCCTTGCGGCAGCAGATCTCGACCCTACTTTTGTTATAGGGGGTTTGGTTCACAGTACGGGCAGTAATGCAAAATTAGGTACTAGTAATTATTTGGTTGCCGAAGCAGATGAAAGTGACGCCTCTTTTTTACATCTCCAGCCTATGACAGCAGTTATTACTAATATTGATATGGACCATATGGAAACCTATGAAGGTGATTTCTCTAGGTTGAAGAAAACCTTTGTTGAGTTTATTCATAATCTTCCTTTCTATGGGTTGCTTGTTGTTTGTGGTGACGATCCAGTTATCCAAGAATTGATGCCAGATATTTCTCGGCAGGTTATTACCTATGGTTTTAATGAAGGGAATGATTATCGTGCAATCGACGTTGTGCAAACTAAAAATCATACTCGCTTCACGGTAAAGGGTGCCTTATTAAAAGAAAAAATAGGTCAAGAGCAGTTGTCAATTGAATTGAATATGCCTGGCAAGCATAACGTTTTAAATTCTCTCGCATCAATTGCTGTAGCGGTAGATGAAGATGTTGATGCCACCGCTATTCAGAAAGGCCTAGAAACCTTTCAAGGCGTGGGGCGTCGTTTTCAAATTTATGGTGAATACCCCATTCCGGTTAAAAATATCGGTGAAAATGAAAATGAAAAAACTGCGATGTTGGTTGATGATTATGGCCATCACCCGCGTGAAGTGCAGGCAACTATTGAAGCTATCCGCGATGGCTGGCCCGAACGTCGTTTAGTGATGGTGTATCAACCACACCGTTACACACGTACGCGGGATTTATATGAAGATTTTGTAGATGTTTTGTCTCAAGTTGATGTTTTGATTTTGTTGGATGTCTATGCAGCTGGAGAGCAAGTCATACAGGGTGCAGATGGTCGTCATTTAAGCCGAAGTATTCGCAATAGAGGGCAGGTCGACCCAATCTTTATCGAAGGTGTTGATGGTGTGCCGGCTTTGGTCAAAGACTTAGTAAAGCCGGGCGATATTATCATTACTCAAGGGGCTGGTAATGTTGGTGGACTGGCATTGACACTATCAAAACGAAAGTTGCTATAGGGCTACTATTTGTAAAAGGGTAAACGATTAGGGTAAGAATGAAAGATTTTGATTTTAAAGGATATGGACGTGTTGGTGTTTTATATGGGGGTGTGTCTGCGGAAAGAGAAATCTCACTTTCGAGCGGTCGTGCGGT
Organism: Cellvibrionaceae bacterium; assembly: GCA_047629215.1. Lineage (GTDB taxonomy): Bacteria > Pseudomonadota > Gammaproteobacteria > Pseudomonadales > Cellvibrionaceae > CANLBN01. Next base: position 4,317 of record JBLHWO010000054.1, on the reverse strand, counting down.
AATAGCCGCCTGTCGTCGTTTAGGTGTCGACGTCGTCGACATCGAGATTAATAGTGATGTTATTAGCACTATTGAGGCAGCTAATATTAATACAGCTTTTATTGCCTTGCATGGAGGTATAGGCGAAGACGGTCGCCTACAATCTTTACTCGATTTCATGAATATTGCTTATACGGGAAGCGGCGTTCAGTCATCAGTGGTAGCCATGAATAAATTAATGGCTAAACAAATTTGGTTGGGAATGGGGTTAGCAACACCTCGCTTTTCTATATTAGATAATACGACTAATGCAGAGCGTTTACTCGATAGCTTGGGCGGGCGCGCAATTATTAAGCCAGCCCATGAAGGATCTAGTATTGGCATGACGATTGTTAATAGCGCAAGTGAATTAGCAAGGGCCTACCAAACTGCTTTGCAGTACGACAGCAGTATTTTTGCTGAGCAGTTATTGCCTGGCGCAGAATATACGGTTGCTATTCTTGATGGCGAAGTATTACCGCCAATCAAGCTAGAAACTGACCATGTTTTTTATGATTACGATGCAAAATATATTGCAGATGATACACGATACCTCTGTCCTTGCGGCTTATCCATAGAGAAAGAGCATGAGCTAAAAAAATTATCTTTATGGGCTTTTAATAGTTTGCAGTGCAAAGGCTGGGGCCGCGTCGATGTCATGGTAGATGCGCAAGGTAGCTTCAGTGTGCTTGAAGTTAATACCGTACCCGGGATGACAAGCCATAGTTTAGTGCCTATGGCAGCCAAAGCTGCGGGATATTCTTTTGATGAATTGATCGGCAAAATAATTATGTCAGTTAAGGTTTAAATTTGATGGAAAATAAAAAACTGAAAAAGAAAAACGCTAAATTGCCGTCCAAGAAGAAAAGCGTGTCATTTAAAGCCCTTGCTAAAGTGATTAAATATAGCTGTGTATCACTATTGGTTTTAGGTTCTGTCGGAGTGTCGGCTTATTACGGAAGTCAAGTATTAAAACAGTTTTTAACTAAGCCTATTGCCAGCGTTGCCATTGAAGGCGATTTTTTTTACATGAGTAAAGAGACAGTTGCCAATATTATCAATCAACATATTCGGGGTAGTTTTATTCGTAAAAGTTTGAATGAAATGCAACAGCAGATACAAGCTAATCCTTGGGTTGATAGCGTTATGCTGCGTCGGCAATGGCCTGATCAATTGCAGGTCAGTATTGTTGAGCAAAGGCCAATAGCAAAATGGGGAGATAGAGGCTTCGTCAATTATAGAGGCGAGTTGATAAAAGTCGAGGGTAGTAACTTGATAGAAAGCTTGCCTACGCTCCGGGGTAGTGATTCAAATGCAATGTTAATAATGAAGCAGTATCAAGTGTTATCACAGGCAATTAGTCCTTATGGGATGAATATTGTCGAACTTGAAGAAAATCAACTCGGCATTTGGACATTGCGGTTAGATAATGAATGGAAACTGTTAGCCGGGCGCACAAACGTGGTTAAAAAGGTTCAACAATTAATGCAAATGTTGGCAGAAAATAAAATATCTCAACAAAACCAAATTAAAACTATTGATATGCGTTATGAAAATGGTTTGGCGATAAAGTGGAAGCAAGAAGAGCTGCACTCTAAGCAATTAAAGTCTATAGAGCTCGATAATGGCGAACAAAATATTTAGGAATGCATAATGAAAAATAAAGAGCTTTGTGGGTCAGGGGTAAAAGATGGCGAATGAAAATAATCTCATTGTCGGACTGGATATTGGAACATCTAAAGTTGTCGCGATTGTTGGCGAAATCAATAATAGTGGCGAATTGGAAATTATCGGCATTGGTTCACACCGTTCATCTGGCTTAAAGAAAGGTGTGGTTGTTAATATTGAATCAACAGTTCAGTCAATACAGCGCGCAATAGAAGAAGCTGAATTGATGGCGGGCTGTGAAATTCATTCTGTTTACGCGGGTATCGCGGGTAGCCACATTAGCAGTATGAACTCTCATGGCATAGTTGCCATTAAAGATCGGGAAGTGATGAGTCAGGATGTTGAGCGCGTCATTGATGCCGCTCAGGCAGTCGCTATTCCTGCGGATCAACAGATATTACATATATTGCCACAAGAGTATTTAATCGATAGTCAAGAAGGCATTAAAGAGCCGATGGGAATGTCGGGTGTTCGCTTAGAGGCAAAGGTTCATCTTATTACCTGCGCAGTTAATGCGGCGCAGAATATTGAAAAATGTATTAAGCGCTGTGGGCTAGAAGTAGAGGATATTATTTTGGAGCAACTGGCTTCGAGTTATTCGGTGCTAACAGATGATGAGAGAGAGCTTGGAGTGTGTTTAGTGGATATCGGTGGAGGTACAACCGATATTGCGATTTTTACAGAGGGTGCGATTCGTCATACAGGGGTGATTCCTATTGCCGGAGATCAAGTTACAAATGATATTGCAATGGCTTTGCGAACGCCAACCATGCACGCGGAAGAAATTAAAATTAAGTATGCTTGCGCCTTAGCCAAGCTTACTGGCGCTGACGAAACCATACAGGTTCCTAGTGTTGGAGATCGTGCGGCCCGCAGTTTGTCTCGTCAAGCTTTAGCCGAGGTGGTTGAGCCGCGTTATGACGAATTATTTACACTCATTCAAGCCGAATTACGACGAAGTGGTTACGAGGATCTTGTCGCCGCGGGCATTGTGCTAACGGGTGGAACTTCGAAGATGGAGGGTGTTATTGAACTTGCAGAAGAAATCTTTCATATGCCGGTACGCTTAGGTTGGCCGCAACATGTCAAAGGCCTTGCTGATATTGTTGCAAATCCAATTTATGCAACGGGTGTTGGCCTACTGCATTACGGCCTTAAAGAGCAAGGGCAAGGTAAAGCCACGATTCAGTATCGCGATAGTCGTGAATCATTTTTTATTAAACTAAAGCGTTGGTTTCAGGGCGGCGTTTAGCTTAATAGTTGCAATTTATTTTTGTAATTAATTTTTATTTAAACAGTTTTTTTAACGAGGGGAAATGTCATGTTTGAGCTAGTTGATAATATGCCGCAGAGTGCGGTGATAAAAGTAGTTGGTGTTGGCGGTGGCGGCGGTAATGCAGTTCGCCATATGATGAATTGCGATGTCGATGGTGTTGAGTTTATTTGTGCCAATACTGATGCGCAAGCTTTGCGTGATGTCGATGCGCGTGTTGCCTTACAGTTAGGTGGAGGTATGACGAAAGGGTTAGGTGCTGGAGCAAACCCTGAGATTGGGCGGCAGTCAGCGATTGAAGATCGTGAGCGCATTGCTGAAATTTTGGAAGGCGCTGATATGGTCTTTATCACTGCCGGTATGGGCGGCGGCACCGGTACAGGTGCAGCGCCAGTGGTTGCCGAAGTGGCAAGAGATATGGGCATCCTAACGGTAGCCGTTGTGACTAAGCCTTTTCCGTTTGAAGGCCGTAAGCGTATGCAAATTGCCGAAGAAGGTATTCTGCAATTACAGCAGCATGTCGACTCACTTATTACGATACCTAATGAGCGCTTGTTAACAGTGTTGGGCGCCAGTGCAAGTTTGATCGAAGCTTTTAAAGCGGCCAATGATGTTTTATTAGGGGCAGTTCAAGGTATTGCCGATCTCATTATTCGTCCGGGCATGATCAACGTCGATTTTGCCGATGTGAAAACAGTGATGTCTGAAATGGGTATGGCGATGATGGGGAGTGGTTGTGCGTCAGGTGAGAATCGAGCACGTGAAGCAGCAGAGGCCGCTATTCGTAGCCCATTATTGGAAGGTGTTAATTTACAGGGTGCTCGTGGCATTTTAGTTAATATCACCGCAGGTGTTGACCTTTCTCTAGGCGATTTTAATGAAGTGGGTGAAATAATAGAAGATTTTGCATCGCCCGATGCAACTGTTGTCGTAGGTACTGTTATTGACCCAGAGTTAAAAGATGAGCTGAGAGTCACAGTAGTGGCTACAGGCTTACAGGGTCCAGTTGCTGTTAATAAGAAACCGGAAGCGAGGGTTGTTGTCAATAACACTCGTCTGCCGGCGGCGACCGATTATGCCAATTTGGATATTCCTACCGTAAAACGAAAAGCTGCATCTACATCTGCTGCCGTTGCGGCCCAAGCGCGCGGTGATAATGACTTTGAATACTTAGATATCCCTGCATTTTTAAGAAATCAAGCAGACTAAGGTCGTCAATATTTGGCATCAAGTCAGCTATTGCAGAACTATTTGCTAAATGCCTTGTCCAATCTGCGTTGAAGTACTATCACGAGGTGCTACTGCGAAACGATAGTGATATTTAGATGTCTTTGGTGAAAGGTGCTGGTTGCCCCTCA
>JBLHWO010000053.1:0-18503 GCA_047629215.1 Cellvibrionaceae bacterium | reverse complement strand
CTTACTGGTTTATATTATTGACTCACGATCGCGTTTACGCTGATGATTTCCATCTCACTCACGAGCTGCTCTCGCATACCCTCGGTGTAGGCAGAAGTGGTATTAGTATCGCGGCCAAGGCACTACAAAAGAGAGGGCTCATTCATTACGTTCGCGGCAAAATTCATGTTCTTGACCGTGGAGGCCTCGAAGCAGCAGCTTGTCAGTGTTACGCAGCAACGTCCAGTAATTATAAGAATCTTCTCAGCTAGACTCTCTAAACTGAAATCTATGAGGTGCTATAGGATTGAATCTGCAGGACTATAAAATTTATCGATTGAATATTCTATCTTTTGGTCCTCTAGAACTATTGTCTGTGTGCAGTTATCGAGATGTTTCTACATAAGTAATAATACGTAGAAACAATAATACGTAGAAACAATAATACGTAGAAACAATAATACGTAGAAACAATAACACCTAGAAACAGAGTGTCGGTTGCCCGTCCGTGGGCAATTTGGTTTTAAACGTTATCGTGTGACGTGTTAACCAAGTAGACTTTCTTAACAGGGGGTTTTTCTTCTACGTTATATCTTTCCACAAGCGGTGAGAATGGCCCTTGAATATTCATTCTCGACGTAAATCTATCGATTGTTTGTGGTTTTAATTCTGAAACGGGGGTTTTGGATCTTTCGGATAATATCTCTTCCATCGTCGCCTCCATCAGCATTGGGCTCGCAGCATTGCGAGTTGCCAAGCCATTCAGTCTAAAATTTAAAATGCAAATTATCGGTGCGCTACCGCACTCTAGCTCTTATAATAAACAATTTTCTACAAGCTATATCTTAATATAAAGAGTTTTTTATGAAAATCACTGCTGGTACCGTTACAACTTTCCATTATCGTCTGCTTAAAGATGACCAAGAATTAGAAAACTCTATTATCGGCGAGCCTATGGCTTACCTTCATGGCCATAAAAATATTATAGCTGGCTTAGAAGAAGCAATGGAAGGGCGTGAGGCTAATGACGAATTTACCGTTATTGTCCCACCAGAAAAGGCTTATGGCTTACGTAAAGATAATTCGGTGCAACGAGTACCGGTAAAGCACTTACATAATGCAAAAAAACTTAAGAGCAAGCTAAAGCCCGGGATGATTGTGCATATCAATACCGAAGACGGTGCTAAGCAAGCTAGGGTCATTAAGGTGGGCCGTTCGGTTGTTGATGTTGACACTAACCACCCTCTAGCGGGTGCTACTTTGACGTTTGAAGTAAAGATTGAGAGTGTTCGTGAAGCCAGTGCAGAAGAAATTACCCATGGGCATGCACATGGTGTCGGTGGGCATCATCACTAATATAAAGAGCCATCTTTATGTGCTGTTGGCGACATTATTGGTAGCGGGGTCTTTCTTGGCCTCAGAAAAATTATCGAGTCTCATTAATCCGATATCGCTTACCTTGCTGCGTTTTGTGTGTTCTGTTGTTTTGCTATTACCTTTTGTACTGATAAAGAACGAATGGCTTCATAAGGTACTAATAATGTTGCCTAGAGCGGCGATAATGAGCTTTTTCTATTCGCTATTTTTTATTTGCTTTTTTGAATCACTCAAGACGACTACATCACTTAATACGGGCACACTCTATACTTTAGTGCCTTTTTTTACGGCTTTAATCAGTTTTTTTATACTTGGAACAGCCGTTAGCCCTGCTAAATTACTGATTTACTTTTTAGGTGTTATCGGAACCTGTTGGGTCATTTTTAATGGTGAGATAGATTTATTTCTGGCGTTTAGTCTTAGTAAGGGTGATTTTATTTTTATTATCGGCGCTTTATCGATGTGCAGTTTCTCAGTATCGATGAAGTTACTTTACCGAAATGACGATATGATTGTCTTAGTGTTCTGCACCTTGGTGTGTGGCGCTATTTGGATGTTGCTTGCATTATTGATTTTCGGGCAGCCATTCGCTTGGCACTTGGTAAAAGGGCCAGCTGTTTTCAATATGGTTTATTTGGTGTTGGGAGCCACTATTGCGACGAGTTACTTATTTCAATCTGCAACGGTTACTTTAGGGCCAAGCAAGGTGATGGCTTATACCTACTTAAACCCTGCAGTTGTCGTTTTATTATTATTACTGATTGATGGGGTTGCGATAAATTTCATCATCCTACCTGGAATATTACTGTCTACCTTAGCGACAATCTTTTTGCAGTTAGACAGTACAAAATCAAAAGCGCCTTCCTGAGTTATCGCCTAGTTATTTCTTGCGCATTTTTTTAATAAGATCATAAGCGGTTTGTATTTCCTGAGTGCGTTCAGTCGCCACTTTGATCATATCTTCTGGTACACCTTGGCCCATTAGTTTGTCGGGATGGTATTCGCTAATTAATTTACGATAAGCTTTTTTAATATCAGTATCACTCGCTGCTTCGGTAACACCTAGTGCATCATAGGCAGCGTTAAGTTGATTGCGGCTAGGTTGCTGGCGACCTTGTCGGGATTGATAGTTGCTACCTGCAAAAGCACCTTGTGCCCGAATCATTTTTAGCAGCTGTTCGAATGCAAGGTGAGAGAAATTTAAACCTTGAGCAACCTCGCGTAAGGCGCTTTCTTCTTTTGCATCAAACTTACCATCGGCTAACGCGATGTTGATAAGATTGACCATCAGCATTTGTGTAAGCTGAATGCGGCCACTACAGGTATCACGAAAGGATTGTAGCGTTACTTGCGGGTCAAAGCCTGGCGTTGAGCCTACTTTGAATAAACGAATGGCTTCCCGTTTATGATCTGCAGTTAAACCCATTTTATCCATTAGGCTTTGAGTTTGATCGACTTCTTCCTGCGTGACAGTACCGTCGGACTTGGCAAGATAGCCGATTAAAGTAAAGGTTGTTTGAAAGAATTTTTCTTGAACGGCTTGTAAGACTGCAGGGGATTCGCGTTTAGAAAAGTTACGTGCTGCTTTATCAAATAGTGAGCCCACGAATAGCCCTAACAGCCCCATAAAAAGACCGCCACTAAAAAGCCCAATAAGACCACCAATTAATTTCCCCAAACTATCTTCTCGCTATTATCAATATTCTGAGACCTTTGCACGAAAGCCACTTTATTCTCATGCGGCGTTAAAAACGTGCTCTATCGGTCATTTATAACGTGTAAACTGACTCTTTGGGCTAGCACCTTCCATGGCGCTGGTCCTTCAGCCTGCAAAGCTGCCTTAATCTGTTTCTACAGATTTATCGTGCGTTTTTTGGGGTATGCCTTGCCTGAAAGTAAACTCATTTTCCGTGTAAAGGTCTAGTTAATGGCACCCGTTGTTCTAACTCGTTTCGCGCCTTTTACAATTTCTTTTGGCTTGGCGGCCAGGCGTCTTTTTTCGATGGTGCTGTCAACGCTATTTTTGATGGCAATTAGAAAACCCGCCACTAAGAATGCGCCGGGTGGCAGTATAGCAATTAAAAAGCCGGGATAACTCTCTCCAAACAAGGTTAATTTCCACGCGCGTGCACTTTCGCCAAAGAGTAAGTGCATATCACCGAATAGTGTACCCGCACCCAATATTTCACGTACGGCGCCTATAAAGACTAATACCAATAAAAATCCTAATCCCATCATAAAGCCATCTACAGCAGAGGGAAGGACTTTATTCTTACAGGCAAACGCATCGGCACGCCCAAGAATAGCGCAATTAGTGACGATTAAAGGAATAAAAATACCGAGTATTTGATAAAGCTCAAAGGTATAGGCTTTCATCAATAATTCAGTTGCGGTAGTAAAGGAAGCAATGATCATTACGAATGCGGGTAGTTTAATGGCATCGCTAACTATATTGCGAATAAGTGAGACCGCAACATTTGAACCGATTAATACCAGCATGGTAGCCAAGCCCAAGCCCAGCGCATTAACCACGGTGCCGCTAACGGCAAGAAGAGGGCACAAGCCTAATAGTTGTACTAGGGCCGGGTTATTTGACCACAAGCCATTTTTGGTGATTTCAGCATAGTTAACGCTAGTCTCAGTCGTTGATTGACTCGGTTCTATGATCGTATCGGCAGTTATATCATTCATCTTATTTCGTAGGGTGGGCTGTGCCCAACGGTTTTATTGGGATAAGGTCTGGTGGGCGCTGCCCACCTTGCGGCGTTTTAAATAATAATTTTGGATTGTTGTTAACAAACTCTAAGGCGAGTTTGATTTGTTTGACAACGGCTCGCGGTGTAATGGTTGCACCGGTAAATTGATCGAATGTGCCGCCGTCTTTTTTTACTTTCCATAAGTCAGCGACAGGATTAATTAATGATTTTTTATCAAAGCTTGTAATCCAATTACTTTTCTTTATATCTACTTTATCGCCAAGCCCTGGCGTTTCGTTGTGGCTGAGTACACGTACGCCAGCAATAGAACCATCACTGTTAATGCCAGCAATCATTTTAATAGCGCCGCTGTAGCCGTCGGGTGCAATGATAGGAAGAATCACCGCAACAACTTTATTTTTACTGCGAGCAATATGAATATCACTGGCCTGGTTTAGTCCCAGCTGCTGCCATGCGGACTCAGGAACCGGAATGGTATCAAGAAGTAAGTCGTTATCAATTCTATCAGCGGGAACAATTTCAAGTAGGGCTTTTTCTGCCGCTTTGCGTTCAGCAGTTGCGATGGCTTCTTTGGTTCCCTCGTAAGTACTGGCCAAAATACCGGCCGTCACAATAGCGAATAGCAATAATAAAATACTATTTTTACTCATCGATAATGGAAGTGATGTGTCGTTAGTTGCCATTATAATCCGCGGCTCATAATTCATTTTTCCGGGTTGCGCGCTCAGAAGACTTGTGGCCATACGTGCGTGGCAAGGTGTAATAGTCTATAAAAGGTGCAGCGAAATTCATTAGCAGTACAGCAAAGGCGACTGCATCGGGGTAGTTGCCCCAAACGCGAATAATATAAATGAGTATGCCAATCCCTGCGCCATAAATAACACGTCCTCTATTGCTGACTGCAGAGCTAACAGGGTCAGTGATAATAAAGAAAGCGCCGAGCATGGTGCCACCCGACAATAAATGTAATAAAACCGAGCCGCCGCTTTGCGAGCTACCACCGTCGTAGAATAAAAGTGCCATCAGCGCCAACGCGATCAGCATGCTGATGGGTGCGTGCCAAGTAAAGGCGCGCTTATAAAGAAGATAGGCCCCACCCAATAGAAAACCGAGGTTAACCCATTCCCAACCCACTCCTGCTAGGTAGGCATCAGAGAATAGGGGGTATTGCTGGTTGATTTGCTCTACCAGTAAGCCCTGTTGGTTTTTAAATAAATCCAATGGAGTAGCGCCGGTATAAGCATCGATCACGCTTTGACTACCTGCAAAAACAGCATTAAGAGAATCAATTAATGAAGGTAATGTTTGACCATCATTTAATAAGTTTTGAGGTATGGCCCATCGTGTCATTTCCACAGGAAAAGAAATCAACACAATGACATAGCCCACCATAGCAGGGTTAAATGGGTTGTAACCTAAGCCGCCATAGAGTTGTTTGGCTAAAATGACGGCGCTTGCTGTTGCAGTAACGACCAGCCACCAAGGTGCGTATGGGGGTAGGGCAAGACCCAGCAGGATGGCGGTGACCAGCGCGCTGCAATCTTTAAGGTAAAATAAAATGGGGCGTTTACGTATTGCTAATATTGCCGCTTCGCACGCTACGGCGGTTGCACTGGCAATTAGCAGATTGATGGGGGTGCCCCAGCCAAAAAAGTTAGTCAGTGCGATTAAACCCGGAAAAGTTGCAAACAATACCCAGCGCATAACATCGCCAGTCGTGTTGGTATTGTGAGCATGGGGCGAAGTGACTTTTAGAAAGGCCATAGTAACTAATTTGACTCCAATTCATTAATGGCTTGTTGCGTAGCGGCGAGTTTGGCTTCCATTTTTTCTAAGCCTAAACACAGGGCATCGATATGTTCACTGCCGTCTACTTCTGCCTGCTTTACTTTATCACGTGTTTTATCGACACGTGTTTCTAATCCTGTCAGCTGTGATTTTAACTTCTCTTTTGGTGACATCTTCGCCATGATTTCAGATTTTGCTTTCGCGCGTTCAATAGCAGCAGTAGCAGCATCGAGTACTTTTGGCGGAGCCGTTTTTAATGCCTTCTTTGGTTTGCTTTCAGCTTCTACAGTTTCAGTGGCCGTGGCTTCAGTTTTAGTCGGACTGGTTTCTGTTGAAAAAGAAAAGTCCGCTAATTTTTTTTGCGCCTCGTGAAAGCGCAGTTCAGCTTGTTTTAACTGAGCCCTGAGGCTTTCTCTTTGATCACCCTCTGCTTCGTCGACACGCTGCAGTAATTTTTCTACTCGACTTTGAGTGCTATCTAAGGCACGTTTTAATTTTGCCTCTTGTGCCGCAGGATCTTGTTGCTTAGCTTGAACTCTGGCCATTGCCGCAGCCACAGGGTCATCTGCTGTTTTTGGTTCTGCCGTAGCCGATGCTTTTTTTTCCGCCGCCAATTTTTTAGCTTGCTCTGCCGCTTGTTTACGTGCGAGGCGTTTGGCTTCTTTTTCTTTTTCCGCTTGCTCTATGCGTTGCTTGCGAAATTCAAAGCGCTTGCGAGAATGATCCGATCTAGTTTTCTCTAGTTCTTTTTCGCGAATAGTTCCTTTGGCTGCTCGATAGTACTGCACTAGGGGAATCGTCGATGGGCAGACGTAAGAACAGGCACCGCATTCGATACAGTCGAATAAATTATGATTTTGTAACTTTTCATGATCTTCTGACCGGGCATACCAGTAAAGTTGCTGTGGCAGTAAACTGGCAGGACAGGCCTCGGCACAGAGGCCGCAACGAATACAGGCTTGGGCGGGAAGTGGTGCCGGCATTTCACTCTTTGATGGTGCGATAATGCAATTAGTCGTTTTAACCACGGGAACATTGGAATTGGGTAAAGCGAAGCCCATCATCGGGCCACCCATAATAAGGCGGGAGCTACGCTTTTGATTAAAACCATTCTCTTGTAGAAGGTGTTCTACCGGCGTGCCTAATAAGACTTTACTATTACGCTGTGTCTCTAAGGCCTCACCAACAACGGTAGTCACGCGCCACGTTAAAGGTTCACCAAAGCAAACGGCTCGATAGGCAGTCATAGCCGTGCCAACGTTTTGAACGACAATCCCGAGTGAAGAGGGGATTTTACCTGAAGCAACTTCCTTGCCCGTTAAAATCTGAATGAGCTGCTTTTCACCACCAGAAGGATATTTTGTTGGAAAGGTAGCTATTTCTAAATTTTTAAAATCAGGTGACGTTAGCGTTAGTGTTGCTAATGCAGCGCGCATGGCTTTGATGGCAGCGGGCTTATTATCTTCAATGCCAATAATAATACGTTTTACTTCACCTAAAATAAAACCTAGCAATACAGAGCCTTTGATAATATCTTCAGCAAAGTCTTGCATAATTCTATCATCGGCGGTGATGTAGGGTTCGCATTCAGTGCCGTTGATGATTAAGGTATCGATTGAAGTATTGCTATTCGGGTTTAATTTAATTGCGGTAGGAAAACCTGCGCCACCCATGCCTGCAATACCGGCATCTCGAATTTTACGAACTAATTCTATTGGGTTTTGTAAGCGATAATTTTCACAAGTTTGATAATGAATAGTCTTATGTTCGCCATCACTTTTTAATACCATGCATAAGCCAGTCATTCCCGAGCTATGTGGTAGCAATCGATCTTCAATAGCAGTGATCGTCCCAGATGTCGATGCGTGAACGGGTACGCTCATCGCGCCTACCGCTTCGGCAATTTTTTGCCCGGCTATTACAACATCGCCAACATTGACAATTGGCTCGGCCGGTACGCCTAGGTGCTGGCTCACAGGGAAAATCAATTCGTCGGGAATAGTCCACTCAGCTAAGGGTAGCTGCATGGATTGGCTTTTATTTTCTGGCGGGTGAACGCCTCCAGGGGTTTCCCATGTTTTACTTGTTTGGATCAGGTTCGTGCTCATGCAGCATTTTCTCCATGGCTTTGTTCAGGAGGAGAATGTCGGTCAGTCGCAATAATATCAATCTTGGGTTTTTGCCAATGCCAATCTCTTATAGTTTGTTCAACTGGCAGCATATCGATACAGTCTACGGGGCAGGGCTCAACACATAAATCACAGCCGGTGCATTCATCAATAATCACTGTATGCATTTGCTTCGCTGCGCCAAGGATGGCATCGACTGGACACGCTTGAATACACTTTGTGCAACCAATACATTCGTCTTCGCGAATATAGGCAACGGTTTTGAGTTCTTTTTCTTCGCCGTGCTCTTCATCTAAGTTTGGTGCTTCTATATCGAGTAAGCTGGCAATATTATTGATGGTTGACTGTCCACCGGGAGGGCATTTATTAATAGATTCACCGTTGGCAATGCCTTCGGCGTAAGGTCGGCAACCAGGATGACCACATTGACCACATTGGGTTTGAGGCAATAGCGCATCGATTTGTTCGACAATTGGATCGCCCTCGACTTTAAACTTAACGGCAGCGAAACCTAAGATGGCGCCAAAAATCAACGCTAGCCCACCGAGAGCGATGAGGGCAGTGATAATAGGGTTGTTGATAATTAATTCAAACATTTAATTTGGGTCAGAGTAAAATTGTCATTAAAAATATTAAGTTATTGAGGTCAGGGTTGAGAAGTTTTTACTCTGACCCCAATTAAATCCCATTAAAGTTGAATAAGGCCAGCAAAACCCATGAAGGCTAATGACATTAGCCCCGCCGTAATCATCCCGATGGCGGCACCTTTAAACGGTGTAGGCACATCGGCGACCGTTAGGCGTTCGCGCATAGCAGAAAACAAAATGAGTACTAGAGAAAACCCCAGAGCGGCACCAAAACCATAAATGGCAGATTCAAAAAAGCTATGAGATTTAGTTGTATTGAGTAAGGCTACGCCAAGTACCGCACAATTTGTGGTGATCAAAGGTAAAAATACACCTAGCACGCGATACAAAAGCGGACTGGTTTTTTCGATAAACATTTTTGCAAATTGAACAACTACCGCAATCACTAAAATGAATGAAATGGTCTTCAAGTAGGTTAGCGATAGTGGTTCTAGTATATAGGCATGAACCAAGTAACTACAAATAGACGCTAAGGTCAGTACAAAGGTGGTAGCGCTTGCCATGCCGATGGCGGTTTCTAATTTATTCGACACGCCCATAAATGGGCAAAGCCCTAGAAACTGCACCAAAACAAAGTTATTCACTAAAATAGTGCTTAATAAAATTAATACAAATTCTGTCATTAAATTACATCACTCTCATGCCAGGCTGTGCGCCGGCATGAGGTTCTAACAAGTAAATATCTTTACCGCCCGGCCCTGCTGCTAGAACCATGCCTTCGGAAATACCGAATTTCATTTTACGGGGCGCTAAGTTGGCAACCATAATGGTCAGTTTACCTTCTAGATCTTCTGGTCTATATGCACTTTTAATACCTGAAAAGACATTGCGTGTCTCACCACCTAAATCGAGGGTTAATTGCAATAATTTATCGGCACCTTTTACATGAGTCGCCTTAACAATTAAGGCGACACGTAGATCGACTTTAGCAAAGGCATTAAAATCAATTTCTTCTGCTAATGGTTCAGAAAGGCCACCTCTTACGTTTTCAGAGGCTGTTTTAATGTCTACAAGAGACTCTGTCTCAGTTGTTTCAGCAAGAACTTGTTTACTCGCCTCCACCATAGTATCAACATGCTCTTTCTCTACACGGTTCAGAAGCGGTTTGAATTTATTGATCGGGTGGTCTTTTTTAAATTCAATGGCTTTGTCCCAACATAACTCTTCGTTTAAGAACGTTTCTGTCGCTTCAGTAAGGGACGGCAATACTGGCTTCAAGTAAGTCATGATAACGCGGAACATATTGGTGCTTTGAGTACAAATATCGTGTATCGCCTGCTCATTACCTTCTGTTTTAGCTAATGCCCAAGGCTCTTTCACAGCAATATATTCGTTTGCGGCATCAGCAAGGTTCATTATTTCACGCATGGCTTTAGAAAATTCACGCTGTTCGTAATATTCTGCAATGACTACATCGCTATCGATAAACTGTTGCCACAGCATTTCGTCATCAATATTGCTCGATAGTTTGCCGCCAGCTTTTTGAATAAAGCGAGCGGTGCGGCTAGCAATGTTGACAACCTTACCCACTAAATCAGAGTTAACGCGCTGAATAAAATCATCGAGATTTAAATCCAAGTCGTCAACACCATTGGTGAGTTTGGCCGCGAAGTAATATCGCAGGTAGTCGGGCTTCAAAAAATCGAGGTAAGTGCGAGCATTAATAAATGTCCCACGAGATTTTGACATTTTCTTGCCGTTAACCGTTAGAAAACCATGAACATGAACCGCGGTAGGCGTTCTAAATTTTGCAGAGTGCAACATCGCGGGCCAAAATAAGGCATGGAAATTAACGATGTCTTTGCCGATAAAGTGATAAAGTTCGGTGCCATTGTTGAGTTTGGAGTCGCCCTTACCATCATCTAATAAATAGTCTTCCCAATTTTCACCCGTTTTTTCGCAGAGGTTTTTAAAGCTAGCGAAGTAACCAATCGGGGCGTCGAGCCAAACATAAAAATATTTATTTGGCTGGCCGGGAATTTCAAAACCAAAATAAGGGGCGTCGCGTGATATATCCCACTCTTGTAAGCCAGCATCCAACCACTCAGCCAGCTTATTAGCCATTTCTATTTGTAAGTGACCCGCACGAGTCCAGTTTTTTAAGAAGTCGCTGAATTCAGGTAATTTAAAAAAGAAATGCTCAGATTCTTTTTGAATCGGTGTGGCGCCGGAGATAGCCGATTTAGGGTTGATTAAATCGGTGGGAGCATAGGTGGCCCCGCACACTTCGCAGTTGTCGCCATATTGATCATCGCTTTTACATTTTGGGCAGGTGCCTTTGATATAGCGGTCAGCTAAAAACAGCTCTTTTTCTGGGTCATAAGCTTGGGTAATAGTTCTAGTCGCAATATGCCCATTTTCTACCAAGCGATTATAAATAAGCTCGGAGAGTTCACGATTTTCTTCGCTATGAGTAGAGTGAAAATTATCAAACTCAATCTGAAAATCAGCAAAGTCTAGTTCGTGCTCGGCTTTGATAGTGGCTATTTGTTCTTCAGGCGTAATCCCATTTTGCTCGGCTTTAAGCATAATAGCGGTGCCGTGAGCATCATCGGCACAGACATAAGTGCATTCGTGGCCACGTAGCTTTTGGAAACGTACCCAAATATCCGTTTGTATATATTCCACCAAGTGACCGAGATGGATTGAGCCATTGGCATAGGGTAAGGCGCTGGTAACCAGTATTTTGCGTTTGCTCATGAAATTGATGCTATCTCTGAATTAAATGTCTTGCCAATTTGCTTGGGGAACCCTTGAAGAGTTTTAGCTAGGAGAAGACGAATGTTAAAATCCAATTGTAACATCGATAAGCTAATCAATTCAGTGGTTTATTGGGTTAGCGTTATAGAAAACACTGATGATTTATCGCACTAGGGCTCTGGCGTCATAGAGCAATGCTGGGTAATATGGCTGCCTATTTTTACTAGACCGCAGACAGTTCTATGCCTTCTTCAATTGAGCAACATGTATTACCTCTTCTTGCTGACATTATTGATCCTCTAACGGGGCAAGACTTATTATCGTTGGAAGCAGTGACCGATATTAGTGTTAAGGATGGGTGCTTTTCCTGTGCCTTAACCTTGGGTTACCCCGGAGAATCCAGTCGGGAAAGTATCGTAGATGTCTTAGGGAAGAGACTTGTTGAACTTGATGATATTCAAACAGTATCAATTGATGCTACTTGGCAAGCGCCTATTAACGCTGGTATTGAAGGCAAGAAACCCATCGAGAATGTACGCAATGTGATTGCTGTGGCATCCGGTAAGGGTGGTGTGGGTAAATCGACCACTACTGTTAATTTGGCGCTGGCCTTGGCAAGTTTGGGTGCGCGGGTCGGTATTTTGGATGCGGATATCTACGGCCCGAGCCAGCCCAAAATGCTGGGAGTTGAAGACCAACGCCCTGAAGTGCGTGATCAAAAAGTCATGCTTCCTATTATGGCGCATGGCGTGCAGTCGATGTCGATGGGGTATTTACTATCAGAAAATACACCAGCGGTTTGGCGCGGGCCAATGGCAACGGGTGCCTTACAGCAGCTGATTTTTCAAACCGATTGGGATGATCTGGACTATTTGTTTGTTGATATGCCGCCGGGTACCGGCGACATTCAGCTAACGCTGTCTCAACAAGTCCCTGTATCTGGTGCGGTGATTGTTACCACGCCTCAAGATATCGCGCTGTTAGACGCTAAAAAAGCCATTGAAATGTTCGCCAAGGTCAGTATTCCAGTTCTAGGCGTGCTTGAGAATATGGCAGTACACCACTGCTCTAACTGTGGACACGAAGAGCACATTTTCGGCGAGGGTGGAGGTAAGCGCATCGCCAAAGATTATGACACCGAATTACTGGCTGCACTGCCTTTAGCATTGTCTATCCGCGAACAGGCTGATAACGGCAAGCCATCTGTCATCTCTGAGCCAGATGGGGCTATCGCAAAAACGTACACTCAAGCTGCCCAGCGAATAGCGGCCTTGTTATGGCAGCAGCAGTTAGCCGGTAATGATTTACCGGAAATAGCCATAAGCGACGATTGATGGATCACGTCCTTGTGATTCACCCTGCGGGCACGCCCAAACCTGTTCCAAAGAGGTTTGTCGAGCACGGAACTGACGCCGCCACCGGGTAAAAATTGCATTTGTAGAGGTGCCCAGTACTAGGCTTAGGACTAATGGCTCACAGCTCTAAATGATCTGCTATCACGTAGAAACTCATACAATTACTATACAGAGAGTCGATATTATGAAAGCTATTTGGAATGATGTTGTTATTGCTGAGTCAGACAGCACGGTGGTGGTTGATAATAATCATTATTTTCCAGCGGATTCTGTTAATAAGGATTATTTGAAGCCTAGCGATAAGACAACAGTCTGTGGCTGGAAGGGCAGCTCGAACTATTACAGCTTAGTTGTCGATGGCAGTGAAAATGGTGATGCAGTCTGGTGCTACGCTGAACCCAAAGAGGCCGCTAAAGAAATTAAAGGCTACATGGCATTTTGGAAAGGTGTGAGCATAAGCCAATAAGCTAAGCTGTTTTTAGTCATTAGCTTGCAGCTACAGGCTTGCCGCTTTACTATGCCGCCCTAAATAAAAATCACCGTTATTATGTTAGGGCAATAGTTAATGAGTATTAAATCCGACAAATGGATGCGCCGAATGGCGGCTGAACAAAGCATGATTGAGCCATTTGAGCCGGGTCAAGTACGTTATGGGCCCAATGGTGACCGTTTGATATCCTATGGTACATCGAGTTATGGCTACGATGTACGTTGTGCTAATGAGTTCAAGATTTTTACTAATGTTTACTCTTCTGTTGTTGACCCCAAAAATTTTGACGAGAAGAGTTTTGTAGACATCAAAAGTGATGTTTGTATCATTCCGCCTAATTCATTTGCTTTAGCGCGAACAGTAGAGTTTTTTCGTATACCTCGAAGTGTGCTTACCGTCTGTTTAGGTAAGTCAACCTATGCTCGCTGCGGTATCATTGTGAATGTGACCCCGCTAGAGCCGGAATGGGAAGGGCATGTTACCCTAGAGTTTTCTAATACAACCCCATTGCCAGCAAAAATTTATGCTAATGAGGGTGTGGCTCAAATGCTATTTTTTGAGGCAGATGAGGTATGTGAGACTTCATACAAGGATCGTGGTGGTAAATATCAGGGGCAAAAAGGGGTTACCCTTCCCAAAGCGTGAGATTAGCATGCAGCCCTCTAAGCTATTGTGCGCAAAACTTGAAATATGGGCGGTGCACTGTTGTTGCCAGTGAAATCGTAGGCGGTTGAATTTGTTCCAAATACTCTAGGTGTAATGACTTATGCGCTTAATAGCTCGATTTCAATTGATGTTTTTATTGTGTTTGCTTTTCTTTCTAGGTGTGGTGAAAATCACTGCTAGCGTAAATGAGAGCGTTGATGATCTAGTAATGCATTTCTTGGCTTATATGGTACTAATGTGCTCTGGCTTATTTGCCTTCCCTCACCGCATGTATACGGCAAAACTATTTTCCGTATTTTTGACTTATTCCATATTCATTGAATGTATTCAATACTTTTTGCCTTACCGATCATTTGCTTTGTTGGATATTTTTGCAAACTCAGCGGGTTTGCTAGTCGGTATTAGTTTGAGTTTGTTTTTATTGCCACTATTTAAATATGTGCATGCTTATGGTAGGTAAGCGTTCAGTGTTTTAGTTTTATATTGGTAACTCTTTATTGATCGTTATTTAGCAGAGTGTAAGCTAACTCCATGTCGAAAACTCAACAGACGGCTTTGTCAAATTATCAATCCTCAATCAATGCGCTATTAGGTTCTGTTAGTACTTTGTCATTGGGGACCGTCAATGAAAAAAAAGAACCAGAAGTAAGCTTGGTTCCTTTTTTGTATCACCGTAAGCGATTCTGGGTTTTTGTAAGTCAATTATCTCCTCATACACAACACCTTGTAGATCGCTCGGTCTGTTCTGTGCTCATATACAACAATCAAGTTGAACCCAAAAATCATTTTGCTGTAGAGAGAATAAGTGCTACTTGTGCTGCTCAAATGGAGGTGGATGATAAAAATCTTGTGTTGGATTTAATGGAAGAAAAGCTGGGTGAAACAGTTTCTTTATTACGGCAACTAGGCGATTTTCATTTGTTTTCTCTTGCGCCTGCAGAGGGACGTTTTATAGCTGGGTTTGGCCGTGCCTTTAATGTTAATTTTTCTGATTTATCATTAAGTCATATCGACCCCTCAAAAATTGATTGATTTGATGAAAATTATTTTTATATTATCAATGTTGTTATCGTCGTTTATATCGGGGATCGCGGTTACTCATTATCAGCTGTTTCCCTATCAGCATCTCAAAAAAATAAAACAATATTTTTCCCCCGTTTCTTTTGAAGACCAACAACAAATTGATTATCGTTCGCGCAAAGTTTCTCATCACCAATTGTTGAAAGGGCAGCGATTTGATGCATTGTTTGTGGGCGATAGCTTAACTAATGAAGTTGATTGGGCGCAGCTATTTCCCGATTATAAGGTTGCTAACCTAGGAATTAATGCCGATACAACTCAGGGTCTTCTCGATAGGGTCGGCATTATCACTTCGATCGAAGCATCTAAAGTGTTTGTCTTGATCGGAGTTAATGACATTTTTCAATATAAAAAAATGGAAGAAATAGAAAAAAATTATCGAGAATTAATATCCTATTTTAATAATAAGGCGATATATTTATTTTCGATTATATCTGTTGGTCCGTCTTATCAAAAACATATGAAGAGAATAGTCAGGCTAAATAATTTTATTCAAAGCTTGGCGGTTAATAATAAAAATATTATTTATATCGACCTCAATAACACGCTGGCAGTAGGCGCTCAATTAAATCCTGCTTATACTAATGATGATCTTCATCTTAATGGCGATGGTTACACTGCTTGGAAAAAAATAATTTTGCAGTATCTTGAGGGTGATGTTGGGTATGGTGAGCTTAAATGACCTTGGCTGACATAACGTTGTTTTTTTTTCTCATCCTATTTGCCGGTATGATATGGAAACACATCGACGCTAGTCGGATAGCAAGGTTTTCTGCAAAAAAATATTGCGATAAGCAGGGGGTTCAATTTTTGGATCAAAACGTCATTTTGAAAAGACTTAAAATAGCTAAGTCTCCACACTCTTTATTCGCATTTAAGCGGCATTATAACTTTGAATTTTCCTCTATTGGTGATCGCCGCTACAGAGGTGATATTTATCTTTTAGGGCAGCGAGTTATTTATATAGAGTTAGAGCCGTATAAAATGCCCGAGGGCTTTTAAATAGAGACGCTAAGGGCTTTTAAGTAGAGAGGCTGAGGGCTTTCAAATAGAGACGCTAAGGGCTTTGAAATAGAGAGACTAAGGGCTTTCAAATAGAGACGCTAAGGGCTTCTTAGCTAAGCATTAATGCGCCGTTCAATGCCAATGCGGTCCATAATTCTTGTGGATAGCTCTTCGATCGATAGATGCGTTGAGTTGAGATAAGGTAGTTTATGCCTCTCAAGTGTGGCTTTAAATTGTCGAGTTTCAAATTCGCACTGAGATAACGCTGCGTAGCGTGAATTTGCATAACGTTCTTCACGAATGCTCGCCAATCTTTCTGGTTCTATTAATAAGCCAAATAATTTGTTGCGGTGAGCTTGAAGTGATTTAGGAATCGATGAATCGTCGAGATCATCCTCTGTAAAAGGATAGTTAGCAGCACGAATACCAAAGTGCATGCCTAAATAGAGGCAGGTTGGCGTTTTACCACTGCGGCTGAGCCCCACCAAAATCACGTCGGCAGAAGAGTAATTTTTTATATTGCCACCATCATCATTCTCTAATACATAATTTACGGCTTGGATACGTTGGTGATAGTTGGTTTGTGCCATGCCAAAAGCAGTGCCTGGGCTAACATCGGCAGCTTTGCCAAATAGTTTTTCCATTGGGTCTAGGAATGCTTCAAACATATCCAAGACGAGGCCATTTGATTCTTTGATTATATCTCTCAGCCCCGCGTCGACGACACTCATAACGACTAAGGGGGGGCTGTCGAGAGTCTCTGCGCTATCGTTAATACGCTGATTGACTTGCTTAGCGCGTATTTCAGTGTTGATGTAAGGCAGGGTGATCTGGTCAACCTGCAATCCACTAAAGCGAGATAAAAGGCTATGGCCTAATGATTCAGCCGTAATACCGGTACCGTCTGAGATAAAGAAAGCAATATGATTCATAGGGTCAGTCTTATTTATTAAGTGGTCGAACCTGAAAAATGCCCAACTTATTGAATTAAAAAGTAAAACGTTAAATTTCACAAAAATGTCAGCCAGAAAACTGAAGCTAATGGCATTTTTCTGGTCGACGCGCAAGCGATGGATGGCTTGTCATTGGCGGTTAAGGCCTAAGCGAGAAGAAAAAGTATCAGTAAATCGACGTATTTACGCCAGTATTTTTTCTTTGACACCCTAAAAAAGTCCATGGACGACTTTTTTAGGGTCGGCTAAGTAGTCGTAGAGAAGTCTTTTTTATACGTGATTACCCTTATTCTACATCACAAAGCGGTTGCGGTTTGCCCTCTCGGCTTGATTTCACGATATACTTCGTCCGGCAAATTTTTGCGCTAGCCCCAATTTAATAGGTTCAACAGCCTGAGGAAAGACTATGTCGGATTACGTACTTTGGTTTGATGGTTTAGGGATGAACGATGTCGACCGTGTCGGCGGTAAAAACGCATCGCTAGGCGAAATGATCAGCCACCTTAAAGGCATGGGAGTGAGCGTTCCTAATGGATTTGCAACGACTGCCTCTGCCTTTCGCGAGTTTCTTGATCAAAGTGGCTTAAATGATCGTATCCAAACTATCTTGTCCGCTCTCGATGTGAGTGATATCAATGCCTTAGCCAAAGCCGGTGCCGATATTCGTCGTTGGGTCGTTGAAACCCCTTTTCAGCCAGCCCTAGAAGCGGCTATTAAAGAGGCATTTATTACATTACAAGATGGTAATGACAATCTGGCTGTTGCTGTTCGCTCCTCCGCTACGGCTGAAGACCTTCCCGATGCCTCTTTTGCTGGTCAGCAAGAAACCATGCTAAATGTACGTGGTTATGACCAAGTCATGCATGCCGTTAAAGAAGTATTTGCGTCACTGTTCAATGACCGCGCGATTAGCTACCGAGTACACCAAGGTTTTGAGCATGCCGAGGTCGCCTTATCGGCAGGTATTCAACGTATGGTGCGCAGCGAGACCGGCTCTAGTGGTGTGATGTTTACACTCGATACCGAATCAGGTTTCCGCGATGCGGTTTTTATTACCTCATCCTACGGCTTAGGCGAGACAGTGGTGCAAGGCTCGGTTAACCCCGATGAGTTTTATGTCTACAAGCCTGCATTGAGGGCAGGTAAGACCTCTATTCTGCGCCGCAACCTTGGCAGCAAATTAATTAAAATGATCTATTCCTCTAAGCCCGATGCGCTAGTGGATATCGTTGATGTGTCTGTGGCAGAGCGCCAGCAATTTTCGATTAGTGATAGCGAAGCCGAAGAGTTGGCTAAACAAGCGCTGATTATTGAAGACCACTATGGTCGGCCAATGGATATTGAATGGGCCAAAGATGGTGACGATGGCAACATCTATATTGTACAGGCCCGCCCCGAAACGGTTAAAAGCCAAGAGTCCGGTAATGCGATTGAGCGTTTTAAACTGAACGAAACCAGTCAAGTATTATGTGAAGGTCGTTCGATTGGCCAGCGTATTGGCAAGGGTGTGGTTAGGATCGTTGCAGGTATTGCGCAGATGGATCAGGTGCAAGCAGGCGATATTCTGGTTACCGATATGACCGATCCCGATTGGGAGCCGGTGATGAAGCTGGCGAG
>JBLHWO010000052.1:0-18876 GCA_047629215.1 Cellvibrionaceae bacterium | reverse complement strand
GGAGTACATAAGTATTCTTACGTTATTTTTTGTCGTAGACTTGGGCTAAGCCAAATCTTGATTGGTTGAGGTAACTATTTATATGGTCAATATCGTTACGCAGTTTATTGTTTGCGATTTTTTTGAAAGTATCTAAGTATTGGTTCTTTAAAGAGGTAATGTCTGTTAAGTGTTTGGGATTTTGTATTTTCTCTTGCAGGGCTTGGAGATCACGAAATTCATTTAATAGTGATTGCGGGTACTCTTTTGTTAAGTCTTGGCCTTGAATCTCTATGGAAATAGCCTGATTAACAATGTTTTTAAAGGTTTTAATATTTCCTGCCTGTATGGCTTCGATTTTATTGTTAATGTTTTCTATGCGACTCTGGAAATATTCAATAGCCTCTGAGTAGGCTGTAGACGCGGTCATGCTCTGCCGTAGTTTATCGTAGGTAAAAGCCGATAAAAGATGTGATTCATCAATATATATATTGGCTATGGTTTCCTCTTTTAGGCGAGTAAAGGCATTCAAGGCACCAATAAAATCTTCTTGGCCTATGGCGCTTAGCCCTATGCCGAGTAAGGCTTGATTTGAGTATTGGCTGTTTAGGTTAACATTTCTAAAAGATTCTCTGGCGTAACGATAAAATTCGTTGCGCAACATGGAGTAACCAAGAACGACATACAGTCTGTTGGTCAGTTCATCGTTTGGTTTATTTTTATTTTCCCTCTTTTTTTGCTCTTTACTATCAATGATACCGTTAATGATGATGTGAGCATCCGTCCACCATCCTTGTCGAATATTGACAAGGGCATTGTTTAGCTGTGCGTAGTTATAATATTCGGAATCTTTAGGGACTTTCTCGTAGTAATTAGATGCGACACGATGACGCTTATTTTTTTGTAATATAATACCGCTTAAAATAAAGGCGTAATCACGGTCGAGTTCAGGAAGAGTATTATTTGTTAGCGCTGAGCTTAGGTGTTGTGCACAAGCTATCCATTCTTCACGCTGAAAATAGTATTTTGCAAAGAGAAAATATATTTTTGAGAGATTAAAGTTATCGGCTTTTTGTTCCGCCGCAGCAAGTAAGGTTATCGCAGTATTCAGCTCATTGTGGTCCAATAATTTCTCTATAAAGTACAAGATTTGAGTGTTGTCTAAGTTGTCTAGAATAGTTTTTAGGTTGTTGAGAATATGGGCAACAGAATCAATGGGGTTTTTTGCTTCGCTTGATTTAAGTACTTTTTGATATAGATCATTGATATCATCTGACCTTGTAAAACGGCTTTTATGTTCATTTATATAGTGTTTATAAAGCGCTTCACTCAATACTTTGTATTGTTGTTCAAGGTTCTTTGTTATCTCGTTAATATCGTCGTCTGCAATTAAGGGTGAGCTTAACACACAGAAAAAAAATAAAAGCGCACTAGCGCACTTATAACGACATGTAAGAATGTGTTTAAAGAGTCTATTGCTGTAGTGCTTTGATTGGTGTTGAGTCAATAATTGATTGGAGATATTCATATTAATGTGCTGGGTGTGAAATGCGTATCCATTTGGATGTTAGTGTATCAGGTAACGACTAATTTACTGTTAGCGTAGTTAATAGTTTATATTTAAAAGTGTCTGCATTTGCCTAATGTCACGACACTTTTAAATGCGGTGGTAAAGATATGGCTTGTTGCACTAGGTAATTCGATAATTGAAGGCGCCATCCTCTGTGGTGTCCACATGGATGGCATTGATATCTTCTCCATTGGCCATTCGACCTAAACATTCACTCGCTAATTCAGGCAGCATGGTTCTAGTGAGTATATTTTCAATATTTCGCGCCCCTGTATCGACTTCCTGACTTCTAGCAACAATATGCAGTAAAACATCTTCATCGTAGCTAAACTCAGCGTTGTAATGCACTTTTACTCTTTTATTGATACGCTCCATATTAATTTTACAGATTTTCATCAGGTCATCATCGCTTAATGGATAGTAGGGGATGACAGTGGTGCGACCTAAAAAAGCGGGTTTGAAATAATTGAGTAATTGGGGCCGAAAGTTATCTAAAAGTACTTCAGGATCTGGCAGCTCCTTTGCTGATTCGCACATGGCGCGTATATGGTGTTCGCCGGCATTAGACGTCATAATAATTACTGTATTTCGGAAGTCGATATCGCGGCCTTCACCATCTTTGATCGTTCCTTTGTCAAAAAGATTGTAAAAGATATCCTGAACACCGGGGTGAGCTTTCTCCATTTCATCTAAAAGTACAACGCTATAAGGTTTACGTCTAACGGCTTCGGTGAGCACGCCGCCTTCACCGTAACCCACATAGCCGGGAGGTGAGCCGAGCAGCATGGAGACTTTATGCTCTTCTTTAAATTCAGACATGTTAATGGTGGTGATGTTTTGTTCGCCACCGTAAAGCATATCGGCCAAAGCCAGTGCCGATTCAGTTTTACCTACACCACTTGGGCCTACCATAAAGAATACGCCAATAGGTTTTCTTGGGTCGGTCAAGCCTGCGCGAGAAGTCCGAATGCTTTGGGCAATGGCCTCTAGTGCGTGTTGCTGACCGATTACTCGAGTACCTAGTACATCTTGTAGGTTGAGGATCGAGTTGATTTCGTCTGATACCATTTTACCAACAGGTATACCTGTCCAGTTGGCCACAACTTCTGCAATAGCTTGGCTGCCCACATTCACTTGGATTAATGGATCATCACCTTGTAAGGTGGTTAGTTGTTCCATAAGTTTGTGTAGTTCAGTTTTTATCTTCTCTCTTTCTTCCTGGGCCAAGAGTATAGGTGCATCCTCTTTTTTTGATTGTTCCTCTGTTAATTTTTGCGCATGAAAGTCTTCTTCTATTTGTTTTTGCAGTTCGTGTATTTGGGACACTTTACCTTTTTCTTTATCCCATTGATTTTCTTGTTCAACCAACAGACTTTTAAGTGTGATGGTTTCTTCTTTTAGTTGTGTAATGCGATCTTCGCAGTTACCTAGAGTTGCATTCTCACGCTCTAGAGAGGTTATGTTCGTCTCGCATTGAGTGATACGGCGACGTGTATCTTCGACGGTGGCGGGTGTGGCGCTTTGGCTGAGCGCTACTCTGGCGCAGGCGGTATCTAATAGGCTCACGGATTTATCGGGTAGTTGCCTAGCAGTGATATAACGACTGGATAAGCGCACTGAATCTACGATGGCTTCGTCCATAATACGCACCCGATGGTGGGCTTGTAGCATTTCAGAAATGGCACGCATCATGTTGATGGCTTTGTCTTCACTTGGCTCTTCAATTTTGACTACTTGGAAGCGACGGGTGAGCGCGGGGTCACGCTCGAAATATTTTTTGTACTCAGCCCATGTTGTTGCCGCTATGGTGCGCAATTCGCCTCTGGCTAATGCGGGCTTGAGAAGATTGGCCGCATCACCTTGGCCTTCTTTTCCACCCGCACCGATAAGGGTATGCGCTTCATCAATAAACATAATAATGGGTTCAGGTGAGGCTTTTACTTCTGCAATGACAGATTTTAGTCGGTTTTCGAACTCGCCCTTGACGCTGGCACCGGCTTGCAGTAAGCCTAGATCTAAACAGCGAATGGTGACACCTTTGAGTGGGTCTGGTACGTCGCCAGAAGCAATGCGTAATGCGAAGCCTTCTACTACGGCAGTTTTCCCAACACCGGCTTCACCGGTGAGAATAGGGTTGTTTTGCCTGCGACGAATAAGAATATCTATAATTTGTCGGATTTCATCATCACGGCCTAAGACTGCGTCGAGTTCGCCTTTTTTAGCGGCTTCGGTTAAATTAACTGTGAATTTATCGAGGGCGGGGGATTTGCTGGGCGCTCCGATGGCTACGTTACCCGATGTTGATGTGTCACCGATGGCCGCGGTGTTTGACTCGGAGGTCGTGCCCACGATAGCTCGAGTTAAATCTCTGAGCGATTCTGGCGGGATATTTTTTAGTTCGCCTGAGGATGCTTCAATTGAACGTCTAAGGTTGTCGTCTAGCATTAATGCGGCGAGGATGTGTGCAGAAGTCGCTTGGCCATGGCCATACTCTACTGATGCTAACATCCAAGCATTCTTAGCAAGATCAACAATGGTGGGTGATAGTGCTGGCGCTCGAGAATTGCCGGATTTTATGCGATCAAGTTCTCGGTTTAAATCTCGGGCCAGTTTGCCAATGTCAATCTCAAATTTTTCTAATACGGCGATCAAGTCACTGTCAGGAATTTCCAACAGTTTTAAAAGCCAGTGCTCAACTTCTACATTGTAATGTGTACGGGATAGGCATAAGCCAGCAGCTCCTTCTAGAGCATTTCGACAGGGCTCATTGAGTTTTTCTACAAGAGATTTTAAGTCAATACTGAGCATATTTTTTCCTTATAAACGGTGAATTATAATTAGCTTAATGATTGTTAATTTAATGTTTATTTTAATCTATTAGAAGAAACAACAATATCTACGGTATCGCTATTTTTCGAATCGGATCGAGGTTTATTCGATAGCCAGGTATTCCATCCTATAGTGGGCTGGTGCTCCTTGCTTAGTGATATTTTGTCGGGCAAGTCTGTACGATTGACGCGGATGATGAAGTCATAGTCTATTTCCATGCCCACATAGAGCCTTACTAATTCATTTAACGCTTTTAATGCTTTTTTACCTGGGGAAAAATTTTGTAATTGCACCTTATTGAGCGGCCCTAAAATAATACGTATTTTTCCTTGTGTAAACCAGCCACGAGAGCCTAGTATCGCCGATTTCCCTAAGCGTGCATTCTGACCTTTTAGTTGGGTTTTTGAGACTAGGCGAGTGCGTACGTCATCGATAAGTTCTTGCCATTGACCTACAAACTCTTGTAGTTTGACAGGAATATCAAATTGGTGCTGAAGTATGTGCTGTAGTCCAGTGGTCGTTCTAATTTGATTGCTGAGTAATCCACTATAGGCAATAAGTGATTCAGGCGGGTTAACCAACTTATCGGTAATATGTTTAGTGCCAAGCCCCATTAAAGACAGCAGGATATGGGTAGCTGTATCGTGAGTTTCATTGGTGGAGGGGTTTAACTTTTTGCGTTCATACTCAATAGGAAGTGAGTATTTGGTTCCCGCTTGGTAAAACAAAGAAATGGTTCGGTGATTGTATAAATCAAAGAACATCTTCATCGATGGATCTTTCAGTTTAAGTCGTTGCAGCATCAATTCCGTATAATGATAAGGCAATACCCCCATGACGCCTGTTAGCCCTAGAAAATTTACAATCATGTCCCATCTTGTGGAGCCAGATTTATTCTTATTAGACTGAACTGAGAAAATATCTGATGATGGAAACTGAAGCGCTTGATAGCTATGGAAGCGCAGCGCTTCGGTCTCTGGTGGAGTAAATCGGGCAACGGGATTTTCTGAATACGTGGGTAAAAGGCGATTATTTTTTTGCTCAGCTTGATTTAGAAACACAGCGGCACGTTCCAGTATCCGTACGGATTGGAAGAATGAAAAATCATGCGGTTGTTCTATAAGTTGTTGCGTTATAGAAGTATCTTTTCGCCGGCTCGAGGGGGGCATTTTTTAAGGTAGCCTTCTTTGTTTTTTAATTTAATAAGTACTCGTGAAAATGAATTGATCGAACAATAAAGCCCAAAAAAGTGCTCAAGGACTGTGGCAAATAAGAACCCACTACTTCCTGTTAGCTGGCTGTTATCAAATTCAATTTCCACTTCAATGCCACGGCACATTGTTGCATGGCCATCAATAGTGAGTGGTGCGCTGATAGGACGTGTCCTGACAGATTGAATGGATTCAACGAGGGCGTGAGTGACTGATGTTTCTTTAAAGTCATACAGCCGTAAAATTTCTTTTAGTGCTTCTGCTGGATTGTCTCTGCCGGTTATCGATAAATGATTTAAATTTAGGTGAGAAATTAAACGCCAGCGAGCCCGGTTGCGCAGGGGCGGTCTAACCGTAGCGGTAGGCTGAGTGAGGCAGCGAATTCTTGAGCAGGGCGGTGCGCTGTCAACGCACTGCAATTTTGGGTGATCCTGATTGTAAGGTAATTTTGATGGTAGATCGCGATTGCTGCAGGTGGTGTCAATAATGAGTGTTCGGTCATCCGGAATATTTGGATTAAATTGTAAATCAACAAGGCTTAAAAATATATCAGTGCCTTCATCTCTATTGTCCTTATTGAGCTTTGCGCTTCGACGAGAAGCAAACCAATAAGCATGCTTTTCTTTGTCTTGGTGCTTGTGAGTTAAGCCATAAAAGGGTAAGAATTCTTGCTGATTCCCTGTTGACGTCGACGCAGTCACCGTATCAATCGAATAAACTTCGTAACCGATTGGTCGCCGAGCATCTGGTATTACTTGATAGTCCAATTGGGTATGGTCAAGCTTGATGGGGTCGGTTTTATGCTTAAATAGGTTAATTATTGGCGAGCAGCCTAGCATGAAGTTATCTGCTGAAATATTGTGTTCAAGCTCGATATTAGAAGAGCCTAAGTAGATATAAATATCCAGTTGATTGCCGGCATTATCAGGTATTTTATGTGCAAGTTCAGTAATGTCAATGAACATGAATTTTTCTGGAAATACAAAATACTCGGTCAGTAAGCGATAACCTAAAAAGGAGGCTGCTGGATAGGGAAGTATTCCCTCATCTGTGTTAAAACCCACAGGCTTAATAATTTTTTGTCCAAGGTAGATCGGAGTGGTATCCGTATCTGAGAGCGCCATTACGACATTTTGGCAATTGTTAAGTAACAGTTCGTAAAGAGGGTGAATATGTTGTGCTTGACCCTTGAGGTAAAATCGCAGCTGTTCTGGGCGTAGCTCTGCGAAGGAAATTTCTTCGGAGAAGGTGGCTAGCGATAGCTTAAGTACACTATCTGCGCCACGAATATTAGTGGCGCCTGGCGTTGTAAATGGACGGCCCAGCAATGATGCTGAAGTAATTTTTATTGGAAGTAATTCAGTAGGGTAAGCGGTGGAGAAGCGGCAGTTTTCACCCTGAAACTGTTCTGTTTTTAATACAGTATTTTTGGGGATTGTATAGCTAGATTCAAGTTGTTCTTCGTCAGCGACGAATTGCACAATGGACATCGATGGGATAGGGCGTTGATAGTGTGGAAATAACACACTTAACAAGGCATCGGATAATTCCGGAATATCATCATCCAGCTTATGCTGGATTCTCGCATTGAGATAGGCAAAACTTTCGATAAGCCTTGATACGTGCGGGTCTTCAATATTCTCAGCACTAATACCTAGGCGCCCAGCAACTTTTGGATGTTCTTTAGAGAATTCGGAGCCGAGCTGGCGTATAAACGCTAACTCTTTTTCATAATAGGGCAGTAATTCGTCCGTCATGGCTAAGCTTCTTCTACGTTGACGGTTCTGGATACCGGTTCTAAAGTTGAATCAAAAACTACGGCTTCAGGTGCTGGATCAGCATATAATGTAGCATCTATACGAAACCGTAAGGTGTGATCTGTCGCTTCTTGATTGTCAAGATAACGAACGTTAACCGACTTAAATCGGGGTTCAAAATTTTTAAGGATTTTTTCTAGGCTACGAGTAAAATTTTTTTTCTTTTCTATGTCCGTTATGTTTACTGTTGCAAGGTCAGGCAAGCCATAATTGAGCAAAGAGTTTTCAAGTTGTTGAAATTCCCCTGCGGGTTCAACAATACGATAACGAGTGTTTAATAGATTTTCTAAGTCGCGACGAACACTGTTACGTAAATTCTTCAGTTGTTGATGCTTGCTTTGTTCAGCTTCAGTCTTTAGTTGTGGTTCATTATCTATCAATCGATCTAAGATTGATGCACGTAAGTTCTTTTTCTTATCCACTCTTGTCATATTGTGCGCTCAACTATCCCGTTTGTACCAGTTCTGTTATTAGCTCAAGTTCGGATACCATTTGCTCAAGCTGGTAGTGAGGAACTAAATGTATGACAGATAAGAAATGTCCTGGTTTTGCAGGATGTTCTCTGACTTTTACAGTGGCTCGCCTAAGTGGATAACGGGCTTGTTCTTCCCATTCTAAATCCTCACGGTTACTGGTGTATTTAAACAACCAATTACGCAAATAATTTTCGCACTCGTCAGCAGTAACAAATGAGCCGATTTTATCGCGAATTATCACTTTGATGTAATGCGCCACTCTTGAACCACAAAGTACATGCTGCAACATGGCGGAAAGTTTAGCATTAACTTGCGCATCTTTTGAGGCAAGCGTTTTTGGTTTTTGTATAGATGGGTTGCTGTAAAAGGCAGCAAAAGGCGTGTCATAGCATTGACATAAGGGTATAAAGCCTAGGCTGCTAATTTCTTTCTCAATGTGATCGGTAATGATAACGTCTGTGGATGGTTTGTAGGCGATATCTTTACTATCGGTTTCAAAAGCATCAATAGGCAAATTGGTGAGTAAGCCGCCCCCAATTTGATTGCGAGGCACTCCTCGAATATGGCCGAACCAACCTACATTAGCAAATTCTCGAATCAAGATGCTTGCAAAACCATAGCACGCGTTACCCCAGAGGTAATGTTCACCTGTAGATTTAATAGATTTTTCGTAAAAGAATAAACCTTTGTAGCTTCCCGGCTTGGATCGATAAGGTAACCGCATTAAAATCCGGGGCATCGTTAACCCAATAAAGCGTGAATCGGCTTTGTCACGCAGCGCTCGCCATGGAATATATTCTTTCTGGGAAAAAATTTTCTGCAAGTTCACAGGCAGGCCAAGCGTAGAAAAGTCATCAAGGCCAAATATTTCGCTCGACGCTGAGGCAATAAAAGGAGCAAATGCTGCTGCGGCTACTTGGGCAATACCATTTAAAGTGGCCAGATCATCCTGAGGGTGGCGTTGTGATACCCGATGGCTGATTTCATAATCACCGATCAATACACTGTATGGTTCACCACCTGGGCTTCCATATTCTTCGCTGTATATTTTTTGAAAAAGCTGGCTTTGGTCAAATTCTAGTGCGCGGCCAATGTCTTTTACGACTTCAGCCCAGCTGATATCGAGAACCTTTATTTTGATATTTTTACTGCCTTCTGCTTGACTAGTGAGATACCAAAGACCGCGCCAAGAAGCTTCTAATTTTTTCAGTTTAGTATGATGAATAATCAGATTGAGTTGATCGTTAATAAGGTGATCAATGGACGAAATTGCACGGTGAATGGTACCAACAATGTCGGTAGTAGTTTTCACTTGCGAAAGATCGGTAAATTCGGAGAGCCAGTAAAGTAGGGCTTTAATATGATCAGTTTCAGCGATAAATTCTCTTAGGTTAGAGATATACTCTTTACGCCCGTAGAGTGCATCGAAATCAATTTGCGAAGCAGAAGGGCTGGTGGGAGATTGACTACTGAGCGAGGACACAAAGAATCCGTATGTATATGAAATAAGGGGGACCAATTATCGGCCCCCTATCCTGTTTTAGTTTTAACCCGCTTTAGGGATGTTTGCAACCAGTCTCAAGGATGCAGTAAGCTCTTCCATTTGAAGCCATGGACGCATCCAAGCTACCGCGCTGTAAACACCAGGTTGGCCGGGAACTTCCTTCACTTGCACGCTGGCTTCAGCCAATGGAAAGCGAGCTTTCATATCGGCGCTGGCACCGGGGCTGCCATTGACGTATTGGCTTATCCATCGGTTCAGCCACTCTTCGGCTTCGGACGCTTCTACGAAAGAGCCGATTTTATCGCGAGCCATAACTTTTAAGAAATGGGCAATGCGAGCAGTAGCCATTATGTAAGGTAGACGCGCTGATATTTCTGCATTAGAGGAAGCGTCGGGATCATTAAACTTCTTAGGCTTCTGAGTAGTTTGTGCACCAAAAAACACAGCGTAATCAGTGTTTTTATAGTGACACAAAGGTAAAAAGCCAAGTTTGCTGAGTTCAGATTCACGACGGTCAGTAATTCCAATTTCGGTGGGACATTTTTGGTCAATATCGCCATCATCACTCACAAAACTATGGCTGGGTAGACCTTGAACCTTGCCACCGCCCTCTGCACCGCGAATACTAGTGCACCAACCATATTCAGAAAACGCTTGGGTGAGCGTAGTGCCTAAAGTATAAGCAGCATTCATCCAGCAGTAAGAGTCGTGGTCGGCCTTGGTGTGTTTTCCATCGGCATTGACTTCTGCCTCTTCAAAATTAAATGCATCAACAGCTATGGTAGATGAACCGTAGGGTAGGCGAGCCAATACTCTCGGCATGGCTAGAGTGACAAAGCGAGAGTCTTCGCTATCGCGGAAGCTACGCCATTGGGTGTATTCGGCAGAATCGAATATTTTTTCCAGGTCGCGCGGTTTAGATAATTCTGTGTAACTATCGAAGCCAAACATCTGCGGTGCAGCTGCAGAGAGGAACGGGCAAAAACCAGCTGCGGCAATATTGGACATTTTAGTGAGTAGCGAGATATCTTCTGGGTGTGCCGAGAACTCAAAGTCACCAATTATACTCGCATAGGGTTCACCACCCGCGATACCAAATTCACTTTCATAAATTTTCTTAAAGGTTTGACTTTGGTCAAACTCAACCGCTTTTTCTAGATCGCGAGACAACTCTTTTTTACTAATATTGAGCATTCGAATTTTAAGCTGAGAGCTGGTTTCCGAATTCATCACTAAGTGATTCAAACCACGCCAAGAGCCTTCAAGCTTTTGGAATTTTTCATGTTGCATGATGGCTGAGAGTTGTTCTGACATGGCATTATCGATAGCTGCAATAGCAGAATCAATAGTGACTGCAAGGTTTTTATCCCATTTAACAGTGCCTTTGGTTGCTTCTGCAGCGAGGGTTTTTAGTAATTCTTCCGTTTCATCGCGAGGAGTTTGCTTGGTAGCACTTATGGCCTGTTCCAGAAAATTGACCTCCTGTACCTCGGCCTCTAGAGTACCGGTTTGTAGTTCTTCTTTATTCACCATCTTTATTACCCTCGTTGGACCCTAATTCATTGGATAAGCTAGCCAGTGCATCAGAATTACTTAAAATATCTTCCAAAAGGTTTTCTAAGTCTTCTGAGCGATCTGCCTTAGTAAGCAAATCGCGTAATTTATTACGTGTTTCCATGAGTTTTTTCAAGGGTTCAACTTGATTAACCAGTTTGTGAGGCTCAAAATCTTCCATGTTTTTAAAGTCGAGATTGATCGATAGTTCAGAACCGTCGTTTTCTAAGGTGTTTTCAACCTTCATCCCTAGCTGGGGATTGATATTGCCCATAACATCATTGAAATTATCGCGATCAATTTGCGAGAGTTTTCGGTCTTTTAGCGTTTTTTTGTTTTCGGTATTGTCGCCAGAGTAATCGCCCATGACACCCATAACAAAAGGAATTTCCTTTTTGCTGACTTCCCCGCCAGTTTCCAGATCATAGGTTATATGAACTCTTGGCTTTCTTACCCTTTTTAGTTTGTCATGAATACTCTCAGACATAGTTCTTCCTCTCTACTAGTTTATTTGATTAATCTTGAGTTTTAACGCCGGTAAGTGTGCCGTAGTGCTCACGGGATGAAGGGTCTGGTATGAGTTCTAATATTAAATCACTTAAAGGCATGTCGCCCCACTTTACTGCCTTTTCAAGTACATAGGAAATGGGGGAGTGGGGTTCGGTTTTCCGAAAAAAATCTGATATGGCGTTCAATTGTTTAAAGGCTATTTCGCGGTTGCCAATAGATCCCAATGCCTGTGCTGTTGGTGCACTGTTTTCATCTTGACTTGTGGCGTCTAAATCTTCTGTTACACGTTCAGGCTCTACGGGAAATTTATTTCCCCCCAAGTGGTTAATGGCCCCAAGAGATTCTTTTAAGGCGTTAATAATGTTGCTAGTAGGCGGCGCAATGTGGTTGCCGCAATGTTCGTCCAACAATCGACTTAACTGCGTATAGGTTTCTATACAAATTTGTACGTCATCGCGTAAATTAACAAAAAACAGCTCGCTAGATTCTAAAACTGC
Source organism: Cellvibrionaceae bacterium (assembly GCA_047629215.1). GTDB lineage: Bacteria > Pseudomonadota > Gammaproteobacteria > Pseudomonadales > Cellvibrionaceae > CANLBN01. Next base: position 6,929 of record JBLHWO010000052.1, on the reverse strand, counting down.
TTTATCAACGTCCTCTTGGCTAAAACCTAAGTTAGCTGCTTTTTGCTGGCGAGCGTCTTCATCGGGTAGTCTTTGAATTTCACGAGCTTGTTGGTATTTCCAGAAGCTGAAAGGACCCGGTGACTGACCTTCTGTAATAAATATATTGCGGATAGGGGCGACCAGTACACCTTCGGAGCCTTCGCCATTTAGTCCTGCTAGGGGGGCAATTCGGGATTCAATACCATCTTCATCTGGCATAGGACACAAATTATCCCAGTACTGCTCAACAAGCCCCAAAACCAGTTTGAAGCCATCTCTTAGGCCTTGAAAACCATGGCGTCGGACAAGTGCTTCGATATACCAAGTGGCAATTTCTAAATCTTTGCTGTGGTTTTTGATCAAATCCGGCGCCAAGTCAATAACTGTTCGCCAATTTTCAGTGGCTTCACTACTTGTTCCGTCAAACATATTGCTGCGTTCAGCCGCTCGCGCAGAATTGCGTGCATTTTTAATAGTTTGATATGCTGAGTTGGGGGATCTGTCTTGCCTTGTATCTTGCCCAGCGGGGGCTTGATCAGAAATAGGGGCTAGTAGACTTTGTATATCAATTAAATCATCTGATGCCATAAATTATTAATTCCTTACAATAACCGAACATTCTTTTTTTGGTGCATAGGGTAACAGATACTGACTAAATTTTACAGGCGCCTCACCTACTATACTTCGTTAATTCTGTCATATTTTTTATAACATTCCCATACCTTCTAAATTTTTTTGTAATGGTAATGTTATCGAGATAAAGCTTTGAAAGTGATAGTTGACTCACGTTTTCGCCTGAGTTGTTCTATTCTTTCCCCCAGCATGGCTTTTAAAGGCAATTCTTTGCTGCTTAAATATATTATATTGCACAGTCAAAAATGTGCTTAAATGACAATTCAAATTTTGAGGTCATTAACTTTGAATGATAGGATGTATGGCTAGGGAGTATTTGGATAAGTCTGGGTTAGATAAACCGTGAGGTGAAGTGGCCTGATTGAGGTGAAGCTTTAGAGGGAGCTATTGGCGAAATCTCAATAGCTTCCGTTCTTCATGCTGATTACCTATGTTCATGTAGGCAACGCTTTAATTCGCCACCTTAAATCGATGAAAAATAATCCATGGCTTGTTCAGGGGTTCCCTAATTAGCAGGGCAGGGAAATTTTTAAGCTTAATGGAAATTGAGTTGTTTATAGATAGGTTAGGTGTTTTCAGGAAAGTAATTAAATGGCATTATATATCAGCATCGTTAAATCACCCAGTAGTGCTGTTCCTTCAGCATCCAGTAAAACTTTCCATGAGCAGGGAGGAAGTATTGGTCGAGGAGAGGGCAATGACTGGGTGCTGCCTGATCCCGATCGCTTTCTTTCGTCCTGCCATTGCCAGATTAGTGGCGAAAACGGCCAATTTTTTCTAACTGACTTAAGTACTAACGGTACTTTTGTGAACAATTCCCATGAGCCTATCGGCAAGGGCGGTAAAGTTCCTCTGGGGGATGGGGATGAATTTGAGTTGGGTGACTATAAATTCAGTGCAAGCATCCAGAGTATGGGGCTTGCGGCAGGGTCATCACCTTTTGCTACATCACCGGGTTTTGATTCGTCATCGAGCCTCGATAGCTTTGGGGGAGAGTCCGATTTTTCACCTGCTGCCCCCTTTGGTTCTGAATCTCCTTTTGCTGATCCTTTTAGTAAGGGGCAAGTGTTTCAGCCAGATTCTATTTATAATCCTGTGTCGGAGGATACCGATCCTCTGGCGGCTTTGGATAAGCTTGATCAGCCGTCATCAACTGATCAATTTCGCTCGGGTGTGTTTTCCTCCAATTCTCGTTCCGATGGCGCTAATGCGATGAATCAGGCGGTCTCTTGGCCGAATAGCACCCAAGACCAATCTTTAATACCTGAGAATTGGGGTGAGGATATAGAGCTTGATGCGCCAAGTTCCCATTCAGTTGTCCCTGTGGAAGAGCCTTTTATAGCGGAGTCTTCTATTCCTGAGTCTTCTTCAATTTCCGATTCCCCCCCTTCTCGGCCCACGCAATCGAGAGCTGTTCCAGCGAGCAAGAAAAGAAATCCTGAAGCTCCGGCACCAAACAAGCCCGCTACCGCCAGCTCGCGAAATATTGATAAGTCAGCCGACTCAAGTTTGGTGGATTCTCTGGGCCTGGGGCAATATGATTTAAGTGCTGACGATATTCAGGAGATAAATCAAACCGTTGGCGAGCTGATGCGTGAAACAGTGTCGGGTATGATGCAAATCTTGCGTTCGCGAGCCAGCATTAAGAATCAATTTAGAATGAACGTTACAACAATTCAGCCTATCGAAAATAATCCACTTAAGTTTTCGGCTAATGTTGATGATGCTCTAGAGAATATGTTTGTTAAAAAAAGTAAAGCCTATAAACAGCCTGTGGATGCTGTGCGTGAGGGCTTTCAAGGTATTGCTGAACACCAAGTTGCATTGCTGGCAGGGATTCGCACAGCGTTTCAGGGCATGATAGAGTCTTTTAATCCTGAAACGCTGGAAAAACAATTTGAGCGTCAAGATAAGGGCACTTTTATTTTCGGTTTGGGTAAGTCTAGGTATTGGAATTCATATTCTGAGCACTATAGAGGCTTGGCTGACAATATGGAAAATTCATTTCAGCACCTATTTGGTGATGATTTCGTGCAAGCCTATGAAGACCAGCTACGTAAATTAGCCCTTGCACGTAAGAAAGACTCTCAATGAGTTGTAATAAACGCACTGAAACAAAATAATATAAAAGGTTAATGATGAGAGCTTCCCCAATAATTAAAATTTTTGTGTTATCTGTACTGTTTGTATTTTTATCCAGTTGTTCTTCAAGTAAAAGCAGGGTGGGTGGCGTTTTAAGTTTAGATACAGATATCAAAATTACCTTTGAGGTGGATTCGGATATAAATCCCGATGAGAAAAACAAGCCATCGCCATTGTTTGTTCGGATGTACGAATTGAAGTCAGAGACGTTATTCAACAAGGTTGATTTTGTAGGTCTGTATGAAAAGGATGAAGCGCTACTGGGTGCCGATTTGATTCGCAAACAAGAATTAAAGCGTATAGCGCCAGGGGAGGATCACATCGAGAGGTTTGTTGCAGATAAAGAAACTCACTATATAGCAATTTACGCTGAATTTTTTAACTACAAAGATGCGAAATATAAAATAATATTTCCCGTAACAACGAACAATATTTTTAGAAATTCTGTCAGGGTGAGAATTACGGAAAACAATATTACTTTACTTCAATAAGTAAATAGATATGCCCATGGCGTTTGAGATTTAGGTGTTTTAATTCAGTCCGTCATTCCCGCGAAGGCGGGAATCCATACTTGAAAAAAGTGCTATACCCAACTGGCTTCCCGCCTTCGCGAGAATGACGAATTACTCAAATCTTAAACGCTATGTGTATAGATAGATACTAGGACGCTGTTTTAAGTCTTTAGGTGAGACCAGTAGTTCACTAGAAAATTACAAAATAAATAATTAACGAGCACGATATGTCATTGGATAGTAAGGTTATTTGGTCCGAAGGGATGTTTCTTAATCCTCAGCACTTTCAACAGCAAGAGCGATATTTTGAGCGTTATGTTAATAGCAAGTGTTCTGCATATGGAGCCTATGGGTGGGGTGTTCATGATTTTGAAATTGATGAGCAGCTGTTAAAGTTAGGCAAGGTTTCAGTCATCCGCGGAAGCGGAGTGTTCCCCGATGGAACACCATTTAGTTTTCCTGATGTCGATGAAGCCCCGCCAGTTTTTGAAGTGCCTGAAAATACCCATAATGCAATTCTATATTTAGCTGTGCCAGTAAGGCGGCCTGGAGCAGTTGATGTCTTGCCAGAAGATAATTCGCAAGGGCTCGCGCGTTATTATTCATCAGAACAGCGTACTCGGGATGTAACCGATGATGGCGGCGAAAGCCTGTCTGTGGATATTGGGAAATTGCGCTTTCGTCTATTATTAGACACCGATGACTTAAGTGGTTATGCCTTTATCGGTTTGGCGAGAATTGCTGAGTCTCGGGATGATAAAAATGTGCTACTTGACGATCAATATATACCCACCTGCTTGGGTTGTAACGCTGCGCCTAAGCTTAAAAGTTTTTTATCTGAGCTGGTCGGTTTGTTGCGACATCGTGGTGAATCCATTGCCGGTCGTTTGGGGGATACACAGCGGGGTGGCACCGCTGAAATAGCCGATTATATGATGTTACAGCTTATCAATCGCTTAGAGCCTATGGCCAGTCATTTGTCAGCCATAAAGGGTCTTCATCCATTACAACTTTACTCTGAGATTGTCCAAATGGTGGGCGAGTTATCGACCTTTTTCGCTAAGACTAAGCGGCCGCCTGAATTTCCAGTGTATTTACATGATGATTTGCAAAGCACATTCGTACCTGTAATGACTGTGCTCAGGAAAGGCTTGGCGATGGTTTATGAGCAGACTGCTGTTGCATTGAACTTGGTTGAAAAAAAATACGGTATTCGTGTGGCGGAAATTACCGATTCATCACTGTTGGGTACAGCTATGTTTGTTTTAGCAGTAAGAGCCGATGTTGCAGATGAAGCTATTCGCACCTTACTACCGGCACAAATAAAAATAGGACCAGTGGAGCGTATACGCCAACTGGTAAACGCAGCTATGTCGGGCATTACTCTTAAGCCATTACCTGTTGCGCCTCGTCAAATTCCGTTCCGTTCAGGATATACCTATTTTGAGCTGGATAAGCACAGTGATTTTTGGAAGGAGTTGCAGCGCTCTGGCGGTTTTGCAATGTTCGTGGGTGGCGATTTTCCTGGTCTTGAAATGGAATTCTGGGCTATTAGACAGTGATGATTACAATGATGTTTATTGACGATATTTACTGTTTATCACTATTGATAGGGAACCCCAGGAGTACATATGTTTTCAGATGATCCGGATAAAACCCTCTTCAAACAGCCAAAACCTGGTGGTGACCGCACTGTTATAAGGCCTACACCTGGGGGGCGTGGCGCAAGCGCACAAGAGCCGCCAATGCCTCGCTCCCAGCCTCAAGGGCAGGCTCAGCCTCAACAGCCACTACCACGTCGACCCGTTCAGCCAGGCATGGATGTGGAGGCTGCCTACTCTAGAATGAGCGCGGGCCTTAACCCTTTGGTTAATTCGGCATCGACACTTATTGCTGTTTTTGAGAAAACCAAGCAGTCGCTCAGCCATCCTGACGTGGGTGGATTACATCAGCGTTTGGTCAATGAAATTAAAACCTTTGAAATGCGTGCGAATGAACAGGGCATTGCAAAGGAGGTCGTCCTGTCGGCCCGTTACCTACTGTGTTCCGTGATTGATGAGGCAATACTCAATACGCCATGGGGTAGCGATAGTCCTTGGGCCCAAAGAACATTGTTGACGGTTTTTCATAATGAGACGTCGGGCGGTGAGAAATCATTCATCATTATTGACCGTATGAAGGAACGGCCCGCAGAAAATATCGATATTTTAGAGTTGTGTTACATCTGTTTAAGTCTCGGTTTTGAAGGTAAATACCGTTTAATGCACCGAGGTCGGGATACTTTAGAACAAATTAGAGACGAGTTGTTTCGTATTATTCGCAATCAACGGGGTGAATATGAAAGAACTTTATCGCCAAGCTGGGAAGGGCTCGGTAAGACACGCAATACTTTATCTGAATATATTCCTATGTGGGTAGTGGTGAGTTGTGTGGCTGTTATTCTATTTTTTAGCTACTCAGGATTTCGTTATTGGTTGTATCAGTCGTCGACACCCGTGGCTGAAAAGCTTTCTGAAATATCTAAGCCGGAAGAAATAATTAAAATAAAATGACACGCTTAATTGCTGAATAAAGCTACCGTGGTTGACAGAATAATTCGGATCAATATTAATAAAATTAGAACGCTGTCTAATAACCAAGTGACAGCAGATCAAGGCAAAGTAAGCAAGTATACATGAAAAAAATTCTTAATTTCTTCCTGCATCCCATCGTTATCTCACTTATTGGGCTTACGTTATTGTCGCTGCTGATTTGGTTTGGTGGTCCCCATATAAAATTTGGCGATGGAAATACTGCTCCCTTAGCTAGTCAGGTCATTCGCTTGGCGTGCATTATGGTTTTGTTGGTTCTTTGGGGGCTTAATAATCTCAGGGTTCAAGTTCAAAACAATAAACATAATAATGACCTTGTGGATGATTTGCAGGATAATCAGGCAGAAATACAACAAGGCGCTACATCTGACCAAGCGGCTGAAGAGTTTCATCTTATTGACCAGCGCTTTGCACAGGCACTTTCTACACTTAAAAAACTGAAATTTAAAGGCCGGGGCAGAAAGAAAGCATTATATGAATTGCCCTGGTATATCATCGTAGGCCCTCCTGGCGCAGGTAAAACGACGGCGTTAGTTAATTCAAGTCTTGATTTTCCCTTGGCAGAACAATTTGGTAAAGCAGCGCTCCAAGGGGTTGGTGGAACACGTAACTGCGACTGGTGGTTTACCAATGAAGCTGTGCTGGTTGATACCGCAGGCCGTTACACCACCCAGGATAGTCATCGCGTTGTTGATAGTTCGGCATGGCAAGGCTTTCTTAATCTACTCAAGCGTAATCGGCGTCGGCGCCCCATCAATGGCGTTATAGTTGCCATCAGCCTGCACGATTTATTAATACAAACTGAAGAAGAGCGTATCCAACACGCAAAAATAATACGCTCGCGCCTCGATGAGCTGATGGAGAAGTTGGAAATTCGTTTCCCTATCTATTTAATGTTTACTAAGGCCGATTTGGTGTCGGGTTTTTCGGAGTTTTTTGAAGATTTAGGGAAGGAGGAATGTGAGCAGGTTTGGGGGGTATCGCTTCCCAATGCGCCTAAAGTTTCACAGAGCCCTGACTTTGACTATCT
>JBLHWO010000051.1:0-18996 GCA_047629215.1 Cellvibrionaceae bacterium | reverse complement strand
TGTATTTATCTTTGCCAACGAAGTCATGATTACTGCAGCAGATGGCATTCTCCCAGATTTAGACCGTATTAACCCAATTGCAGCAGATGTTAATGGTGGTGTTGTGGACTGTATTCCTTTTTTGAATCAATATTTGTTTGAAATTGAGGGTGATGGTTCAGCATCCGTTGTTTACGACGCCATTGATATCTTTGCAGCAAGAACCGAAGTTAGAGTAGCAACACCGAATGCCCAGGTTTTAGATTTGCCTTCCAGTGAGCAAGCGACGTGTTCGGGTCGAGAGCGCCAATAGTATCTAGATCGTATTCGTGCACCACAAGTCGGGCGATTCGTGGGGCTGGTGATGAGCAACAAAGTGAAGCGGTGATTTATTTTGGTGTTGACTGTAGTTACCCTGTACTAAATTGTGATGGCAGAATTTATAATCAGGATCTTATCGACCATGGAGCAGGTGTTGTCAGTGTAATTAACGGTAATAATCGAGATAGCACTGATTTCTCCTGTGTTGCTTAGAATGCCGGCCTCTATAAAACGAGCGAGCTGATCACGCGAAGCCTCGGGCGAGATAACGTCAAAGTCATTAATATTATTGCTGCTACAGCGATCGACCCCAACAATCAAATCTATGACGCCATTTGTGGCGCTATTATCAGCGGCCGTTTAGTTGTCGCTGCACCGGGTAATGCGACTAGAGGCATCAGTTGTGAAATTAATAATGTATACCCTGCTAGATATAATACGGTAAGTCAGCGTACTAATTGGGCTGACTGACAGTCCGGTTTACTTGTGGTCGGCGCGTCCAGAACTGACGGCGGCAGAGGTTCATAATCGATTAATAAGCCTGTCTGGGACCTTGAGCCGACAGAGTACTGATGAACGTGTTCAGATATCAGATTCACGAGTAGACGGGCAGCCCTTACTTGACCTGTATTTAGTAATGGGGGGATGGTAACGTCGATAACCCTGACGACACTCCTGAAACGGTACTTTTTGCCCCGCAAACAGGTGTTGCATTAACTGCATTTATCACGTCTGAGGCTCTGATTATTCGTAGCATCGATACATCAACAACAATCGATATTGAAGGGGGCTTTTATTCTCTGGATGGCGCACCCTTTAAAAGTGGTGCAGGGTCAGCATCGCTTGGGCAGAGTCTGCGCTTACAGCTTATGAGCTCATCGAGTCCAGCGGCTCAAAGCGAAGCTCGATTGACATTGGGTGACACCACCGCTGTCTTTCAGATTACAACAGAAGTCCCCAGTAATAGCCGTGATAACTTTAACTTTTTTGATCGAACCAATGTTGATATCGGCTCACAGATGTTCTCTCATCAGCTAGTTATACCTGATCTCAGCCCCGGTACGCCTATAGGTAGTGCTGGCGCTAGATGAGATCTTCAGCTTTACGAGTGCTAATGGTGTTGTCGGCCCGACAGATCCGATTATTTTACGGATATCTACTGCAAATACACCAGATGCAACGACGACCGCGACTATTAGGATCGGAGGTGTCGAGGATACTATTTCATATACCACTGTGCCCGCTGATGTGACGCCATCGCCGTTTACATTAGGTGCCGATACAGGTGCTGACCTTAATGCTGAGCAAAATTAATTCTTTGCTGTTATTAGAGTCATTAATACTGATGCACAAGTGAGTGTTAGTGGCGGTGAATATTCAATAGGCTTGGGTAATGAATTTACCGCTGAGCCCGGCACCATCCGTGGTTGGAAGATGATCAGCGTGCGTCAAACTACCGCATCGACACCCGATACTACAGTTTATACTGCGCTCACAGTAGGAGATGTTACAGAAGTCTATCAGTCCACCAACGCTGCAGCGGATACTAGCCCATTCTCATTAGAAGACTTACGCGTAGCTGCTGTCGGAATGCAATATATTTCGGATCCGATTACCATTGCAGGTATTAATGTTTCTACTCCTATTAGTATTAGTGGCGCCGAGTATTGTATTAATGGAGGCAGTTTTACCAATGTTGACTGTATGGTTATAAATGGTGATACGGTTGAAACGGCGTCAGCGGCCGAGGCCGAGGCAGTGATGGTAGAGGCTATACTGACCATCGGCAATGTTGATAGTGCATATATCAGCGCTGCAGGTGCGGTCAGTAACAACCAAACGGTACCATTGAGAGCCTTGTCTTCTACCAGTCTCGCGACTTCGACGAGCGCTACTCTCTCCATCGGCAATATGAGTGATAGTTTCAGAGTCACAACGGCTGGTGTTGATATGACGCCGGCTAACTTTCAATTTGAGGATCTTAATAATATTGAAATAAGTACCTTGGTAACGTCTAATAGTATTACAGTTATGGGTATCAATATTGCGACACCGCTCAGCATTAGTAATGGCGGTTACAGTAATAATGGTGAGCCATTTAGCAGTTTGCCGGGTACCGTTAATAATGGAGATACCGTTCGGATTCGTTTAATATCGGCTGATACTATAGAGGCAACTATTAGCACTAGGTTGACTAGGGCACGGCTCCCGATACTTTTTTTGTTACCACTGAAGAATGTGATAGAAAGCCAACACCCTTTCTTTTTATTGATCAGACGGATGTACCTTTTAACACCTTGATTGAATCCAATAGTGTGACTATCTTTGGGTTTACAGTCCCAGCATCTATTGGTGTTATTGGTGGAGAGTATTCTATCGATGGCAATATTTTTACCGATGTACCCTCTATTATCAACAACGGGCAAACAGTTTGTCTTCGCATAACGTCAGATGACTTTTATGATGGAGAAAGGAGCGTTATCTTATTTGTAGCATACGTCGCTGATACCTTCAGCTTTAGGACAGCTCCACCTGATCTAACGCCAGAGCCCTTTAGTTTTGATGGGCAGATAGATGTCATAATTGATAGTGTCGTTTTTTCAAATACCGTTATGGTATCCGGTATTAATGACCCTACCCCTATCAGTGTTGAGGGGGGTGAGTACTTCCTTAATAATGGAGATGATTTTCAGAGTACTCCATTTAGTGTTAACAATAATCAAACGGTTTTGCTTAGACAAGCTACCTCTACAACTAACAGCACGCAAAAAGACACCATTCTTACCGTGGGTGACTTTAGCGCTACTTTTAGTACAACAACAGCATCGAATCAGGTACCGATAGCTACAGATATAAATATCACTGATGAAAATCGAGACGATGCAGCTGCGGGTGAATTTTTGACGGGGAACTATATCTTTTTCGATGCTGATGGTTATCTAGGAGTGGCAGTGCATTTCGCTGGTTAGAGGGGGGCTGCCCATCTGCGGGGCAACCGATCTTACTTACGTTTTGACTAGGGCTGACCATGACCAAGTGATTACATTCGAAGTGACAACAAGAGCTATCTCTGGTGCTGATGTTGGGCTGCCAATGGTATCGTCTGGTCTTATTACTGGCCCTGCGCCCGTCGTCTATTCTATTCGTTATCATGATATCAATCGGAGTGCTGGAGCTGATGGTTATATTGGGGATCAGTTAGTGATTGCCTTCGATACCGCCATTATTGTAACTCAGCAAGATGCTGATATATTTTCATTCCCTGTGTCAGGGGGTAGTTTAGACTCATATAGCTTTGCTGCCGGCCCACTGGGAAATGAAATTACCGTTACGTTTGAGTCAGGCAGTGGACCAAGAAATTTAAGACTTGTAGGCCTCTTCAATTCTAACGAGTTAGCTGCAGGATCTCCATCCGGGTTTCGTCGCTACTGAGCTTTATGTGCCTGAGCTTAACCCGATAGCAGATATCGATGCTGCTGATGTTAATGGCGATGGGAGTATCGATGTGCTTCTAGGGAATGCTGCTGCTCCAGATATTGTTTTTACCCAATCTAATAGCATCTTGGTTGAAACCATGGATACCGTTCCATCTGTTGTATCCACAGATATACTATAAGATGGAACGCTAGGGGATATTGATGGCGATTGCTACGTAGCCTCTTATAAAGACAGTGCACAACCAGAAGGTAGTGTTGAGGGCACAGTAAGGCTATATATTAACGATGGCACTGGCAGCTATAGCTATTCTGAGCAATCTTTAAGCACCACGTTTGGGGCTGGCTTATCAGTTGTTGATATTGATGGTGATAATGATATGGATATTTTATTTTCAACGACGCCCTACTCGGAGATAAGTGTTTGGGGGAATGATGGTTCAGGTAGTTTTGCTATTAACGGTCTGCTCGCTATTCGTCCCTCAGAACCTTTAGGCCGTTATAGCCGATTTACATTTGGCGATTTGGATAATGATAATGATATGGATATTGCTCTATTTGAAGATGCGGGTAGACATCGGATAGGCATTAACGATGGCAATGGCAGTTATTCTTTCGGTGCGGAATTAAATAGCTTTTTAGGTGACAGCTCCTCTCCCTCTGAAGGCGAGTTCACGTTTGCCGATGTAGGTCAGGATGGCAATCTCGATCTGTTTGAGTCCATTGTTTCGGCAACGGGTAGCCGTAGAATGTGGAGTGTCAATGATGACAATATCTTAGGTAATGTTACCTTTATTGCTCCTGATGCTTATAAGTTATGCTCTGCTGACATGAGCGGAGATGGTTTTGTGGATCTGGTAGAGTCGAGAAATATGAGCGACATCAATATTTATTATGATGGCGTTGCTGGATATTTTGATCAGAATAGTTTGGTTGTCCATTCTGGTTCGGGTGACATTAGAAACTTAAGGCTAGTTGATATCGATAATGATGGCGATACCGATATTATATTCTCATCTAGCGGCACCGGCACTACATGGGTTTATTATAATTCTCAAACAGGCGATCAATAAGCTTGGCCTAACCCTGAATATAGAAATGGTTAAAGTGAATGGGTAATCTACATGAGAGTAATATGCTGAATGATTATGTTGTTATGGATGAGATGAGCTTGACTAGCATCATTCGCTGCTCAACCTACACATAGGTCAGTGTCTTAACATCATCTCCCATCGGTGTTAGTGCGTCGATCAATGCATCCTTAACTGACTTCGCTGTCTTATCTGGAGGCAACACTACAATGCTCAATGGTGTCTTACGCTCTGCCGCTGTGACCCATGCGGAACCACCTTGGCTTTTATCTTTCAAAATAGATTGGTCAATCCATTCTGGGCTGACCGTAAGCAAACCTTGATCATCTAGCCACCCTTATTTATTGTTAGCTTACGACCTATTGTTGATGGGTGACGATTCAGCTCGTCTACGATTGCTGTTTGCGAATAACCCGCTTTCAAAAATGCGTGAATCGGGTATCGTTCTATTTTGGTCAGCTGTGTATAACTCATCTACAATTTCCTTTGACGAGAATTATATCAGCTGGCCATCTCTCTAAAGTTGCACTTACGAATTGAATCTAGGGGTTTTTGGCTTCTTCAGTTTTAGATCTGTCAATCTCTATTATAGGAGCCGTTGATAAACGGAGAGGCATAGCGCAGCAGTGAGAGCGACAAAATTTCTGAAGAAATTGTGCTATATAGATTAATAAAAGTCTATGCCTTACTTTTATCTTGTCTCCAAAGACTATTGCCTATACCCCGCGAAAAAATCACCCAAGCCTCCAATCGCTGTTCTCAGCTCATCTTTATGTGGTAAAAACACAATCCTAAAATGATTAGGTTCTTTCCAATTAAAGGCACTGCCTTGTACGAGTAAGACTTTTTTCTCAATTAAAAAGTCGAGTACCCATTTTTCATCATTTTCGATATTGAATTTTTCGATGTCGACTTTGGGGAATAAATACAATGCCCCTTTCGGCTTAACACAGGAAATACCGGGTATGGAGGTCACTAACTCGTAAGCGAGGTCGCGCTGTTCTTTTAGGCGGCCGCCGGGCATGATTAATTCATTGATACTTTGATAACCGCCTAAAGCAGTTTGTACGCCGAGCATAGCCGGTGCGTTTGCGCATAGACGCATCGATGAAAGGATATCTAAACCTTCTATATAGCCTTTTGCCCGCCGTTTGTCGCCACTGATGATCATCCAGCCAGAGCGAAAACCTGCAAGGCGATAGGATTTTGATAGCCCGTTAAAACTTAAACAAAGCACTTCACCACTAAGCCGGCTTAGTGGGATGTATTCGGCGTCGTCGTACACAATTTTGCTATAGATTTCATCGGCAAAAATAATGAGATCGTGTTGTCGTGCCACCTCTACAATTTCTTCCAATACTTCTTGGCTGTACACAGCGCCAGTGGGGTTGTTGGGGTTAATAACAACAATGCCGCGAGTATGAGGTGTAATCTTGCTTTTGATATCCTCAATATCAGGAAACCAGTCAGCTTGCTCGTCACACTGGTAGTGAATGGCTTTGCCGCCAGAAACATTGACAGCCGCTGTCCAGAGAGGGTAGTCGGGCGCAGGAATTAAAATTTCATTACCTTGGTTTAATAAGGCCTGCATCGACATAACGATTAATTCACTAACGCCATTGCCCAAATAGATATCATCGATATCAATGTCGGGAATATTCAGGCGTTGGGTTTCATGCATGATTGCCTTGCGAGCAGAGAATAAACCTTTTGACTCTACATAGCCCTCTGCATTGCGCAGGTTGGCTATGACATCGTGGATAATTTCATCGGGGGCATTAAAGCCAAAAGGGGCGGGGTTACCAATGTTCAGTTTAAGAATGCGGTGGCCTTCCTCTTCTAGTTTCATTGCTTTTTGAAGAATAGGTCCTCTGATGTCGTAACAGACTTCGTTGAGTTTGTTGGATTTGTCTATCTTATTCATTGGGTTTACTTTATTAACATGTTCATTAGAATGGTTTGTTTAGAGCTTCCTTGAGGTAAACTGTTTTTAGTCTATACACGTAAGAGATCGATTATGTCAGATAATGAAATTAAAGACGATGCCTACTGGCGCGAAAAGCTAACGCCCGAGGAATATCGTATTTGTCGAGAGAAGGGCACCGAGAGAGCATTTACGGGTGAGTACTGGGATGTAAAAACGGATGGTACTTATACCTGTAAATGTTGTGGCGAGGTATTGTTTGAATCTTCGACTAAATATGACTCTGGTTCGGGTTGGCCGAGTTTTTATCAGCCTGCAAAAGCCAATGCTGTTTTAGAAGAGCGCGATCATACTATGGGCATGACTCGAACCGAAGTGACGTGCCAGCACTGTGGCAGTCATTTGGGGCATGTTTTTCCAGATGGGCCCGCACCAACAGGCAGCCGTTATTGTATTAATTCTGGCTCTCTAGAATTAAAAACCGATGAAGAAAGTTAAAATGAACATATCGCTATGGCTTCAACTCGCTTGCTTATCATCCATAGTGCTGGCTGGTATCGCCTATCGATTTGAGCTGCTTCCTTTCAAGTTGTTTGCAGGATTATTTGCGCTAGCAGTACTTGTTTGGTTGTTCTTTGGATTAACGTCCATTGTTAAATCAGGGGTAAGTCTTGTTCAGCAGCAAATGGTTCAACAGCAAACCATCCAGTCTATTAACTGGCTAGCCTTCGGTATGGGACTGTTAGTGATAGTAATGATGGTTGCTTTTCTGCAGCAGGTTAAGCGTTATCCGCCTATTCACGACATTAGTTCCGATATAGATAACCCACCTGAATTTAAGCATGCTCAGTCCTTGAGGAGTGAAAGTGACAATCCACTCAACCACGATTATGAGGTTGGGGTGCAGCAGCAGAAAGCCTATCCTGACTTAAATTCATTGAAGGTAGATTTATCTTCTCCGGAAGCCTTTGCAAAAGCGCAACGGGTTGCTGAAGGGCAGCTTTGGTTCATAGAGTATGTAGATGAAGAGCTAGGTCATATTGAAGCAACAGCGCGTAGCCCTTTGCTTGGTTTTGTAGATGATATCGTTATCAGGATTCGGCAGGTTGAGGGAGGAAGTGTAATTGATCTACGCTCTGTTTCTAGAGTAGGGAGAAGTGATTTAGGGGCAAATGCTGCACGAATCATACAGTTTTTTTCGGTATACCAAAATAAAGTTGATTAATATTAGTTTAGTCGTAGACGTTCTTCTTCTTCCATTCATCGACCTCTTTAAATTGCTGCAATTTTTGGGTATTTTCATCTTCATGGTTATTGTCTTTTTCTTTGTGCTCTATACCGTCAAACCCTACTTGTTTTTCAGCTTCCGCCTTTAGATGCTCGTCTAATTTAACCAGCTCCTGATTAATCAATAGTAGCCTCCCCTTATGTGATGCAATCAACCCCTCTTTGGTAATTAGGTTTTTAGCTAGCATAAAGTAATGAGCAGCTAACTTATGTTTTTCGATATCGACAGCATATTTGGCGGATAAGGAATAATTGTCAATCATCAATTTGGTAATATTGTTTTTGAGTAACACTTTATAGTGCGCATATTGCTTTGCGTTGATATTCCCTCTTTGAAGCCATTTTTGTAAAAAGCGACCAAGGTAATTGAGGTGCTGCCGTAGCTCATTAATTTGAGAGCTGTTTTGTATGCTAGCCTGAGATTGAGTTTGTGGTGATCTCGCAGCGGTTTCCATGTGAGAGGTATAGCGAGTGCAGTTTTCTAGGTATTCGTGTTCTTCAGGAGCCAATGTGCTGAGCTGTTCAAACACATCGATGATGCAGCGATAAAGAAATATTTGTAGATCATTAGGTAAGAAGTTAGGTGGAAAAGCAGTGAGCATTCGGACTAAATCTTGAGAGCGCTTCTCTAATGCGCGCCTAAGCCTCATCTTTTCCTTCTTGCGCTTAATGACAGTCTGTTTTACAAAAATGTAGCAGACTAGTAGGCAGGCCAACATGATAATGCCAATAATGACATACACTTGAGTCATGGTTTCTTTTTACCCTATTGATTGTATTATTGTTTCTGCCCTTTAGCGATAAATCACTGATAACTTGGCATGCTCAATAGAGAGTATAGACGGTATTTTTAAAGATTCTCGCTTTAGGCGAGTAAATAGGCATAATAACATTTCATTTTATGGACCTTAATTCAGCTTGTTTTTGATGTTTTATCAAGCACCCATAGTAATTGTTTGATAGTTGCTATTAAATAAGGATATAGCCACATTTTTATCTTTGTTTTTAAGCTAAAGTGTTGACAGCTCGCCCTTCGATACATAGAATGCGCACCTCTTCTGATGATGGTCTTGTTAGAAGAGTCTAAGTCCCCTTCGTCTAGTGGCCTAGGACACCGCCCTTTCACGGCGGTAACAGGGGTTCGAACCCCCTAGGGGACGCCATTTTATAGTGTGTAAGCCTGTTGTTACACCGATGACTACGAATAGTCTTATGCGGGAATAGCTCAGTGGTAGAGCACAACCTTGCCAAGGTTGGGGTCGCGAGTTCGAGCCTCGTTTCCCGCTCCAAATATCACCAAGACAAGGGCTTAGTGCCCTTGTCTTGGTGTATTTCTAAATATTATTATCTTCTTCTTTGTATCCTCTACTAATATAAAAATACTGACTAAGTGCTATATTAATGTGCCTATTGCGTCTATTTGGGCGCTACAAAAATATATTTGGCTCTCTAAGAAGAGGGAGTGTAAATCGCCTGTACGGATATAGGCACTTAACGATAGCAAGATTCGGTAGCGGCAGAAATGCCAGCCAGATTTTTCTCCTCGGCAATTGCTCCTACGTATATCTACTTTCATTTAACGATGTAAATCAGCTATTCACGCCATCCCTCGTGTTCGAGCAATTTTTGAGGGCATGAAAGTAAAGCTATCTTCCCTGTAAAGGTCTCATCATAAAATATAGCGTTACTTTTTGGGTCTAGGTATGCTCGATAGAATCTGCCACATGGCAGCAATCAATGTTAGCGTTCCGCCTACCCATGTTTCTAAAGAAGGGGAATCCCCAAGTAAAAGCCACCCAAACAATGCCGCTGAGAAGACTTCTACTCCCAGCAAAGCTGCAACAATGTGTCCTGGAATATAGGCAATGGCCTTGCCCCATAATAACCAAGGTATAGCCGAAAATAAGCCAAATAAGATTAAATAAAACCATTGTTCTTGAGCAAGTGGTGACGTGCGTAGTGATTCATTGGCCAATGCAAGCGGTGCTAATCCTATTATAGTGATAAGCCATGCGACCATCACCGAACTTAGCACTTCTTTATTGCCTTTATGGCGCCGCTCTAATCGTTGGCTAAAGAAAATATTGAAAGCAATACAGATGCCACCTAGCAAAGCCAAAATATTGCCTAGGGTGCCGGCATGACGTAATCCTCCCCATACAATAATTACAATGCCGGTAAGCCCAAGTAGTAAGCGGATAATATCACTAAAGGAAGGCTTAATTTTTCGAGCTGAAAAATCTAATAAAAGAGTAATCCAAGGAAATATAAATAATAAAAGTACAGCATTGGCTGGAGAGGTGTATAAGCTTGCGCTGACGAATAATGTGCTGTTAAGTGCCAAGAAGACAGCGCAGAGTAGTTGTAGTTGGATAGATTTCAGCGAAAAGCTTTTTTTATAGAGTAAGTAGGTAAGCAATAGCGCGAAACAAAAACAACCACGCAGCCAAGCAGTTCCAAAAGGAGTCCAGTCAGCGAGCTGTATTAATGCAGGATTGGTTCCCCATAGTAGAGCGCCGATTATTAATAATCCGGAAGCTTGTTGAGTATTCATTCTACCTTATAGTATCCGTTCAGCAATTTATTTGTAGGCTGTTAATAGAAAGGCGGAGTATTGTTCTTGAGGTTTATATACGGTGCTTGCCGAATTAATGGAAATATTTTTAAAGCCCATTTTAGTGGCAATCTTTAGTAACTCGTTTCTATCAAAACCAAAGTGAAATACGCCGGTATCTTATGTATTAAACCCCCCATTTTCGCAATGTTATGAAAGGGCATAGTGGAGAGAGTAGCATCGAATTTTTGGTTTAGGTCAGATTTTGTTAAGTCCATTTCTATAATGTTGATCTCACAATCTCATAGTGGCTTCTTTTCTCTTAATTGAATGTTCATCGACTTCGATATATCTATCGCCGTAATTTTTTTTACAAGTGGCGCAATTCTTTCTAAGAGCGGGCCAGAGCCAAGTTCCATGATGCCCATGCTCTGGTCAAATCGGACTTTGTTGATAATAGATTTAGTGATATATCTACATTTCAATGTCATAATCAAGTTTTTGGTGTTTGGAGTATAGCCAAAGGAATATGCTGTATTTGCATTTTGTTGTTAATAAGATGTAGATCGCCTTAATATATTATCCGTAAATAATTCGTGAGGCTAGATAAATGACATCATTCATTTCGGGTAGTTGCCTGTGTGGACGTGTTTCTTGATATTTTACAAAAGATGTAGGCGTATCCCAATATTGTCATTGCTCCCTTTGTCGAAAGTTTATAGGCAGTGCTTATGCGTCTAATTTTTTTGTGCGCCCCGAACATTTTAGTTGGGTATCGGGTTAAGAATGCGTTGGTCGTTATGAATCCGAAGGGACGAAATATCTAAGCACTGCATTTTGTAAGCCGTGTGGCATTTCCTTGCCTTGGTCTAATAAGTCTGGAATATTAGTCTTTATTTCAGCAGGAACCCTTGATGATGATCCTATTACGCGGCCTAAATGGAATGTTTATTGCGACTCTAGGGCTTAGTGGGATATCGATGCGGCTAGTCTACCTGAGTATGATGTGCTGCCTCCTAGAAAGTAAGCCGCTGAAAAGCAAGAGCTTGTAAAGTAAGATTTTGGAACATAAGCATCTAGTAAATAAAATACGATAAGGAACAATAATGGAAGAGCTCCACGACATTGAGTTAATGGTAAAGAAGGGCATATCTCTCATTGCTATAGAATCCTTTGAGGAGCCTAGAGTTTTGGAATTGTGTACTCGTTTAGCATTAAAAACCTTTCGTAAGCTATATCGTTGGACGAGTACCGATGGATTGGTTGACAACGCTTCAACACACCAAGTCTCCGAGCCCAAGTATGATAAGCCTGAAGAGCTGTTAGTTGCCATTAGAGAAGGGCAGCATTCCGCCATCTATGTCCTCTGTGATTTTCATTCATATCTCGACAAGCCAAAAGTGATTCGTTATTTAAAAGATATTGTTCTCTATGGTGCTGATGGTATTACTGTGATCTTAACAGGGCATGAGGTTAAGTTACCGTCCGAGGTCTATCGGCATAGCTCTCGCTTTCGTTTGAATTTCCCCAGTGAAGATAAGATACGACAAATTATTTTAGGTGAGGCGCGTGAATGGCAGAAAAATAATAATGGTCGTCAAGTTAAGACCGATAGTAAAACACTAGATAGAATGATAGGTAATCTCCGTGGTTTAACGGAAAGTGATGTAAAACATTTAGTGCAAGGCGCTATTTATGTAGACGGTGCAATTACTAGTAGTGATATAGCCGATGTTAACAAATCAAAGTTCGAGTTAATGAATATGAATAATATTCTGACCTACGAATACGATACAGCGCAATTTGCAGATGTTGGAGGATTAAAAGGCTTAAAGACATGGCTGGCAGAGCGCAAAGGTAGTTTTATTGCTCCACAAAAAAACCTTGATTCGCCAAAAGGCGTTATGTTGCTTGGGGTGCAGGGTGGAGGAAAAAGTTTGGCAGCAAAAGCGGTAGCCGGTTTATGGCATGTGCCGTTACTGCGTTTAGATATGGCGGCGCTTTATAACAAATATCACGGCGAGACAGAGCGTAACTTAAGAGAAACCTTGGCCCTAGCAGATAAAGTAGCCCCCTGCGTTTTATGGATGGATGAAATTGAAAAATCATTGGGCCATTCAGATAATGAAGGTTTATCACAGCGAGTGTTGGGCACATTGTTAACGTGGATGGCTGAGCGTAAGAGCCAGGTTTTTATTGTGGCGACGAGCAATGATATTTCACGCCTTCCCCCTGAATTGGTACGCAAAGGCCGTTTAGATGAAATCTTTTTTATTGATTTACCGAATCAGCAAGATAGGGAAAGTATTGTTGCGATTCATCTTGATAAAAGAGAGGTCAAAATAGATAAACAATCGATGCAACAAATAGCGGAGTTAAGTGAAGGTTTTACCGGTGCGGAGATTGAGCAAGCGATTGTATCTGCGCTTTACAGTGCGCAAGCTAGCCAAGAAAAAATCGCTGCCGTACATATAATCACGGCAGTAACATCGACAGTGCCTATCTCAGTCACTCGTGCAGAGGATATTACAGCACTGCGTTTATGGGCTAAAGAAAGGGCTGTTGCTGCTAATTAATACTTTGTACTATCTTGGGGTGGGCTGTGCTCACCACATTGTTTACTGTTAATCTGCTGTTTTTTTATTCCGTTTTTTGGTGGCGCGGCCCACTCTACGAGCTACGCATCACGAGATTGACTACAAGTATATGAAGTAGGGGTAATTTTTTTAGAAATATTTTAGCAAGACGTCTTAATGGTGCTATTTAAATAAATAATAAAAATAACGCTGCTTTTCTGTTTCGCTAAGCGTGTTCATTGTTCGAATATTTCTTTCTGGAATACTTTCAGGTTCATCAAAACGATTTAGCGCTTGCTCTACACTTGCTTCACGTAAAATATGCAGAATGGGGTAGGGTGACCTATTGGTTAGGTTTTGAGAGTGTTCCGGTTCCGTACCTGTGAAACAATAATTTGGATGAAAGTGGGCGATTTGATAAATGCTCTGCCATTGGTTCTTCTTTAGGGTAGTGTTAGCCCATTTAAGAAATTGACAAAAATAAAAAAAATCCTTGAGCATATACGGGCAAATTAGTAGGGTCGTTTCTGTATTTTTCTCTAAGTCTAGATGTTGACACTCTTTAATTAAGTCATCATTTAGCTGTTCTTCGGTGTTTGCATTGCTAACAATGAAACGAATTTTCTTTTTATTCATCGGTGCTTTAGCAAAGGGGCACAATTGTAGGCCAATAACCACTTCTTGTAGCCAGTGTTCAACGGCACTTTTTATTGTTGAATTGTCTGCCATTTTTTATATTTTCCCTATTTGATGTTGTGGTTTTGTTTCTTCTTTAAATCCTTCTTTCCTTAACATAGATAGCATTGCCCTTGCTGCATTCGATAAGGTTCTTTTCCGATGATGAATGCATCCTAGTTTTCTGACTAGAGTCGGCCCATTAATGGGTAATTGAGTAATCGTTTTATTCATTAAGCTTAAAGGTAAAACGCTCCAGCCTAGACCGACAGAAATCATCATATTAATGGCATCTAAGTGATTCGTTGTCATCGATATGTTGAGTGGCTGTTTTTGTTGATCAAACAAGGTTTGGATTAATTCTGTCGTGTAAGTATTTTGATCCGGTAATATTGCGGGGTAGTTTGCTAAGTCCGATAAAGTAATGGGTTTTTTTTCTTTTACTTTTTGCATTAATGGGTGTTGGCGATTAGCGACAAAGGCGAGAGGGTCTGACCAAATTCCATAATGTTGCATTTGTGTGTAGGGATCTATCGTTGACTTATTCTCTAGCATAGCCTGGGGGAGCGTAATTAACGCAAGCTCAAAATCCCCCTGAATAATGGCCGGGCTGGCCTGTTCCGAGTCTATGAAGTTAATCTGTAAGCGAACATCCGGATATTGCTGTGTAAAATCCTTGAGCACCGGCGGTAATCTATGTAAGCCAATGTGGTGGCTGGTTGCTATGCTGAGACTTCCATTAATCAGGCCCTTCCTGTCGCTCATATAACGCGTAGTATCTTCCATTTCTTGAACAATACGTTTTGCTCTCGGCAATAATGCTTGTCCTGCTTCGGTTAATTTAATGCTGCGGTTAATGCGGTCGAATAGAAGTTGTGATAGCTGTGCTTCCAGTAGCCCAATGCGTTTGCTAATAGCGGATTGGGTTATCCCAAGTTGCGATGCGGCAGCAGAGAAGGAACCGAGGTCGGTAATCGTGATAAAAGCGGATAGTTGTTGTATGTCCATTTATTTAGTTTATTCATTCCTTTTAGGAATGCAAAGCATTAATGATATGAATTTGTTTTATGTTCTGCTCAGGCGTATTATCGGCGTCTTGCTATTATCGATACTTAGGCTTGGACCTAGAACTTATGACCTAAAACTTAGCCCTAGAACTCAGTTTTTAGTTTAACCTAAAAACCGCAGTTGGCGCGAAAAAGCGGTCCAAGTTATTGGCGTGCATAGGAAAATTTAGAATCACTTATAGACCTTATTGGTCGTAAGTGAATTCTAAAGTTTTCTAGGTGCACCAAGAGCTTGTGCAGATTTTCGTGATTCAACTGCCGTTTTTAGGCTTAATGCACCATCCTGTGGAAATTTAGCCTTGTGAAATCTATATTATGAAAGCGAAAACCCTTTACGATAAATTATGGGATGCCCATATAGTTAAGCAGCGAGACGATGGCTCGGCGCTTATTTATATTGATCGACATATCGTCCATGAGGTGACTAGCCCCCAAGCCTTTGAAGGTTTGCGCCTAGCCGGTCGTCAACCTTGGCGAGTGGATAGTATTTTGGCAACCCCTGATCATAATGTTCCGACGACGACTAAAGAGCGTTTGTCTGGTGTTGAAGGTATCGAAGATCCAGTCTCTAAAATTCAAGTGCAAACCTTAGACGATAATTGCGATAGCTTTGGTATTACAGAATTTAAAATTAATGATCGGCGTCAGGGAATTGTTCATGTGATTGGCCCAGAATCTGGCGCGTGCTTACCGGGTATGACGGTAGTCTGTGGCGACTCCCACACGGCGACTAACGGTGCATTAGGCGCTTTGGCCCACGGTATCGGTACTAGTGAGGTTGAGCATGTTTTAGCGACTCAGTGTTTGGTAGCCAAGAAAATGAAAAACATGTTGGTTAAAGTCGATGGTCAATTAGGTAAAGGGATTACACCAAAAGATGTGGTCTTGGCCATTATTGGCAAAATCGGCACCGCCGGCGGTAATGGTTCGGCGATTGAATTTGGTGGGCACGTATTTCGTGATATGACGATGGAAGGTCGTATGACTGTTTGCAATATGGCCATAGAAGCCGGTGCCCGTGCCGGTATGGTGGCGGTCGATCAAACCACTATCGATTATGTTCAGGGTCGAGATTTTGCACCTAAAGAAAACAATTGGGATGCGGCAGTGACAGAATGGCGCAATTTTGTCAGTGATGAGGGTGCGGTTTTTGATGCTGTTGTTGAAATTGATGGTGCCACCATTAAGCCACAAGTGAGCTGGGGAACCTCTCCAGAAATGGTGACTGATATTGATTCGGTGGTTCCAAACCCAGCAGCAGAAACAGACCCGGTTAAAAAAGCGGGGATGGAGAGAGCGCTGGTTTATATGGGCTTGACTGCGGGACAAAAGATGACCGAAATTCCATTAGATCGAGTGTTTATTGGTTCTTGTACTAATTCTCGAATTGAAGATATGCGTGCGGCAGCAGCGGTGGTCAAGGGGCGTCAAAAAGCGACGTCCATTAAAGAAGCCATTGTTGTACCTGGTTCTGGTGTAGTGAAGGCACAAGCAGAAGCTGAGGGGCTAGACAAAATTTTCACCGATGCGGGCTTGGAATGGCGTGAGCCGGGTTGTTCGATGTGCTTAGCGATGAATGCCGATAAGTTGGGTGCAGGCGAACATTGTGCTTCCACCTCTAATCGTAATTTTGAAGGCCGCCAAGGCTATGGTGGTCGAACACATTTAGTGAGTCCAGAGATGGCGGCGGCGGCGGCCATTGCCGGTCACTTTATTGATGTACGGGAGTTTTAATAATGAAGGCATTTACAGTACACAAGGGTATCGCGGCACCAATGGATCGCGCCAATATCGATACTGACATGATTATTCCAAAACAATTTTTGAAATCGATCAAGCGTAGCGGTTTTGGTAAAAATTGTTTTGATGAATTGCGCTATCTAGATGAAGGGCAGCCGGATCAATCCTGTGAGGGGCGACCGTTAAATCCGGACTTTCCCTTAAACTTTACTCGTTACCAAGGCTCATCAGTTTTGCTGGCGAGAGAAAACTTCGGCTGTGGTTCTAGCCGAGAGCATGCCCCATGGGCCTTAGAGGACTATGGTTTTACCGCCATTATCGCACCTAGTTATGCCGATATTTTTTATAACAATTCGTTTAAAAATGGTTTGCTTCCAGTGATTTTAGGTGAATCTGTTGTCGATCAGTTGTTCTCGGAAATGTATGCTTCTGAAGGATACGAATTAACCGTTGATTTAGAAAAACAGCAAGTTGTTACTCCTGTAGGTGAAAGCTTTAGTTTCGAGTTAGATGAATTTCGTCGTCACTGCTTGTTAAATGGTTTGGATGATATTGCGTTAACGCTAGAAGATACTGATGCTATTCGTCAGTATGAAGCACAAAGAAAACAGCAGGCACCTTGGTTGTTTAATGCTATTACAGCCAGTAAATAACTAAAAAATTATATATTGATAAAGGGCTTATAGAATGTCTAAAAATATTTTGCTTTTACCTGGTGACGGCATCGGTGTAGAAATTGTTAATGAGGCCAAAAAAGTAATTGATTGCTTAAATCAAAAAATGAATTTAGGGATTACTTATGCAGAAGACCTTATCGGTGGTTGTTCTATTGATGCCAATGGTGTGCCTCTAACAGATGCGACTGTAAAAAAAGCGAAAAAGTCAGATGCGATTTTATTAGGTGCAGTTGGCGGGCCTAAATGGGATGGTTTGGAAAGAGCAATAAGACCAGAAAAAGGTTTGTTGAAAATTCGAGCTGACCTCGACTTGTTTTCTAATTTACGTCCCGCTATTTTATACCCGCAGCTTGCTGATGCTTCATCTTTGAAAAAAGAATTAGTTGCCGATCTCGATATATTAATTGTTCGCGAGCTAACGGGCGGTATTTATTTTGGTGAGCCGCGCGGTATAAGAACTCTTGAGAATGGAGAACGTCAAGGTTTTAACACTATGGTGTATAGCGAAAGTGAGATAGAACGTATTGGTCGTAATGCATTTGAGATCGCGCAAAAACGCGGCAAGCGCTTGTGCTCTGTAGAAAAAGCCAACGTGCTGGAAGTTTCAGGTCTGTGGCGCGAAGTGACGGAATCTATTGCTGGTGATTACCCCGATGTAGAGCTATCACATATGTATGTAGATAATGCGGCGATGCAATTAGTGCGTGCACCTAAGCAGTTTGATGTCATAGTGACGGGTAATTTGTTTGGTGATATTTTATCTGACTGCGCGGCAATGTTAACCGGATCAATCGGTATGTTGCCTTCAGCCTCTTTAAACGCAGAGGGCTTAGGTATGTATGAGCCCGTTCACGGTTCAGCTCCCGATATTGCTGGCAAGGGCATTGCTAATCCACTCGCTACTATTTTGTCCCTTGAAATGATGTTGCGTTACTCGCTTGGTATGGCTGAAGCGGCGGATGTTATTTCAGTTGCGGTGGGTAAAGTGCTTGACCAAGGTTTACGTACGGCTGATATTTTTGCGGAGGGGATGAAAAAAGTCAGCAGCTCTGAAATGGGCGATGCCGTTGTAGTTGCGCTCAGATGAATAGTATCAAGGCCATATACTGTCTGGACTGATAGATGTTCGTGTCTAATCGTCGCAGCATAAATCATAGTGCTCTACTACAGCTTCTCCTAAGAGATTCATTGTATCTTCTAATACGCTTGGTGGTGAATTCTCGGTAATGACCTTTGATATTTCAATTTGTATAGTATCGATAGTGCTTAATGGGCTTACATTCCATCTATAGTCGAAATCTGTGCCCCTAGCGCTGAGTGAGAAAAGATCCTAAGTATCGAAGGTTGTCAGAATTGTTCGGGCTGGCGGGCTCGGTCAATATTCCTCTTTCTGCCATTAAACCAAATAAACTGTTGGGGCCTGTGTAAGCTTCAATACCTTTTATATCGGTTACTTGCGAACAGATTGCCCGTTGAGATTGTAAATACCACGTTGTATTTATTCCGAAAAAAGAAAAAAGTTGATATTTGGCGCTATTCTAAAACACGTGGGTAATGTTTTTCATAATTTGGCTCGGCAGAAGGGTGTTGTGATAGAGGAGGGCCATTTGATATCTGATCATGTTCATATGTGCCTGAGTATTCCTCCGAAAGTGGCGGTATCCAAGGTGG
>JBLHWO010000050.1:0-19131 GCA_047629215.1 Cellvibrionaceae bacterium | reverse complement strand
CACCTTTTTACCTTTACCTTTTTATTCATTATTACCCTTTTTTATTACCTTTTTAACCCAGACGCGAGGGGTGTCAGGGAACGGAGGTCATAGAAATTAACTAAACTGATCAAATAATAGATCCTCCGCCCCCTAGTCGCTCGTCCCCTACTCAGAACCTTGATAATTGTGAATATCGCCCTGTGGGAAAGGAATAGTACAACACGCCGCTTCCAATACTAACTTACCCTTTTCTTGTGTCTCAAAGAAATAATCCCAGTAATCATCAGTTTTAACAAAAACACGATAAAGAATATTAACCGAGCTTTCTGCTAGCTCACAAACAGCAATTGTATTAGCTTCTTTTTTAAGTACACGCTCATCACTATTAATTAAAGCTGTTAGTGCATCACGAGCCACTTTCATATCGTCACCGTAAGCAATACCAAACGTAATTTCTATCGCGCGCTCTTTGCTAGAGGTAAAATTAACTAAATCACCCTTACTTAAAGGACCGTTTGGCAAGATAATGTGTCTTTTATAAACGTTTCTAAGGTCGTAACAAAGACCCCTATTTCTTTGACTTCACCCTCATAGCCCTGAGACTCAATGTAATCCCCAACTCGGATGGGAAGAAAGATTAATGGCATCACACTACCCGCGAGATTTCCGAGACTACCCTGTAGCGCTAAACCTACAGCCAAACCAGCAGCACCCAGAATGGCGACAAACGAGGTTGTCTGAACACCCACCATTGAAGCAACGTTAATGACCAACATTGCTTTTAACGCAATATTCAATGCGCTGCTTAAGAATTTAGCCAAAGTAATATCGTTCACATTGGACCTTAACTGTTTATTAACAAGCCTAGTTTTATTAACAAGCCTAGCTATTTTACCAATCAGCCATAAGCCAATAAGCAGAACCAATCACGCAAGTAAGAACTGAACACCCTAAGTGGTAATATAACTAATTGCGGATTGGTAAAAAGAGCTGACATCAATATTTTCCATTCGTACCCCCTAATGAAATGAGTTATTACGTTATTATTTAAGAACACTGAATAAGATATTTACCCGCAACAAGAAGTCACGAGTACCCAAGCATAAAATTATTAGCCATGAGCTCAACCCTGCTGCTTTACATCTTTTAATCTAAAACCTAACAAGAATAAAACGAAAATATAAACAAGCAAACCCAAAATACAAATAGACACGACAGAGACTATACGCTGCATCACTTCTAACTCAAACCAAGGTTCGAAATGATTCAATCCAACTATCAAGGTTAGAGCCATGACGCTATTCGCTACTAACAACCGAAAAAAGTAAAGACCCCAACCCACAGCAGGCCGATAAACATCACCCTTGCGCAAACCTCTATAGAGTAAACCCGCATTCAAAAAAGCAGCCAGAGAGGTTGCTAGCGCCAAGCCAACATGGCCTATTTGCCAGATAAAGTGAAACGGGATAACTAATAACAAGTTAAGCAACATATTCACCCCCATCGCAATAATGCCTATTTTGACAGGCGTCTTGGTATCTTGCCGAGAGAAGTACCCCGGCGCTAAGACCTTAATCAACATAAAAGCTAACAATCCGAGGGAGTACGCTTTTAAACTAAATGAAGACATTGCGATATCCGTAGCGCTGGTTTTACCGTACTCGAATAAGGTACTTAAGATAGGCTGAGCCAAAATAAATAATGCCACTGAAGCGGGTAACGCTATCAACAGAATCCAGCGTAAAGCCCAATCTATTGTCGAACTAAATTTTGCCGTATCTTCAGTCACATGCTGACGTGAAAGGCTAGGCAGTATCACGGTGCCTAATGCTATGGCTATGATCCCTAAGGGTAACTCCACCAATCTATCCGAGTAATAGAGCCAAGAAATACTGCCGGTCGGTAAAAACGAAGCCAACACCGTATCGAGCAATAAATTAATTTGTGATACTGACACACCAAAAATAGCGGGCGCCATCAGCAACAATACTCGCTTTACACCTTCATCCTTAAAATCCACTTTAGGTTTTGGTAATAAGCGTAACTTCCATAGAAAAGGAATTTGAAAGGCTAACTGCACCATCCCCGCTATCAACACACCCCAGGCAAGCGCAAGAACGGGAGGATCAAAATAGGGACTAACCCAGATCGCCGCAGTGATTAAACAAACATTCAACAGAACCGGAGTAAAGGCAGGAACCGCAAAACGGTCATAGCTATTTAAAATAGCGCCGGCGAAACCCGTCAGTGATATTAACAACAAGTAGGGAAAGGTGATGCGCAGCATCTGCTGCGCCAAATCGAATTTATAAGGGTCATTCCAGAAGCCGGGGGCGAAAATAGTGGTCACGACTGGCGCACCGATGATCACCATCAAGGTAAGCAGGAAAAGAGTGACGCCAAGGCAGCCGCAGACGCGATCAATTAATCCCTGCACGGCCTCTTTTGTTCCCTTTTCACGGTATTCAGACAAGACCGGAACAAAGGCCTGAGCGAAAGCGCCTTCAGCAAATAGACGGCGCAAGAAATTGGGGATTTTAAATGCCACAAAAAAGGCATCAGCCCCCGATTGCGCACCAATAAGGTGCGCAAAAACCACGTCACGGGCCAATCCGAACACCCTAGAAAGCATTGTCATGGTGCTCACTACTAGGCCTGACTTCAGTAAACTACTTTTTTTAATATTTTTTTTCGTAGGATTAATGGGGAGCTCCACATTGACTAATCATCAGATGAAAGCGCGAGTGTACTGGATATACAGATTGACCGGAACCATCTTAAACTGACCTATTGTGATATCTTGCACGGACCTTGCATGAATAATTTAATGATAAACCTGAAGGCTAATAAAAAGGTAATTGGGCACACATCGGATGCTTACTATCGTCAAGGTCAATTTAAGGGGCCTGCCATGGAACCAGTAAAATCGGAACAAGCGCTGCTGAAGAACTTCTGTGCCAGTCAAGGGCTGCCTGATCATTACATTTCTACTGCAGAGTCATATTTTTTACCTCTTGCAGAAGAGATAAATGAACTATCCAAGCAAAAACCGACGTTATTAGTGGGTATAAATGGCTGTCAGGGCGGTGGGAAATCGACACTTGCAGCATTGCTTGAGGCAGCCTTAACAGAAATCTATGGCAAAACAGTTGCCAACCTATCGATTGATGATTTCTACCACACCCAATCTTATCGCAAAGAATTGGCCGCCAAGATTCACCCACTATTCCAAACTCGAGGCGTTCCGGGCACCCACGACATCGAATTACTGCAACACACACTATCTACTCTGACACTTAATCAAAAAAATATTGCTATACCGCGCTTCAACAAAGCGTCCGATGATCGACACTCACAAAAAAACTGGGATCGAATCAATGGCCCCGCCGACATCATTGTACTTGAGGGCTGGTGCATTGGCGTAACCAAACAAACATCAGCGGCATTACTAAAACCAATCAATACTCTTGAGCAAAAAGAAGACCCTCAAGGCATCTGGCGTAATAAGATTAACATGCACATTGACGACGAATATACTTCACTATTTTCTAATATTGATCACCTATTAATGCTAAAAGCACCCAGCTTCCAATGTGTTTATGACTGGAGGCAAAATCAAGAAGACAAATTAAGGCAGGCCAATACCGAGGCCCGCAATAATAATAGTGGCGTTATGGATAATACCGAGTTAACCCGATTCATTGAGCATTATCAACGGCTGACTGAACACATGCTATGCTTTTTACCACAGCAAGCAAATGTTGTTTTTGAACTTAACATTCAACATCAAATCATAGGGAGAAAAGACAATGGAAACCAATGAGCAAGTCAATTGGATTATTGTAACTGATCTTGATGGCACCCTACTCGACCACAATACTTACAGCTTTGAAGCGGCTATTGCGACGCTAGAAAAATTAAAACAACATAACATGCCTGTTGTGATCAACAGCAGTAAAACGGCAAGTGAAATTGAAGAGCTACGCTCAACATTAAACAATCCTCACCCCTTTATTGCTGAGAACGGCTCTGGAATTATGATCCCCAAACAGTACTTTACCAAACAGCCTGATGCAAGCGAACGTTTTGGGGCTTACTGGGAAGTCATTCTAGGCAAACCTAGAATACAAATAATAGACGCACTCAAAAAACTGCCTCCGCAATTCAAGCAATATTATCGCAGTTACCACCAGTCAGCAGTAGACGACATTATACGGATAACGGGCTTATCTCGCGAACAGGCTGAGTGCTCGATGGATCGACGTTATACCGAACCATTACAATGGCTCGGTGATTCCTATCAGCGCAAACAGTTTTTTTGGCACCTACACAAACAGCATATACATTTTACTGAAGGCGGCCGTTTTATCCATTTGATGGGACATACCAATAAAGGTAGTGCAACGTCTTGGCTGGCCAAGCACTATGAAGAAGAGTATAAAAAAAAAGTTAAGGTGGTAGCATTGGGTGATGGCAACAATGATATTGACATGTTAAAAACTGCCGATGTGGCAGTAGTAGTTCGCTCCCCTGTTAATAAACCTCCCGAACTCGATCATCGCTGCAAAATCGTTACAGAAAAAACTGGCCCAGAAGGCTGGGCAGAGGCAATAGAAAAACTTTTTTTTGGACATGCCAAATCACAAATATAATTTACTAAGAGACCTTTACACGGAAGATTATTTCTAAGTGCCCTCGGGGTATGCTCTCAGGCACGCCAAAATTGCTCCTGCATTTTGGATGTACCCTCCGTCCATGTAGGGCAAGGTACCCCAAGGGCACGCAGGAAACGAACGTTAAATCTGTAGGAACAGATTTAGGCAGCTTTGCTGGCCGAAGGCCTAGCGCCATGGACTGTGCTAGCACAAAGAGGGAGTTTATGCTTTATACCCCACAAGAGTGAACCGCAGTAAATGACCGATTGAGTAAGTTTTTCCTCGGTGCCCCCTCGTGGGGTAAACCCGCATAAAAGTAAAATGGCTTTCGTGCGAAGGCCTCACTAAGCTATCACAAATAAAATTAATTACGATGGGGAAAAATCATGGGTGACTTCTACCAAAATGGGATTATTACGACGCTACACGATTTATCTAATCGGAAATTAGATGAGCTGGAATACGAGCTGGAGTGTTTTTCAAAAGTTAGACCCATGTCATTGTTATTACCTTCTTTATTTTCCGAATTAGAAGGCGAGGCTCTACCCAATATAATTCAACACCTAAAACATGTTCCATATCTAAATGAAATCGTTATTGGCTTAGATCGCGCAGATGAAAATCAATATCGCCGCGCACTAGCTTTTTTTGGGGAGCTACCCCAGCATCATCGCGTTTTATGGAACGATGGCCCCCGCTTACAAGCCCTTGATAAAGAATTACAAGAGCGAGGATTAGCGCCACAAGAGCTCGGCAAGGGTAGAAATGTATGGTACTGCTTAGGCTATATTTATTCCTCTGGAAAAAGTGAATCTATTGCATTACATGATTGTGACATTCTTACTTATGATCGTCGCCTACTGGCTAGGTTAATCTACCCCGTTGCCAACCCCAACTTTAACTATGAATTTTGCAAAGGGTATTACGCACGCGTAGCCGGTCAAAATATGAATGGGCGCGTTTGCCGTCTACTGGTTACGCCGTTATTACGTGCACTAAAGCGTATTGTTGGGGACTCGCCATACTTAGACTATATGGATAGTTATCGTTACTCGCTTGCCGGAGAGTTTTCATTTAGACGCGATGTTATTTCTGACATACGAATTCCCAGCGATTGGGGATTAGAAATTGGTGTACTGTCAGAAGTTCATCGAAACTACGCTAATAATCGTTTATGCCAAGTCGATATTGCAGAGACCTATGACCATAAACATCAAGACTTATCATTTGATGATGCTTCCGCCGGCTTGTCTAAAATGTCGATAGATATCAGCAAAGCATTATTTAGAAAGCTTGCGACACAGGGTGTTGTATTTACAAACGAAACTTTTCGAACGATTAAAGCAACTTACTTTAGAATTGCACTTGATTTTGTAGAGACTTATAAAAATGACGCCATAATAAATGGACTTAATATCGACGTTCATAAAGAGGAAATGGCCGTCGAGATGTTTGCTAAAAACTTAATGAAAGCTGGCCAAGAATTTATCGACAACCCAATGGAAAATCCATTTATTCCAAGCTGGAATCGAGTTGTTAGTGCTATCCCAGATATTTACGAGCGATTACACAAAGCTGTTGAAGAAGATAACAAGGAATTCTCTCAATAAAAATTATTCTTCGGATAAAAAATTTTTAATTTAACGAATAGGGTTTTATTTAACGCCATGCAAAATGTATTACTTGATCAATTGTCAGAGCGCCTAGAGAATCACCTCAACGTCATTTATACTCAAGAAAATAATAAAAATATTGCTCAAAAACTGATAAGCGTGATGCGCCTAGATGAATTTTGCTTTACACCACTACATCAACACAATCATTGGACAGAACACGATATTGCCGTTATCACTTACGGCAATTCCATTATTAGTGAAAACGAAGCCCCCTTAAAAACATTGCACCACTTTATGCATCAGTATTTACACGAACATATTAATACTGTGCACATACTTCCCTTTTTCCCCTATTGTGCAGACGATGGCTTTTCGGTCATTAACTATCGATCTGTTAACGAAACATTAGGCACTTGGGCTGATATCGATTTAATCAGCCGTGATTTTCGCTTAATGTCTGACCTCGTCATCAACCACTGCTCAAAAGACAATGAATGGTTCCAACAATTTATTCGTAATGAAGCACCCGGAAAAGATTTTTTTGTCACAGGCTCTCTAGATGATGACACATCGGATGTAGTAAGGCCTCGTACTACGACACTTCTGCGCAAAACCGAAACAGAAAATGGAACGAAGTATGTTTGGTGTACATTTAGCCATGACCAAGTTGACCTAGACTTTGAAAACCCCAACGTGCTTTGTGCAATGGCGGGCATTATTCGTTATTACCTCGATCATGGCATTCGTCTTTTTCGCTTGGATGCTGTTGCTTTTCTTTGGAAAGAATTAGGCACAAGCTGCATCAATCTAGCCCAAACTCATGAAATAGTCAGACTGTTACGAACCCTTATCGAACATGCGCAAAAAGATGCGATCATCATTACAGAAACTAATATACCCAACCGTGAAAACCTGTCCTACTTTGGAAATGGCAACGAAGCTCACTGCATCTACAACTTCTCATTACCGCCGTTACTACTTAACACCCTCATTACCGGTGATTGCCATTACTTAAAGAACTGGATGATGAGCATGCCTCCCGCCCAAAACGGCACAACTTACTTTAATTTTATTGCTTCACATGACGGCATTGGACTCAGGCCCGCCGAAGGCTTGCTAAGCGATGAAGAAATCGAAACACTCAGTAGCACTATGGATTCGTTTGGTGGAAAAGTTTCCTGGCGAGCACTCGACGATGGTGCTAATAAGCCCTATGAAATCAATATAGCACTGTTTGATGCCTTGAAAGGAACGACTAAAGGCCCTGACCAATGGCAAATCCCTCGCTTTATTTGTGCTCACGCCATTATGCTAGCGTTAGAGGGTATCCCCGCCTTTTACATTCACAGTCTTCTCGCTACTGAAAACGACCTAGAAGGGGTTAAATCAAAGGGCCACAACAGGGCAATCAACCGTCATCAATGGCGAGCTGAGTTACTTGCTGAACAACTCGAAAACGATGCAAGCCAGAACAGCCAAGTGTTAAAACAACTGAAAAACCTCATTCAAATACGCCAGCAACAAACCGCTTTTCATCCAAGCGCGACTCAATTTACTTTGCATATTAACGATCAAATCTTTGCCTTCTGGAGACAAAGTATGAACCGACGTCAAAGTATTTTTTGCTTATACAATATCAGCGATATTCCCCAGATCATTAAGCTGTCCAGTATAAATTTGACAGTGACCGATAACTGGCATGATCTGATCAGTGGCATACAACTTACAAATCAAGGAGAAGAGCTAGTGATGGCGCCCTACCAGGCACTATGGCTGAGCAACTTTTAACTATTTCTGTGACGCATGTCACATCATTAGAAAAAATTAGACTATACTATATTTATATTGGCACTAAAAATTTAGTGTTCGGCTGCTGCGTAGAATGCGATCAGATTGACTGCCTACCACATCTTACTAGCAGTTCAATTTTGTAACAATCACATTAATCAACATTGACCAACAACCTCATAACTAAGGATAAGCCCTATGAGCCCAGCAGCGACTTACAAGGTTGTATTTTCTGGCAACACCCTAGGCGACAGATCAACCACTGATGTTTTAACGCGCTTCTCGAAAGCATTTAACGTCAAGGATAAAGAATCACTTGCTCGCTTGTTTTCAGGTAAAATGGTGACGTTAAAACGAGGCCTAATTTACGAGCAAGCTCAACGCTATAGTGTGATTTTACAAAAGCTGGGGGCAGACTGCTGCATTGAATCCGAAAACCAGCCTTTATTCGCTCAAAGTGAAGTAGATTATGATTATGAAAGGAAAAAACGTCGCAGAGTAGCCGAGTTCAGCTCAAATGATTACGCTAATGTCAGCGTCGCACCAAAACCTTAATCGCGCAGACCACAAGAAGAGCTAAGCTCTAATGGCCCTTTGGTTTCTATCAAATAAAAAAATCATAAATTATTAGTCCATTAATGAGCAGAACAACTGTTTTCTTACCTAGCAATTCGAAACATCA
The DNA here is from genome assembly GCA_047629215.1 of Cellvibrionaceae bacterium. GTDB lineage: Bacteria > Pseudomonadota > Gammaproteobacteria > Pseudomonadales > Cellvibrionaceae > CANLBN01. The sequence continues at coordinate 10,408 of JBLHWO010000050.1, read as the reverse complement.
GTTGACAAACAGTTTTCAACTGGCATAATTGCGCCCCCTGAATTTGCCCCTTACGGCTTCTACTCGCCGTAATAGCCGCGAGGCATATACTAAAAGCGTTATCGGGAGCGAATGTAAAAAACTAATTCTATCTACTTTAATAGGAGTACAACGGTGGCAAACTCACCTCAAGCAAAAAAACGTGCCATCCAAAATGAAAAGTCGCGCAAACATAATGCCGGCTTACGCTCAATGGTTCGCACACAGATTAAAAAAGTGCTCGCCGCAATTGATGCTGGGGATAAAGAACAAGCTAACAAAGCATACCTGGAAGCCATCCCCGTAATTGATCGCATGGCCGACAAAGGCATTATCCATAAAAATAAAGCTGCTCGCCATAAGAGTCGCCTAAACAATCAAGTAAAAGCACTATAAGCTTACATAGCTATTATATAACTTTTCTCCAACGCCCTCATTATCAGGGCGTTTTTATTTGGTGATTACTAATAGCTATTGACAACAAAAGGCCGTTACACGAGTGAGCGCCTCAAGCTCGCGTGCCCACCCTTGCCTGCACCAAGGGCTATTTAAGACAAACTCGCAAACCCTTCGCTGAGGCATGCCCCGAAAAGCCCTAAGCACTACATCATAAACTTTCAATATACCCTTTAATTTAAACTCAACTGCTACATTTAGGTTTAATCAGGCTGTCACCTTATTCTAACGAGCCTCCGAATAAGCCTTTAGCAAACAGGGCTGCCCGTGACAAAAACTAACGCCCTCCCGCCGACCACAATTCAAACTTTTCATAAGGGTGTCGCTGTGACACACTGACGTCTCTGTCTACGCAAGGTAAGATAAATTTTTCATGTCCCCTCTTCTAATAAACGTCGCCGCAATCGGACTTTACCTTTGCGCCAGCATCACTATTCTGGCGCTGGCCACTCGAAAGCAGACCATAAAGAAAGCCAGCTTAACGGTATTAATTGCTGCGGCAGTAGTAGCTCACGCAAACGGATTATACAGCTTGATGGTCGCTGGAAATAGTATCGACTTAGCCATTCACAATATGGCCTCTCTGGTTATTCTGGTCATCAATACACTAGTATTATTCAGCAGCATTAAAAAACCTTTACACAACCTGTTCGTGCTCTTATTCCCATTATCGATAGCTGCCATCGTATTTTCACTTCTGCTAAAAGAATCCAGCCCTCATTTTGCTTCAGTTACCAAAGGGGTCATGGTGCACATTCTTCTGTCAGTAGTCGCTTATAGCTTATTAGCCATAGCCTCCTTACAAGCATTGCTTTGGGGCTGGCAGAGCACTCAGATTAAGAAACATCGTCCGATGGGAACGACAAACCTGCTACCGCCATTGCAGACAATGGAGCTACTTATGTTCGAAATGCTATGGGCGGGAGTAATTTTACTAACGGCTGCCATAGCGGTTGGGCTTTTCTATCTAAAAAATATTTTTGATCAACACCTCGTTCATAAAACGGTCTTATCCATCTTTGCATGGTGCGTATTCACTGGCCTTCTTTGGGGTAGGCACAGCTTAGGGTGGAGGGGCAATACGGCGGTTAAATGGATATTAAGCGGCTTTTGCTTACTCATGCTAGGGTACTTTGGCAGTAAAGTAGTGTTAGAGCTAATAATAAATAACCATTAACGATATAAAGCAATCCTTATACGAACTATTCATTATAAGCAAAGCGGCTCACTTTACCCTATACTTATGTGGGTGAAGATTAGTCTATGCATGTGTGCGCTAAATCTTAGCTGGCCAAGTTTCCGGCCTATTTAATCATTTTAAGAACAACGCTGTTCTTGGCTGATAAAAATTTAACCTTTGAAAGAATGGCCTGAGAAGTCAGGGTGAAGTATATGACTGAGAACAAACAATCATTGGATAAGCCTCGTCCGCATCTGCGCTCGATAACGCCTGGCAAAGTCACGACCTACGGCATTAAAGTTGCTGCTTGGATTAATCACTGCCAAGAAGTGGCTGTCAATCAAGCCGACATGTTATTTGATGAATTTGAAAAAATCGCAAAAGACAAGCTAGATGAAAACATAACTAACGCAACAACCAATCAAGGCAATCTTGTCGCGCTGGACAACCTTCACGAATTCAAAGATAACATCGATCGCCTGAAGCTAAATTTTGGGGATCAGATTAATCACGGGTTTGACCTATTTCAACGTAAAGCCTTGTCAACCTATCTACGGGAACCTCACCCAGACGATAAAATATGGTCCTTAATTGATAATGATGAATTAGAAGAAACCATCTCCATTAAGACTATCGCTCATGAGAGCAATATTGAATTTCAAGATGAATTATGGCGTTTAGAAAAACGCTTTGGGAGCATCAACGGTGGTGAAGCCGTTAATGAACATAACAACCCTGTTTCACCACTTCAGTTTTGTATCGCACTGCGCTCTAGTTTGACACTCACATCACTTAATACCGAGTCTAAGCTGACAGCATATAAAGTGTTTGCTAGCCTGATTTATAAATATCTCGAACCACTTTACAGCACAACTAACGAATATTTTATTTCTGAAGGCATATTACCCAACCTCCGTTATGACAAAGGCATTACTGAAAGCACCTATGACGTAAAAGGGAATGTTGATCAGAACCCATATTTAGAAGAAGCAGAGAAAGCCTCGAACGGAAGTGAAAATATATACAATGATCAGCCAATAAAAGATGGGGATCAAATCCAACTTGTCTATGCTATCCGCTCGCTTTTGCAACAAACTCGTAGTTATGAAGTCGACGATGCGCTCAGCAAAGCTCCCGCATCGTACGATGCTACACCGCTGCATAATGGCCCAAGCCAGAAGATACATCACCCCCCCATTCTTTTCGTCAATCAACAAATAATCGATGCTGTTGAGAACATCCAATCCACTAAGACTACATTAGCACACGAGACTAATAGACTCGATTCTCAAAGTATTATCGAAACTAATAGGCAAATTACTGAGGAGCTAGCCAAAGACTCTCCTGATGGCAGGGTCGACCCTCAAGACATGTACACCATCGATTTGGTGGGTATTTTGTTTGAATATATTCTTACCGATGACAGCTTACCTGACTCAGTGAAAACACTGTTAAGCCACTTACACACGCCATTTTTGAAGCTTGCCTTCATTGACACCCAGTTCTTCGAGAAACCAGAACACCCCGCAAGATTACTTTTAGATAGCCTTGCTGAAGCCGGTGCAAGCTGGGTTAATAATGACGGCTCGGCACAGTACGATATGTACAACGAGATCAAAGCCGCTATTATGCGTATCATGGATGAATTCAAAAACGATGTGAGGCTATTCGCTGAAATTCTATTTGAATTCAACCGCCTTAAAAACAAACTCAACCATAAGCACCAACTCAAAGAACGCAACACGATCGAGCGTGTTCAAGGGCAAGAACGCCTGCGCCTCGCTAAACAGCGAGGTAAAAAAGAACTAGAAACCCGCGTTAAAGGTATCAAATTACCTTCAGCCGTTATTCAGCTACTTAAGCCGTGGTTTACTTACCTAACTTTGCTGCAGCTAAGGGACAGCAATAATGAGGCCCTATGGAAACAGGCCCTGCGAGTGGTTGATGAGCTCGCTTATTTCTTCAATTTCGGAAACAAGAATACCGATCGCAGTGAATTAGAATCTCGCTTTAATGGCATCCTTACTGCGGTTAAAATTGGCTTTAACACAATGGGCCACGACCAAACCAAGGCTAAAAAAATATTAGTCGATTTGACCGCTCTGAAAATTGCCACTATTAAAAAATACGTAACGCAACCTGAAACAGCAGCCGACAAGATTAATGTATCGACTCAAGTAACGCCGACAAATACAGAAGGAAATGTGAAGCCTCTACCGATAAAAGAGCCTGAACCAATCAAACCAGAAGAAGAAGAAGGGAATGCAACGCCAGAAGAAGAAAAGGTGATTAATTATCTGAAACTGATAGAGCCGGGTACTTGGTTTGAGTTTAAGGGTAATGTAAGACTTAAAGTGAATGGCTTCAGCTCAAAACTAATGAAATATATGCTCGTAGACAGCACAAGTCATAAAGTTGTAATGATTTCCCGATTAGATTTAGCACGCAAAATAATGTCTGGCGACTCAAAAATAGTTGCTGGCAGTACTAAACCTCTATTCGAGCGCGCCCTAGAACGTATTTTCCAGAAACTCGACAAAGAAGCCAAATCATTAAATTAAGCACCTAAGGAATATAGCGCTGTGATCACACCCAATGCTTTAACTAATAGAAGACAATTTAAAAGGCATCAACTGTCAGCTGAAATAAAAATCGTTGATAACCTTCAAAAGCAGGCTATTGGCAAACTGGTGGATATTCACCAAGAGGGATTATTACTGTTGGGCACAAGCTTTAAAATTGACTCATCTCATCAAGTCAAGCTTATTTTACCTCACAGTGTAAATTTACAAAGTGAGTTTATTCTTGGAATAGAGTGCCTTTGGTGCCAAAAGGCATATGAAGACGGTACTCTTTTCTGGGCTGGCTGCAGTATTATTGATAAATCCGAGTTTGCGACCGGATGCATTGAATCACTCATTAACATACAGTCTTGAACCCAAATAATACAAGGTCTTAAAACCAAGCCCTTGCGAAAGCGAAAAAACTCTTTAAGATGCTTCTCTCTTGACCACTTTTAGGCTGAACCCTCCTTGAACGATATTCCACTGAGCTTTTTGTTTAGCTCTCTCGGCATACTTATTTTATGCTCAGCATTTTTTTCTAGCTCCGAGACTGCGATGATGTCACTCAATCGCTACCGATTACGGCACCTTGAAAAAAAGGGTAACCAAGGCGCAAAAAGATCTGCCGATCTACTTAAGCGCCCCGATAGGTTAATCGGAGTAATATTAATCGGAAATAATTTAGTCAACAATGTAGCGGCAGCCATTGCAACCTTAATTGCAATTCGCCTGTATGGAGAAGATGCCGTTCTGTCAGCGAGCGTCATACTCACTATGGCTGTATTGATTTTCGCCGAAGTCACGCCCAAGACAATTGCTGCACTCTACCCTGAAAAGGTAGCGTTCCCATTTAGCTGGGTGTTAAAGCCTCTACTATTTATTCTTTATCCAGCAGTCTGGCTTGTAAACTCTATATCAAACGGCTTAGCTCGACTATGCGGTGTCAACACAACAAATGCCCACGCACATGAACATCTAAACCCTGATGAATTAAGAACGGTTGTAGGGGAAGCGGGGGGGCTTATACCTGACGAACATCAGGACATGCTTTTGAATATTCTAGATTTAGAGAAGGCGTCTGTTGAAGATATTATGATTCCTCGAAATGATGTTATCGGTATCAACACAGAAGATAGTATCGAGGATATCCTCAAACAACTAGAGACCGCTGATTATACTCGCCTGCCTGTTTACGAAGGGAATATAAATAATGTAATAGGCATTTTGCATTTAAGGTTTACACCTCGATTCCTGCAAGATAAGCGAGCCCTTACTCATGAAGATATCAGAAAGCACCTCAGTACACCCTACTTCGTTCCCGAAAGCACTTCCCTACACAAGCAGTTGATACAATTTAAAAACCAGAAACACAATATGGCATTGGTTGTAGATGAGTATGGCGACGTTCAAGGTCTAATCACCCTCGCTGACCTATTAGAAGAAATTGTTGGCGATTTCACAACGGATTCAGGAAACCCCAATGAGTCAGAAATACGCTCACTGGATGACGACTGGTACATCATTGATGGTGGGACATCTATTCGCGATATAAACCGACACCTTGCCTGGGAATTACCGACTAATGGACCGAAAACACTCAATGGATTAATGATGGAGTATCTTGAAATTATTCCCAAAGGATATATTAGCTTCAGAATCGAAGACTATGTGTTTGAAACCGTAGAGGTTTCAAACACTATGATTAGCAGCGCAAAAGTTCGCTTAATAAACAATCAATAAACCAGCTCTTACAAAAACGGATTTACTCGTTTTTCTCTAGCATATGCTTTCTGGTTGGTCTCTCGCCTCTCATCATTCGTCATTAGCCCCCAGAGACGTATCTCATCAGCACTTCGATAACAGCCCGCACAAATATCATCATCATCAAGAGCACAGATAGAAATACAGGGCGAAGCAACAGGCAATACCGCTGCCGCCCCTTTTTTATAATTACCACCAACCGACATAAGACATTACAACCTATTAGATATTAATTTCTTCTACCAAACCTTCTCTGGTGCGGTATGTTCACGCTCAAATTGCACATTAAAACAACGCTCTAATAGTACTTTAATCACCCCAGCGGTAAAACCCCAGATTTCATAGCCTTCATAGTTATATGCCGGTGCCCATAGAGGTCTTTTTCTATGCATGAACACATCCGTACGTATACGTTTATCTGGATTAAGTGCCTCTATGGGGGGGTAGAATATACTATCAATTTCATCTGGATTAGCCACTAAAGAAAGTCCTGTCTCGATAAGACCTATTACGGGCGTTACCTGAGTGTTGTTTCGCGTAGGCATGGTTGGCAATAAACCCAATATAGTAACCTGATTCGGGCGTATTGCGACTTCTTCTTCTGCCTCTCTCAATGCCGTAACGACAGGAAATTGATCGCCAGATTCCCACATCCCTCCTGGAAAAGCGACTTCACCTCCGTGTTGGCGCATCTGTACAGCACGCCTTGTCAATAACAAACGCCATTCATTACGACACTTAATAATAGCAACCAAAACCGCCGCCTCACCATTCCTATCTGAGTCGCGGTTAATATTATCATCTGGCGATATCAAACCAGACTTAATCGATGACAATTCATATTTCATAATATGGATAAAATATCCTTCAACCTTGAGATAAGGAGTAAAAACTGGTTATAAAGACATATAGCCTTAAATACGCCGTAAAGAGTGCTTAGAAGTGAATTTTACACAATAACCAGTCACAATCCACAACCAGGTCGTTTTATCGCCGATTTAAATTTTTTTTTAATAACAATTTAGTCTAACAATTACTATATACATAGCAAAGTTTTCTTGTAGTATGATAAACGTACAGATCAATGTACCATTGTAAACGCTTTTTGTGGTATTCGAGGTGGGGGCCTCAGCACATAAAGCCTTAAATAGGAGTAGTAGCATGACAGACATTCCAAGTTTTGAGACATTGCTTAGATTAGCTAAGGAGCAACCAGAAGAGCTCGAAAGGCTTCGCTTAGAGCAAGTTGAGCTTATTATTAACCATGCGCCAGAGAACAGCCGACGACGCTTAAGGGGCTTACAATTTCAAATAGACTCTCAACGTAAGCTGCATCGTGATTCGCCCATGGGGGCCTGTATGAAAATCAGCCAAATGATGCATGAATCTTTTGCCGAATTAAGAGTTTGGGTGAATGACATTACTAGTATAAATGACCCTCTACGTAATGAAATAGATTCGTTTCAAAGCGAACCTAAAATGGCGGCAAAAGTACTACGTTTTCCTGAAAGTTACGCTTCAGATTAGTTATAAAAGCTTTTCTCATTTATAATGGCCGTTTTACAATAAATAGACGGTCTTATGAAATTTTGCAGTATCTGTGGCACTTCCGTAAGTTGGGTCATACCTGCTGATGATAATCGTGAACGGCATGTTTGCGACAACGTTTCCTGCAGCGCTATCCATTATCAAAACCCAAGAATCATCACCGGCTGCTTACCAACATTAGGCAAACGCGTGTTATTATGCAAGCGTGCTATCGAGCCTAAATATGGTTATTGGACACTGCCTGCTGGGTTTCTTGAAAATGGAGAAACGATCGAACAAGGGGCACTGCGAGAATCATGGGAGGAAGCCAAGGCTAATCTGCAAACGACGTCTTTGTATACCCTCTTCGATCTACCCCACATCAACCAAGTCTACTTTTTTTACAAGGCGGAACTGGCTGACGAAGAATTTGGCGCCGGGCAAGAGTCTTTAGACGTTAGATTATTTACTGAAGACGAAATACCATGGCAAGAGCTAGCATTTCCTGTTGTCGAAGAGACATTAAAATATTATTTTGAAGATAGAAAAAAACAAGAGTTTATATTTCGATCTCAAGTATTATCAAGATCCCATCGTATTTAATTATAGCTCTACTAAATAGCCCTACTAAACAGCTCTTATTAACTAAAAAATCTCGGTATTCCACACATCATATGCTGGCTCTTCGTAGGGATGAACGTTCTTGAGAGACTTTATTACTTTCTCGATACAAGCATCATTGCAAACCATTTCAACTCTATACTCTGGTATTTTTGCAAGAGCACCAGCGTCTCCAATAAAAGGTTGGCTGTTTTTTTGAGGAAGGCACTGCCCCTGGCCTAAAGCCTGCCAAGAACAGTTTTCGTAATTACCCACCCTACCTGCACCCGTTGCAAAAACGGCTGCTTTTACCCCTTAACAATGAGTTTCTGGTACAAAAAATATCAACTTATATATTACGTCAACACACAAACTAAGATGATCATTAAAAATAGTGATTTTTTTGTGTTAACAAGAAAGCGGAGCTGACGCCATTAACGCAGAAAAAGCGCATTTTTAGTTAGTTTTTGCCCCATTCGTTAATCGTCTTCACCACATCGCCTTTATTTTTTTCGACTTCGGCAGCGAACTGACCACGAAAGGTTTGACCTAAGTTGATACCGTTAAGCACAACATTAACCATCTTCCATTCGCCTTTATTGTTTTTTGCCATCGAGTAAGAAACTTGGTTAGTCGATGAAATACCACGAATCTCTTGAACAACAGTCGTTTTTTTACCGGCCCCAATCGACTGAGTGGGGGGCAACACTACCACTTCTAAATCGCTAAAGTTTGACATGCCTTTGCCGTAGGTATTAACCAAGCCCGATTTAAACGCACTAGAAAATTGTTTGGCCTGATCTGGGGTAACTTGCTTCGCATAATTTCCCATAACACCACGAGCAATATAGCCAAAGGCAACAACCGGATCAAGGATAGAAGAGAGTTGCTCGACAAATCTTTCTGGTTCTTTGATGGGGTCGAGCCCACCCTCAATAGCGGACAAAACCTTAAGCGTGGTAACGTGTATTACCTTGTGCGGTTCGGAGTCAAAACTCACATCAAGCACTTTTACCACAGCACCTGCTGAAGTAGCAAAAAAACACACCATTAATACAACAAAGAGCTTAAGCTCTATCACCGATAACTTCTTAACCATACAATTCTCCAATAATGCAGATAAAATTTTACTGACATCTAATCCGGCACACTATACCATCTACATCGCTGTGCTCAAGACTATTGCAAAGACAAAACGAAGGCGTAATACCGACGATTCCGAGGATTTTAACCCTATAGGAACACTCGTTAGTATTAAGAATAGACCGTCTATCCTAGAAACGGCAGTTGACGGGATTATTGCTAATTAAACCTGAACGGAGACTGAAACCTATGCTGAATACCTTACTGCCATGGATTGCTATTCTAATAGGTTTCGTTGGCTTAATCTGGAGTGCCGACCGCTTTGTCGATGGCAGTGCCGCCATAGCCAGTAATTTTGGGGTACCTAAATTAATAGTCGGCTTAACGGTTGTTGCTTTTGGCACATCAGCGCCCGAGGTCATTGTATCAATCAGCTCATCGTTAAAAGACGCTGGAGATTTAGCTGTTGGCAATGCGCTTGGCTCTAATCTCGCCAATGTCGGAATGGTATTAGGTATAACCGCATTGATCGCTCCACTCCCCATTAAAAAGCATATCCTTAAACAAGAATTCCTGATCATGCTGGGCGTTATGGCGCTGTCCGGGCTGTTTCTATACGATGCTAAATTAACACTATGGGAAGGCTTAACACTTATTACTCTATTGATCCCTCTGTTGGTATGGCTTGGCTACAGCAAGAAAAAACACCCCGAAGAACTTGAAGAGACACCACAATCCCCAGTCAAAATCGCCATTTTATGGTTTATCATTGGTTTAGCTGCATTAATTATTAGCGCAGAAATGTTAGTGTGGAGCGCAAAATCTATTGCCACCAGCTTTGGAGTGAGCCCGCTTGTTATTGGTCTTACCGTTGTGGCGGTTGGCACTAGCTTACCTGAGCTTGCAGCATCGGTAATGAGCGCTATAAAAGGACACCATGACATCGCTATTGGCAATGTTATAGGCTCAAATATTTTCAATTTGCTGCTAGTGATGGGGATTGCACCCATCATTCAACCTATCGCCATGGATACCGCCGTATTTTCAAGAGATTTTGCCGCTATGGCCGTGATTACGCTTTTACTGGGCGGTTTTATGTTAGCTAGTTATTTAAAAAACAAAGGTAGCCACAGTCAACTGGGCAGACTATCCGGCATCATCTTGTTAATATTGTATGCTGGCTATTACACCTTATTATTCTGATGCACAGCCTATTTCT
>JBLHWO010000049.1:0-19332 GCA_047629215.1 Cellvibrionaceae bacterium | reverse complement strand
AGACAAGTTTATTATTTTATATTAAAACAAAATACTGAAAGAGCTAGTTAAACTCTTTTTGAATATAACGCTGGATAAGCTGTATAGTGCTGTAAGTCGATAACCATATCCATGCTAAACCAAACAAAGCAATCATTACCCAAACAGGCATAAGCTTAGGAAAAAATAGTGCCCCGGCAATAATCACGAACAAGGGAATACTTGAAAATTTCAACGCTTTATCCCTTAGGCCTTTGATGTGCTCTTGAGCCTTTTCTTGCGTATCAACATTAACCGATTTTAAGATGCCGGCTAAATATTGATAATTTTCTTCGTTAGTGGCTTTTTTGGGTAACATAAGTATTGAATATAAGGTTATTGGATATAAAGTTATGATCTAGCGCTAAGGTAATCCATCCAGTTCGACGCCCTCTTTTTCGGGTACCATCAAGTCTTCTTTACTGATATTCATCAACAATAGAACATTGGCGGCCACATAGATCGAAGAATAAGTACCAACAACAATACCGATGATTAATGCAATCGAAAATGAATGGATTAATTCACCACCAACAAAGAATAGAGCCAATAACACTAATAGTGTTGTAAAGGATGTCACCAAGGTACGCCCCAAGGTTTGACTCAATGATTCATTAATAACATTAAGTGCTGCCTCTTTACGCATCATACGAAAATTTTCGCGAATACGATCTGATACAACAATAGTATCATTAAGCGAATAACCAATGACTGCCAGCACGGCGGCCAATACAGTCAAATCAAAATCGAGTTGAAAGAAAGAGAAAAAACCTAACACAATAATGACATCATGAATCAATGCAGCCACGGCACCGACAGCGAATTTAAATTGGAAGCGTAAAGAAACATAGACCATTACGACCGCTAGGGCGAATAGCAAACCAATACCACCCTTATCCCTTAATTCATCGCCGACCTGCGGACCAACAAATTCAATTCGTTTAATTTGCACCTCGGTATTTGTTGCTCGCTTTAATGCCGACAGAACCTGCTCATCTATACCCGACACCAAATCCTGCTGCATACGCACCATAACCTCGGTGTCAGCACCAAAATGTACAACCACAGCACCTTCAAAACCATTTTCGCTTAGACTATTACGGATTTTTTTCAGGTCTGCCGATTCACTAAACTGTGCTTCAATTTGCAAACCACCCGTAAAATCCAAACCAAACTTTAGTCCATTTACCGCAAGAGAAAAAAGTGAACCGGCTAATAAAATGGCAGAAAAGATCAAGGCAACTTTACGCTGCCCCATAAAATCAATAATACGTATGTTACCGCTTGAACCTTCATTTTGTAATGCTTCGCCCATGACTCATGCTCTCCTATATCGATAATTTCTTCACGGCACGACCACCGTAAAATAAGTTAATAAGAGATCGAGTTCCCACAATAGCGGTGAACATCGACGTCAAAATACCAATGGCCAGCGTAATCGCAAAACCTTTAACAGATCCCGTACCAACACCATACAAGATCACAGCCACAATTAAAGTGGTTAAATTAGCATCTAAGATGGTGGTAAAAGCTCGATCGAAGCCTGAACTTATGGCCTGCTGTGGGGGCAAACCATTTTCAAGTTCTTCTTTTACACGAGAAAAAATTAACACGTTGGCATCAACTGCCATACCTACCGTTAATACAATTCCAGCGATACCGGGCAACGTTAAGGTTGCGCCAAATAAAGACATTATGGCAACCAGTAAAACCAAGTTAATGGCTAGAGCAATATTAGCGGCGAGACCAAATACCTTGTAATAAACCAACATAAAAATAAGCACTAACAATAAGCCTAACTGAACGGACTTAACACCCAAATCAATATTTTCAGCGCCTAAAGACGGCCCTATCGTACTTTCTTGAACAAATTGCATAGGAGCAGCCAAGGCGCCCGCACGCAACAATAGCGCAAGTTCAGATGCTTCTGCCGTATTTTCAAGACCAGTGATTCTAAACTCAGCATTCAATGCACTTTGAACCGTTGCCAAGCTAATAATTCTTTTCTCGATAATCTGAACCGGTTTTTCTAGCACGTTACCGCTTGCATCTTGAGTACGTGTCTTATATTCAATAAATAACACACCTAAACCTCGGCCAACATTTTTAACGGTTGCACGGTACATCGCCGTACCGCCTTCGCTGTTCAAGGTGATACTCACTTGCGGCTGACTGGTTTCTGAATCGAAGCTGGACTGCGCGCGAGTGACGCTTTCACCATTAATGACCACTCGACGCTCTAAAAATGCAGAACCATAGGGGTTATTTTCATCACGAAATTCAAAACTCTCTTTACTCGATAAAAGCGCATTAGGTTCAGCCTCTAAACGAAATTCAAGATTGGCTGTTTTACCAATAATACGTTTGGCTTCTGCGGTATCTTGTACACCCGGCAACTCAACAACGATACGATTACGGCCTTGTCGTTGCACAATAGGCTCTGACACGCCCAACTCATTGACACGATTACGCAAAGTCGTTAAGTTTTGGTTAACCGCATAATCTTCGATTTCTTTAATCGCCGACTCATTCATGTTGCCGGTTATGATAAAACCATCGGACTCGCTCGACGTCTCAAATAAAAATTGCAGATACTCTCGACGCAATAGACTGGCGGCTTTATTGCGAGTGTCTTCGTCTGCAAAACGTGCAACCAACTTATTTTCTTTAGTTGAAACAAAAGACTTATAACGTAAGCTCTCTTCTCTCAATAGAGACTTAGCTAGGCTTTCAATCGACTTTACGCGCGTTTCAATAACGGCCCTAGTATCGACCTCCATTAAAAAATGCACACCACCCGACAAGTCCAAACCCAACTTCATTGGTGACGCACCAAGATTGTTTAGCCATTCTGGAGTTGTTGGCGCCATATTTAGAGCAACAATATAATTATCACCCACTGCCTTCTTGATTAGCTCCTTAGCCGGCAGCTGCGCGTCTTTATCACGTAAGCGAATCAAGGCATTTTTATCTGTAAAGGTTGCCCCAAAATACTCAATGCCAGCAGCTTCGAGCGCATCAGTAATCTTCTTAGCTGTCGCTTGATTGATAATCAAAGAACTAGAAGCGCCGGACAGCTGAACGGCAGGATCGGGAGCGTAAAGGTTGGCTGAGGCGTAAATGAAGCCTAGCGCTACAACGCCGAGAATGAGGAGGTTTTTCCAAAGAGGATAACGATTCAACATAAATAAAGGTTTTATTAGTCGTTTGTTGATAGTTCTTGATGTCATTATTGAGATCAAGGGCAATGTGGGGCAGGATTATACCTATTTATTGACCGAAGGTCTTAGCCAATGTGGGATAAGCATCTAAGAATGAAAGCCAGATCAATTCAATTCGGGGACGCCTTTTCCAATCTGCTGATAAAACAAAACAATATAATCATCTAAGCGATGCTCAGCTATCGCAGCACGCAAATCACACATCAGCTGCTGGTAATAGTGTAAATTATGAATTGTATTTAACTGCGCGCCCAACATTTCACCACATTTATCCAAATGGTGAAGATAGCTTCGAGAAAAGTTTGTGCAGGTATAGCAATCACAACGAGTATCTAGAGGACTAGTATCGTAGCGATGTTTCGCATTGCGTATTTTAACCACACCTTCATTAGTAAATAAGTGACCGTTACGAGCATTGCGGGTTGGCATAACACAGTCGAACATATCGACTCCACGCCTGACCGCCTCAACGATATCCTCTGGCTTACCCACCCCCATTAAATAGCGAGGCTTATCTGCGGGCATACGATAGCCAATATGGTCGAGGATGCGAACCATATCTTCTTTGGGCTCACCTACCGACAAACCACCGATGGCATAACCATCGAAATTCATTTCAACAAGCCCAGCCAAGGACTCTTCACGCAGGTTTTCGTACATGCCACCCTGCACAATACCAAACAAGGCAGAAGTATTATCACCATGGGCATCTAAGCTTCGCTTAGCCCAGCGCAGCGAAAGCTCCATCGAACCTTTCGCCTCTTTCTCTTCCGCCGGGTAAGGCGTGCACTCATCAAAAATCATAACGATATCAGAGCCAAGCTGACGCTGTACGTCCATCGACTCTTCTGGCCCCATAAACACCTTACTTCCATCAATCGGCGATTGAAATGTCACACCCTGTTCGGTAATTTTGCGTAATTTACCCAAGCTGAAAACTTGAAAACCACCAGAGTCAGTCAGGATAGGCCCTTGCCATTGCATAAAATCATGGAGGTCGCCGTGCTTTGAGATAACCTCTGTCCCCGGCCGGAGCATCAGGTGAAAAGTATTACCTAAGATGATGTGAGCACCAGTATCTTTAATATCGCGAGGCGTCATAGCCTTAACCGTACCGTAAGTCCCCACAGGCATAAAAGCCGGGGTCTCTACTACGCCACGAGGAAAACACAAGCGGCCACGGCGAGCTTTACCATCAGTGGTATCGATTTCAAACTGCATATTACACTGACGTGCTGTCATTCTTTTTTCCTATTAGTTCTAATGGAGCCTTTGAGTTGCTCGTCATCCACATTGCATCACCATAGCTAAAAAAGCGATAACAATGTTCAATGGCTTGTTGATAGGCATCCTTAATATGCTGGTAACCTGCAAAGGCAGACACCAACATTAACAAGGTTGATTCAGACAAATGAAAATTGGTGATCAAGGCATCAACTTGCTTAAATTCATAACCAGGATAGATAAAAATATCAGTTTCACCCTCATAAGGGACTAAAGCTTCTTTATCGGGACTATTTTTATGCGAGCTATGTTTTGCCGCAGTCTCAAGGCAACGCACGCTGGTTGTTCCAACAGCGATCACCCTCCGATCCTCGTGCCTTGCCTTATTAATGGCATCACAAACGGACTGGCTTATCGTCATCCACTCTGAATGCATCTGGTGTTCGGTAATTTCATCGACACGAACCGGCTGAAAAGTACCCGCACCAACATGTAAAGTAACGTAAACCATCTCAACACCTTTTGCCTTAATATCCTCTAACAAGGCCCTATCGAAATGTAAACCTGCCGTAGGCGCGGCAACAGCGCCCGCATGTCGTCCATAAACAGTTTGATATCGAGCCTGATCTTCTGGAACATCCTCACGATCAATATAGGGAGGCAAGGGCATATGGCCAATTGCCTCTAATAATGGAATAACCGGCTGCCCGCATTCAATCTCAAATAAAGCATCATGCCTAGCGACCATTGTCACTGTTGGGCCGCCCTCTAATATGATCTGAGAGTGTGGCTTGGGCGACTTACTGGCACGAACATGGGCAAGAAAGCGCGTTTCGTCTAGCACTCTTTCCACCAACACTTCGACCTTTCCGCCTGAGGCTTTATGACCAAATAAGCGAGCAGGAATAACCTTAGTATCATTAAATACCATCACATCACCCGACTGCAGTTGATCGAGCAAATCAGGAAATTGGGAATGCGTTAAGCGGCCACTCTCACCCTCTAAACACAATAGGCGGCTACCGGTTCGCTCGGTGGCGGGCTCGCGAGCAATCAGTTCATCGGGTAAGTTATAGGCAAAGTCTTTAAGGTGCATAATTACAAAAAAATTAATGATATCTAAAAAAGCGCCAAGATTAGCTGAAAAGGACTAAAAAGGCTATGACCAAGAGATGCTGGCTATTGACGAAGTGCAAGCCGCTGTTATAATCCTCGCCCTTGCTTCGGAACTAACGATTAACATTTACCGTTGGTGCCCTCAGTATTGCCAGTGTGGTGGAATTGGTAGACACGCGGCATTCAAAATGCCGTTTCTTCGGGAGTGTCGGTTCGAGTCCGACCACTGGTACCATAATTTATTCTGTACAAATCCAAGGTCCCCCCAAAAGCCGCGTATTTACCGGGCTTTTGGGGCACTAAGGTTTCCTTCGTGTTAAGCAATCCAGCAATAAATACTGCCGCTATAACTATTGTTACGATGGCAAACAAAAAACCCTATCAATCGGCACCTACCCCGCCTCTATCGCTTGTGCAGGTTTAGTAGCGGTAAAGAGGTGTGGTTCGCAGCACGGGGCCGCTCTTATGCCCCTGCATTCATGGCACTGGTGCATCCTTGCACAGCGCAGCCGTATTCTTCAAATCGATGACGAAGGACCTTGATGGTTGCAGGCTCAATCACCAACTGCACACTGGCTGCTTCGCCGATGTGTTGATGCTCTGCCCCATCATGCGGACAGACTTTATCCGCTTCGGCCAGATCGTGAATAATGTATTCACGGGGTAGACTCCTAGAATAGAAACACGCTTTTTCTTTTTATGGGTATTTGCCGGAACCATTATTTCAGCTGTTTCGCTCTCGTTTACAAAAGAATCTTCTTCAGCTTCATTAAATAAATGACCTTGCCCACTGTCTTTTTCGCTAGGTGCGCCACAGTCTTTGTAGCGTTGAATCCGTAGTATTTCTTCAGGCAGCTTGATGCGCTGATCTTTTTTTCAATCAGTTGAGTTTTTCAGTGCAGAATTTAGTGGTGTTTTCCATATTAATGTTCTACCAAGAGAACGCACTAAAAATGAGATAAATTAACGATAAATAAGTGATTGATGGGCATTTATTTAGCTAATATCAAAACCGCGCAGAAGCCATCAAAACTGCTCTTCATTTAAAGCAATAATGACATGCGAATCTTTTCTGGCCATTTGAACTTTTCTTTTTTTAAGTGTTTATACCAAAGGCCAAAGCCACTGCCATCTCAATAGAGAACTTTCAATTTATCTCGTTGCTTATAACAAATAATGACGAATCGAAAAGAGATAACACCATAGTTTTTTCAACAATAACACTTAAGCTATAGATAGATTTTTAAAAAATTACAGGCTCACGGTATAAATAAACAGCGCCAATATCGGTACACATTTTCATTCTAATAAAGTCATCAGCGCGGACAACCATTCTGAAAACACGCTAGCAGAAACGTTTGAGTGGCTTCGCCCAACGCAGAGTCATCAACTAATTGGGCACGAACAAACCCTGACGTTACCGGAAGAGATTTTTTACGGTGTTGGCAGCGATAGTAATAAACGTTATCCGCATTGATTGCTTTATTGCTACAAAAAGTAGCTATAGATAAAGCGCTTTATTCTTGCTGGTCAATCCAATCTAGCCATTGCTGTTTACTGACGGTCGGTTTCGTAAAGGCTACACCCAAAAGCAGGGCATAAAGGACGATGAGCCTGCGCTGGTTGATTGCCATCAATGCATTACGTGGGCCGAACGGCTTAAGCGTGTAACTCAATATCGATATCACGATCTTTAGCCGTTGTGGTGGTGCTGTGAGCACTATTGCCTGCATCGAGGACCCGCCGGTAATCAAGAAGGTTTTAGCTCACCTGGATGCGAAGTCAGGGGCACCCGCCACCGCGAATCAAATACCGGAGCCGCGGGCACCTCCTTATTCGATTATGGGTAGGGGATTACCAGAAGAGGATGATAGATGCCGCTCAAGAATGAGGCTAGCGGGATAACTTGTGGGGCAGAAAGTGCAGAACGCTAAAAAAGCCATGCGCTCGATTGACTTATGCTTAACAATTGTAAAGCTGAATATTAATAATCCTAAAAACCGCAGTTGGAACGAATAAGCTTTGCAAGTTATTGGTGTGCATAGAAAATTTTAGAATCACGTAGCGACCTTATTGGCCGCAAGTGAATTCTAAAATTTTCTAGGTGCATCAAGAACTTGTGCAGACTTTCGTGATTCAACTGCCGTTTTTGATAGTAGCTTGTCGATTCTCAGTAACTAGCATCTTATAACCGATTGAGGCAGATAGGAGGAGTATGAATCCTTTCTGTACCCGCTTTTGATGAGAAATCGTTACCTTTGCCAAATCGTGTTATAGCTAAGACCCCATCAAAAACAGTCTCTTATAGTAACGCAGCCTTACCTTTAAACAGTGGCTACTTTGGATGTGATCGAATTTAAATTCATCGGGACATGTTAGAAATTGGAAATGTAGAAAAACCTGATAGATGTCCTACGAATAAAACCGATGACAATCTTGAAAAAAAACACGAGCGCTTATGCGTTGAGTAGGCAAGAAATTTCTTGCATGAAAAAAGTGTGATTTTTTCTTCGTCTTCTTATATCCAATGAATAGATAATCATATTAGGCTAGTTGATTATTGGTGGGCTATTTTGATGAGGAGCGAACCTGAATCAAGGCGGCAGACTGAGCCTTGATTACAATCTTACACCGCTACTACCGCGCTTTTAACTGGGCATAGCTATTGCCAAACGGTGGCGTTACGGGTGAGAACATCCGGGTCTGCACAGGGAGTTATATAGAATCATCGCTTGTATTTGACAAAAAATGGAACTAAATGCGCTAAACAGACACCCATTCATTCGATGAACACCTTTACTGTAGTAATGATCAAAGGTGAATACGTATGGTAAAATCAACGCCCACAGCAGGATCCAGCTATCCCCTTAGGCACCCTTACTCTGGGGACGACCTTAAGAACCAAGCAAGTAACCGAGTTGATGGTAAAGCGGCCTCATCCGTCACGGGACATTCTCATGGCGCTAACGCTTTGCCTATGCACACGACTGTCTCCATGCATCATCTTCATGCGGAACAAAAACAGACGGTAATCGCTTCATTAAATGACGGCGCAGAGGGCCAAACATCGGCACAGGCACAAAATTCAGCTTTATTTTTAAAACGGCTTAAGACTGCACCCCAGCTGGACTATAATACTATAAATTTAGCCCTAATCACTATTGAAACCAATGAACAGGTGGACGCGCTCTTTCAATTTGTGAAGTCAGAAAATCGCGCTATAACCCTCGCTATAAACACCATCAAAGTGACCGACGACACGCTTAAGCAGATTGCAAACGGGCTCAAAGAACACCACGGTCACGCTATACGTTTGCAGGTTTCGGTTAATTGCACCCCTGCCCGGGAACATGTCGCAGAATTCTATCGCGTGAAAAATGCGTTTGGCAACACCCGGTGCGCTTACCGATTATGTAATAACATGCCCTATGCACACAGACTCGGGCCCACTCAGGGCAATGATACCCTACTCTATTTTGGCGGTGAGATTGTTGATGTTGGCGCAAGACTTGAATTTAGGTTGGGCCACTCCTGGACAGAGTACCGGTTGCAGGACGCACTGAAAGCCGACATCGCCGAACGCCAGCCGGAAGAAATCGCCCTTATGGGTTCAGCGTCAGAAAGTTTTTTGCAAGAGCTGCCTTCTATAGTAGCAGCGGGCGTCAATATAGTAGACTTACGTCATACCGATAATATCCACACCCCCGAAACCATGGAAGCACTAGGCAAAAGCTTAAAACAACTGACGCAAAACACGAAGATACGACTGCCGCTCAAGGATTTAATTCACTGGAACCCTAACGAACCCGCCATTACACAGCCATTAAAATCTCTGTTAAACCAGATTACAGGGTTCGATGCTATTACTTTGGATTTCACTAGCAGTGAAGGCTACACAGAAAGCGTCGAATCGGAAGCCGTGGTGAAATGTGCCCAAGCTAAAATTGAACAAGCGCGAGCCCATCGCTGGGATATTATCCACAGCAAGGTTGATCAACGCTTCTCTTTTTTGTATCCAACAGCATAAATTCTACTATTAGTTTTCGGCGCCTCATACTTTTGTTGCAGTGTTATAGGCGAGGTTACACGTTCGGAACAATCGTTTTTAAACTAAACTGAGATGAGTTAATAAAACACGTAATAATGTTGGGCTTTTCCCTGGGAGTAAAAAAGTATAACTGAGAAAATCGTAGGGTCAGTAAACGCTATGCGGTTAAATGGTCAGCTAGAGCCCTTTTACCGATTAATCAGTTATCGCTCGCCGTACCAGAAATATTCCACCGGAGGGGGCTTATATTGAGCTGTCTGCTGGTTGTATCGCTAGCAATGCAAACTGACCCACCTGAGGCAAGCTTGCCGCTCATTATTAAGCTCAAAGGATGGCGACATCCAAGTAGTAATAGGGTTGATATCTTTTGCTATCTTTCCAGCCGTTAAGAACCCCAACTAGGGATTACTGGATTGACTCATTGTTATCTCCTTAACATTAATTAGAGGGTGTCATAGTACTTTTATTTTTACTGATTATAATTTTTTTACTATCAACCGATAGCGCAATAAAATAATGAAAGCGCCATAGCTGAAATATCACAGACTATAGACCCTTTTTCAATCCAGCCACTTTACTTTACCCTGTGGGAGATTTTTTTTATTTTGTGTGAGGCATTACCGCCAATCAGTCTCTATATTTATACATCATTGCTCATAGCCCCTGCTCTTGTTTTCCAAGCCTCACTCTCAGTAAAAAACCCATGATCTAATCGCCCCCGTTGGTTACTAGCTTCATTTTGGAATTAGACTATGAGCGCACCGAAATCACTGAGACCATAGGCTTTCCACGCCGCTAAGCAATGAAACAAAATGATAACTCTTTTAGCAAAAGATCAAATTGAAAGTTTGATGGCTCAGAAACTTATGAAAATTGAACCAATTAGAGCAGCTAAACACTTAATGAGTGATAAATTAATTTAACGTCCTCTCGCAACCGTTGCCGCGCTATACAGAGGGCTTTTTTAAAAGAGCAGTATAATGTCACAACTAAAACAAAATAAATTTGTAAATCACGATAACAGACATTGCACAGCCGTAGAAATTAATGGCAAAAGTACGCCAATTGGTAACGATACAGACCAGAGATTACGCGAAGAGCTAGCAAAGTCAGTCCCCAAGCGTAGAGTCGCAAGAATGGAATATAAAAAATTTATACAGTGGATGAGCTTAGGGCATTAAACCAGCATTCCAAATGCTGGCCAAGGGGTATTCGCAGATAACATCTTCACGAGGCAAATATTCGGGGATGGAAACGCACTTTTTCTTTTTTCGCGTATGAGCGGGGACGACAATCTCAGCAGTTTCAATTTTGATTGTGAGAGAATCGTCTTCCTCTTCATTAAGTAGTTGATCCTACCCACTGCCTTTCTCGCTCCATGCACCGTAATTTTTATGGCGCTGCACGTGCAGCATTTTTTCCAGAAAATTAATGCGTTGCTTTAATCAGGTATTTTCCTCAACACACTCAGTGGTCGAGAACATCCCTCTCTTTTATTCGATTATTATAAAAACCACGAGTAATAATGTAATTATTCATAGGGTAGCAGTTGACTAATACCAACGCCGCGCAACAGCCAGTAAAATTGTTCTTCGCTAAGATTTACGATATTGCGATTGTCTTTACATGGCCATTTCAACCTCGCCTTTTCGAGGCGTTTATACCATAAGCAAAAGCCGCCTCTATCCCAGCAGAGCATTTTCAATTTATATCTTTGCTTATTACAAAATAGAAATAATGGCGAGTCGTACACTGAAAAGCCCATGCTATGCTCAACGGTAACACTTAACCCATTTATTGAATTTCTAAAATCAACTATATCATGGTGACAATAAACAGCGCCGACAACCATTTTGGAGACGCGCCAGCTAAACGGCTACGCCCAACGCAGAGAGCCATATCAGGGGGGCTCGTTAGCAACGCAGACTCATCCACTAATTGAGCACAAACAAAAACTGAGATTGCAGGAAGGTATTTTTTACGGTGCTGGCCGTGATGGGAATAAAGGTTAACAACATTTATTTATTGCGGCACAAAACCGCTATAGATAAACCGCTTTATTCTTGCTCGACAATCTAGCCTAGTCATTCTTGCTTACTGACAGTCGATCTCATAAGGTGCTCCGAGAACATTAAAAGCGGAAAGGTTAACTTATCTTATGGGCCTTGGGTAGAGTGTAGCCGGATAGCTGCTTACAATCTTTTAGAAAAATATTTAATCGTAAGATTGACAGCTCATAAATTTGTTAAAATGAACCACTTAGAGCCGCTGAACACTTAATGAATGATAAATTAAACTAGCGCCCCCGCGCAACAGTTGCCCTGCTAACACAGAGGGCTTTTTTAAAGGATAATAAGATGCCGCAACCAAAAAAAAATAAATTTGCAAGCCGCCATAACGGACATTGCATAGTCTTAGAGATTAATGGAAAAAAAACACTAATTGAAAGCAATACAGACCAGGGATTACGCGAAGAGGTAGCGAAGTCAGTCCCTAGGCATGGAGTCGCAAGAAGATTGGAAGATAAAGAATTTATATGGTTGACGAGCTTTGGCTCTTTGGGAAAATAATTAAACAGTTTAACGAGGTGTGATATAAGCAACTAGCGCAGCCTTATTTGCATAAACAACAACTATAAAGCAGCCATACTCTACAGCCACTCTTGTCAGACTTGGCGTGGAGCCCCTATTAAAGGAGCAGTTTTCTGGAGTGGTTATAGCTTAAGCATCCTGCTTTACCCCAGCCTATATAATAGGTGTCAGGGACTAACTTATCTAGCGCAGAAACAAGAGACTTAGCGCCATAGCTAGCTATGCCAGAAAACACTGACCTCAAAACACTAAACTTTATTCTTTGCTCATCGATAGCGTGAGTCAATATATTCATCATAATAAGGAGAAACATCTCCACCTGCAAGACTAGTAATAAATTCAAACATCTCGAACCCACCCCTATCGTCCCAGTGATAGAAGGGAGTCTCATTATTCAATCGTAATAATATAAATATAATTATATTTATATTTTTCCTTTTTTGAGCAAACCGAGGCAGCATTTATGGAACTTTACAGGCTTACAATACACCTATTTTCAGCGTAGATATGCATTTTAAAAATAAAATGTTAATTTAATTTAAACAAACTTAAAAGAAACTACTCTTATGAAAAAATTATATTCTTTCGCTTCTGGCATAACGCCAGTAATAAAGGTTTTAATTGCTTTATTATTAACATTTTTCATATTTAATTT
Organism: Cellvibrionaceae bacterium; assembly: GCA_047629215.1. Lineage (GTDB taxonomy): Bacteria > Pseudomonadota > Gammaproteobacteria > Pseudomonadales > Cellvibrionaceae > CANLBN01. Next base: position 6,459 of record JBLHWO010000049.1, on the reverse strand, counting down.
TATTGATTTTTATTTAACTTCAAGTTATCTGGCGTCTGGTGGATTTTACTCAGTTACATCTGTAATAAATATTACACATGCGTTTAATTTTACAATATCGGCAACAATTGCCTTTATTTTTATAATGTCAATTTAAACACTCAACGCAGCTTACATGCCATAAAAAATTATGATACGGAACCCCCACTATATTTTCCAATGTTATATTTTTTACAGCAAGTTTATAAACGTGTCCTCTTTCACGCTTGCCTACAACAATCACAGTAATGACCAGCTCATTATTTCGCGCCTCGCAAACCAATCGATTACCGGCTGTGACCAACTTTATGTTGTAGCAATCCTTTCACCTACTTAATTTTGACGGCTCAATTCTTGGGGGTTCAAGTCGATCCTTTAATCATTTTTTGAATTAATCTCTTACTGAGTTACTAAATTTTTTCCATTCTTTCAAATTTTCATATTTAAACTTACCGCTCATCGATATAAATCCCAATCTCCTGATCGCCTTTCCTCAAGAGCGATGTTTAGACAGATGGCCAACTGATATCATTCTCGCCATTTTGTCAATGGCAGCTTGGTCGCCTCAAAGAACGTCCCAGCGATGGACGAACACTGATAACGGCAGTCCAAACACGCCCATAAACAACGTCGATTGTAGGTCAACGCTGCACGTTTTCCGTTACAGCGTGGGCAGCAGTAACCCAGTGGCCAACGCGACTGCACAAACGCTTCTTCATATTGCTTAACCGTACCATAAGCTTTGTAGAATTCTTCAAATGATATACCTTATCCTGGTGAGTTACCGAGCTCAGAAAGCCGTAATATACATGATAGAAACGGCTATCTTAAGTACTGCCGCATACAAAAGACAAGGCGGTATTACCTATAAATTACAGCGATATTGACACTCCACGATATAAAAGGCGCCCTTAATCACTCAAAATAGAGAGTATAATAGTGTCAAACAGTACTAATATTTAAATGACTTCCACCTAGGCAACACTTGTGAGGAGGGCTTCTGAGATTGGCAACTAATCAAGCACCTTTTTGAAACTGAATTTTGTTCATGCTCATGGCTATTCACCTGCCATAGACGCTAAATAAAATAACGGTACGCCCATACAGCATTCAGAGAAAGGGGTGCTGAGATTGTAACTAATCAGGAACAGAGATGCTTAGACCCTATATAGAGGCGCCTGTATGATTCCTCTTGGAAAGGTAAAGCTTATGGTTTAAATAATGAGTGAGCTTCCCGACAGGCCCTTTCGAATAAGCTTGGCCTTCCAGTAGGCGCTGTGGAGAAGTAAACATTGAATCGCAAGAGCTTACGAAACTTCGTAAGAACTTTAAACCCGCCTCTACATGAAGCCCCTACGCGTTGGAGCTAGCGGCTAATGCCTCTTGACGTAGCCCTTTAAATACCGCCTCTCGCTGTACCGCGGATGTGTCTGGCTGGCTAAAGCCTTCGCTACACGCATTCATCTCATCGCATCGGTTAGCAATTAGTGTTTGAGCGGCAGAATATTGAAGTTTAGTCATATCTTTAATAAAGAGGTCCACTGGATTACGCTCAGCCAACACCCTAGACGGAATTTCATAAGGCATAGGCTGGTTCGGCTTTATCACTTCGTAAGTATCAGCCGGTGTAGGGTTTTGCCACGAAAACAAACGGCCTATCAACCCAGAAAACAACCCTACATTAGGTTGCCGAGGGAGTTGTGAGGGCTCGAGAGTCTGTTCGACAACGGGTATCGTTGGCTGCTGTGGATTATTCAGTGCTTGCAAGGGGGTTCCTTGTGGATATTGCAGCAAGGCTTGAAGGTAACCCTCCCCCCACTGTTCTGAAGTAATCGGCAAATATCCATACACCTTGCCGCAAGAAGAGTCCGCCTCATACACAGTCGCTCTCACATTGCCGTCTTCCCGCTTTTGAAAACGCACTAAACTCGCCTGATGTTCATCTCCTTTACATGTTATCAGGGGCACTAAGACATTACCCCCAGCCTCTACTCGTGACTGAATACTATCTACTACACGAGCACGACCACGCTCACCTTCATGCATCAATTGGTGTTGCATCCGACTCGCCTGGAGCAGTTGTTTTGCCGTTTGTGCAATAGCACTACCGGGGCCCGAAAGATCGACTCCTGCCAAACCATCACCTGCTTTTGGATCTCCCATTACCCGCTGCGATTGTTGGCCATTCTGGCGAGCAGAATCCAGGGCTTTACTGGTTGTCGATAAATAATCGGAGAAATACTGTTGCAATTGTGCTGCATCACGACCACTAACGAAGTACCCTGCTTGTATCACCTCAGCAACGTTTGCCACTTCATTAACAGCAGCGGGAACTATTGGTAACGGCATGGACTTATCCGACATCCGTGCCACACGCCGCTCTCCTTGATGCACACGAATTTCAGCTGCTGCAGCATATTGTTGAAACAAACGAGCCAACTGACTTTTTGATGCAGGGTCTACAGTCATGGTACCTTCGGCCCCTAATAGTGCTTTCTCTAGATCCTCATCCACTGCTTTTAGTTGCGCGCCCAAATGAGCTTGCTCTTTTGTACTAATGACGGCGGCGTCACTATTCCCTACGCTATAAGCCTGCAATGCATCAGTGCCCCAGTATTGTTTAACTGCACCAGACTCTCCCTGTGTTAATGTTTTTTGGAGCAATGTCGTTGCCTTATCACTATCAGCATAATGGGCCGTACTCATCAAGAGTGTTTGGATGTCCGCCGTAGTGAAATTGACATTATGGTGAAAACTTTCAACCATTTGCTCACCCTGCTCATTGGGTGCCTGACGATGAATATACTTTACTTGATAGTCATCATTGCCACTTAAGCGCAGCTCTAATAACTCCACAGCAGGCAAGCCACTTTCTGCGCTTTTAATCAATATAGGTAAGGCAACCGCTTCTCCTTTTTGTAACAATGACTGTACAGTCCAAGCGGCTTTTCCCCCTGCATTGCTCCGATCACTGTCGTTAAAACCAGAAGTAGTCAAACTTTGGAATAATTTATTCGTTACCTTACTGCCATTTTTTAATGCCTGAATAGGAAGATCCAGTAGTTTATCGGTAGCTTCCGGCCGCTCTAGTATTGATTGCTGCAAGCTCATCATGCTCGCTAACCAACCCGTATTATTTGGCTCAGTGGTTCTTACGGAAATATGCTTGTGCGCATGGTAATAAATAAGACCTTTCATCGAGGTTTGATTCAAGCTTAATGACTGATGACTTGCACCTGTTTCATTACCACTACCCGGTGATGGCTTAATCGTAAAAAGACCTTGCGGTGTTTTTTCAAGGGGCTTTTTATCTGGCTGCGGTTTTTGCTTTACCGGAGTAGGGACTGTTCGGCTTTGTAACTCAAAATGGTCTTTCATGCGAGTTTCACATTTTACGCCATTTTGATCATTGCGGTTATCGTGCAAAAAAGCTCCCAACGGACTTTTCGCATCAACAACGTCAGTGGTCACTGTTAATTCTGTATTACCTCTCTGAAAACGAGCTAAGGGCGTATCCGCAGCCTCTGGCGCAGGTGGCTGTAATAGATTATTAATTAAACTTTCATTCCACTGACCAATAGGTAACGCAAAGCGACTAATACGTGTCCCATTGGATTCGTGCTCATATAAACTTGCCTGTAACGTTCCATCATCTTGCTCTTGTATGTGGGAAAAGCTTTGCTGCGGTTTTGCGTTATCGTCGGTTGTCATCAAAGGGATTAAAACCCCCTCGGCTCGCTCTGCTTGGCGCAAGGTTGAAGTAGCCGTTTCTTTAGAAATTATCTGTTGAGTAGCATCGCTCTCTGATGGGACAGATCTAGTTAATTCAATGGCTTCTCTTTGCAAGTCGGCGGCTTGATTGAACAAGCGACCCGTTTGTTGCAACATACCTTCATCTGCAAAGTCTTCGGGGATTAAAACCGGACGAGTATTGGGGCCAATATCACTCAATACGCTACGGGCCAATAATGCAGATTTGAATTGATCAGCATTAAAAGCACTGCCCGCTAACTCAAGGTATTTTAAAGTATCCTTTTGAACACCCAATGGCGTACTCACCAAAGAAATTTTCCCCCGATCCCTCACTGCTGTTGCAACACTGAGATACTCTGAACGACGGGAGGGCGATATCGCTTCTGGCGTATCTTTCCGGGACAACTGCCGACTCAATGATGTATGCTTATTTATAGCTGTTGCAACCGATACTCTCCCTGTCCGCACGTAAACATGCTGCCCCGTATTTTCTGCTTCTTGCTCATAAGCTGCTAAATCAGCCTTGACAATATCCAAGTGTTTTTCCAGGTACGCTTTTTCATAGGTGGCCATTTGTTGGCTATCACAAGCACTGCGATGTATAACATAGGCATTTAACATATCACCGCCTGTATATTCAGGAATTTCTGTCGCCGCGCCACTGCCGATACCCTGCTCATCCATTATTTGTTTAACCTTGGCACAGGACAATTTATCGGTTGTGCTCAACAGTAATGCACGTATTTGAGACTCTGTTAGCGATACATTTTCATGGGTGGTAACGGTAAAGTGCTCCCCACCCTGATCGCTAGGGTTTTCCTGAGCGCGATAGTGGCTAATGCAATATTGTCCACGATCTTGACGTTGAATTTCCATGAGTGCTTTTTCGTACTCTGGCTCAGGCACGGTTTTATTTTTATCGCCATCATTTACGACCACATCAGCATTGGTTTGGATTATCACCGGTAGTGCGACGGTTTGCCCTAATTGGAGCTGAGCTCTAAATGCTCGAAAAATAGATCGTTGCGTGCTCTTCTCATAGAGCCGCCCTTCTCCACACTGTTGCATTAACGCTTGACCATTGGACAATGCCTGGGAAGCCTCTGCAAAAGATTCTGCTTCATCACCGTCTTGAGGCAACATACTGCATTGTGCCGCCATTAAGGTGGACAGCTTTTCGGCCTCGTAACGATGAGCAACTATCGGCAAATAGGTTTTATACGCATTATGGTACAAAAATGCGCCGGTTGCTTCCGGCTCACCAGGTACCTTTGTAATAATATCGATAGGTTTACCATTATGATGCTGACTAGCGGTATGAATCTTATCTAATGATGTTTCATACTTGCGGCTTAAATGCTCCAAGGTTTGTTGTGTTTTATATAATGAACGCGCCTTTCTTAACTGCCACCGAAATAGTGTTGGACCACCGACTGCCCTTATTGATTTTTTAGCACTGAGTTGTTCATCGCTGAAACCATGCTTTTCCTTTAGCTGGTTTAATTTAGCCTCCACATCTTCGTAAGTTTTTACACCGTGACGTTTCTCGGCATACTCTAACGTTTTGTGGTAAGCAATCGCACGCATATAGGTTTTAAGCATATGATGTTCATGGGGGGGTAAGGCGTCTTGCAAAAAAGCTTCTGGAGAATGCCAAACACAACTGCCACTTTCTTGGGGACTGTGAGCAACACTAAAGACGCGGGCTTCTTGATTTCCACTCAACGTTTGATAGTTGCGATCCACACTGGATGGCTTTTCTTTCCCCGTCGCACTGTAGTACATGTTGCTACCAACCCAGGCCACCAACTTAACGGGGCCACTCACCGCGCCAGGAATATGCTTACTATTTTCTAGAGAAACATTCTTCGCAATACGTGCAGGGTCACCCTCTAGGTGCACCGTTTTAGGAGCCACCTTGCCTTTACCAGCCTGAGGGTGATGTTTATCAATGCCCGCGCCTAGATTATAAATCGTCGCTTTGTGCTCGCCATCTTCCTTTCGTGTAATTTTAGCCACCATCGCATGACCACCAAATGCAGCGGTTGCAACAAAAGGTACAAGGGCTTGCCCCTTTTCTTCCAACTCCCTATGAATTTCTTTATTTTGGTAGACTCTCTTCAACATATTATTAACATGGTTGCCGACCTCCGCAACCGCACTACCTGCGAGCAAGGCCGCACCCGCTGCAATGCCAACACCCCCTGTCGAACTAATCCCTGCCATCACAGCCCCCTCCAAACCCAGCGCTGGTGATATTGTCGATATCAGCACATCAGTGATATTGGGTTTTGAATATTTATAAAGGGATGTGAGTGGGTCGACCAATGGGGAGTATTTCGCTTTAGACTCTTCGCTAACCGGCATAGAAGAATCACCACCTTGCTCCTGAAGCACTTTAAGTATATTTAAAACAACTTTAATAGAAACATGAGTCTCCATACCATTGGAGCCATAATTCGCCAATGCACGAGTCATCGGCTCGGGCATTTTCACATCATTATAAAATGATGGGCGTGGTGGGGGGGTATATTTGCGCGAGGCTGGATTGACCATCGTACTTACCTCTGCTGTGGCCCAATAAAAAATGGGCCCCAAATGACCGGAGACGCCCAGCCAGAATATAGAGCACATATCTAAACGATCATAATTAAAGCCTTCATCCGCTATAAACTTTACGAACTGTAA
>JBLHWO010000048.1:0-19822 GCA_047629215.1 Cellvibrionaceae bacterium | reverse complement strand
GGTGTTAGCCGATTATATAGGCAACGCAATAGCGTGGTTTTACCATGCCCATTGGGGCCAATAATGCCGTTGACCTTATTAGGCAAACACGAAAGGTTGACCTCCGATATAATCGAAGGTGCATTATGGCTTGGAGACCAACTAAGGTTATGCGTCGTTATCATCGTATTTTGTAATTTAGCCCAAGTTCAAAACTTCTACCTTCACCCAAAACCCACTGTGTGCTGCCATAAGAAGACAAGACATAGTCTGCCTCATCGCTTAGGTTTTTGCCGCGCAAATTCAGTGTTAAGTCTTTATCTGCCTGCCAATTAAGCCCCATATCATAAACGGTATAATCAGGTAGCTGAGTGGATTTCGTATTGGCATTATCGGTATAACGTGTGTCGACATAGCGGGCGCCTCCACCTAAACTCCAATTTTTCATAAACCGCCAGTTCATCCATAAATTTGCGGTCATTTCCGGCACATGGCGCGGTGTTTTACCACTAAAATCCGTACCATTATTAATAAATTTATCGTACACAGGATCAACAGAAGCAATATTGAAATCAATATCGAAAGTATCTACGGGTTTAACAAAAATATCGAGTTCAAGACCTTGGGAGGATTGCTTACCAACTTGAATACTATTGCCACCGGGTACTTCTTGACTGAGTAAATTTTCTTTTTCTATATCATAAAGTGCCACCGTATATTGCAGGCGCTTATTCCATAACGATTGTTTAATACCGATCTCGATTTGCTGCCCTTCTGATAGTTTCAAGTCCGGATTCGTCGACGTCAATACCGAGCCAATAGGGTCTAATGCTTTACTGTATTGTGCATACAGACTCACATCATACGCTGGCTTATAAACGGCTCCTAAACGCCAACTAGAACCGGAAAGATCATTACTGATGCTGCCAGCAGTTTCGCCATTACTGCGATCAAAATCCTGTCGTTCGTAATCGTATTCATCCCAACGATAACCCGCGACAACGCTCCACTGTTTACTCAACTCAATTCGATCTTCCAAAAACACCGCGTATTGCATCGTATCAGAGCTAAAGTCCTTAGTGGTTTCACTTTGAAAACCCTGTGACCATGTACCCGCAACAGGGCTACTTAAAGAGACACTGGTTGAGCCATTGTAAGGCCGGTTATTAAAGTGAGTAAAATCAATACGATTAGTTTCTATACCCACATTCATACGATGTTTAAGCTCGCCCGTGTCGAAATCAAATAACACATCAGAACGATTACCGAGCTGAGATAAACCATGAAGAATTTCCAGATAAAATGAGCGGTCGACTAAATCTGTACCGGAGTTATAACTATAAGTTTCAACGTTACGCCAATGACGATCAGCCTCCAGATAGTAGCTATTACTTCTCAACGTGACCGCATCATTAATGCGCCACTCAACATCCAGACGGGGCCAAAAATCGACATACTCGACCCTACCGTCTTTAACGTTATAATTATTTTTCCGTGTCGAGTCTAGTATCCCCCCATTCACTAAAGGCGTGCCCCAATAAGTGGCGGGTTCAATATCGGAATAATCAACACTGAAGTTAATATCTAAATCTTCTCCCGGTGAAAACAATAATGAGCCAGCAAAAACTTGCTTATCCTCTTCTCCGTTATCAAAGTAACCATCGCTTTGATGGTTCAATACATCGATACGGTAAGCCAGCTTGTCACTCAGTGTGCCACCAGAGCCCACACCCAATCGCTGCTGATTAAAGGAATCAGCGCTAACATCAATTTCACTTTCAATATCACCAAAAGCGGCTTTTTTAGGTAAGTAATTGACGGTGGCGCCGATAGCTCCTACACCATTGGTGACAGAGCCGGGGCCACGTAATACTTCTATTTTTTCTAAGGTCCAGGTATCCGCAGGAAACGTTCGAGTACCTGCACCCACGTACATTTGCGTGCCATCGTAGAGCTGTACAATCGAACTGTGCCCATTAAAGCCACGAACAGACATCGACGTACCACCATTTCCTTGGTTAGCACTTGAAGCAAAACCCGTTGCTCGCGTCACCGCCGACAATGCTGAATCATCACCTTTAATGGTAATATCTTCTTTAGTAATCACTTCAATACTGGCGGGAGTATCTATAATCTCTAAACCTAAACGAGTAGCGGTAGAGTGACTCTCCTCTAGGCTTAAGCCTTCACCTTCTTTCTCAGCATTGATGGTAATGGTTTCTAACTGCCCAGCTATAGCGGAAGTCGATAAAATATAAGAAACTCCCAAAACAGGAAGAATGTATTTATTAGTTTTCATGAATCGCCTCATTTGCAATATCTGTTTATCTGTCATTAAAAAGCAGCGATTGGATAGGTCACCGCAAAACAGTTATTTAATGTTATGTTATGTTATAACATAACATTAAATAAAGCTTCAAATAATTGATCCCTTTGAATTTCTTCCATGACCTACAATACTGATCTGTTTACATCCCTCACTAAGACAGACTCAACATTTAGACTTTTATCGGGATACAAAATGACTAAAATTTACTGCGTGCACTGATCCCAGCCTCTTTGATTTTTCAATGTCATATCGCCTCGGCGGCACCCACAGCGAAAAACACAGTAAAAATCCAAAGGATGTTTGAAATTCCTAGCTTGGGGTTCTGGGGATATTCCGTCCTGAATTGACACTCATATCTACAGGCCACGCCTCACATGGGCCTAAAGAGGCAGCATAGATTTCAAAATCGCTATGACATCCAATTCAAAGTAGTATTTCGGGTTTTGCGAGAAGCCCATGTATTATAACGAACGCCTGACGATACTCCACGAAGGAGAAATTAACGATTTATATGGCGTTCACAACATGTCACTAGAAAAAAAACGTGTCAGCTTTGCACTGAATGATCTGGCGTTAGACGTGATTGATTCTATCAGGGATAAAAAACATAAATGTTGTGCCATCGCACTTCTGGGTTATTTTAAAACCAAGCCCATCCAACTGAATCCGACATACGGGGGGTTACAAGAAGACCTAGCCTTTATTGCTGAAGAGTATTTACCCAAGTTTAACGTCCCTCGCTTCAGTGTTAGCAGTAAACACACTTCTACGATAAGATTCTTAGTCTGCAAAACTTCGAAACATGGCTTGCAACGCAACATCAGCAACCTCTCACTAGCTATTTACAGTAGGTTGCAAAACCCTGGATTGAACCACGTTATTTATTGTTTAAATAATGCTGAGGTCAGAGAAGCTATGGATAAGAAGCATTGATAAAAAATAATAGGGAAGACTATTTATCATAGTCAAACCAGTCAATTGGTTTATAGCTTATTCTTGGTTAGTGCGTTATTTACTTTAACGACAACCATTCTGACCCAGGGGGATATAGAGAAACTCTGAATAAGTCATATACTATTTTCTGGAAATGGAAAATTTATCTAGGCTTATTCGGAAATAACATAGATAGGAAAAAATAGATCAATAAAGAATTCGGAATCTAATAATTCAATCACCTCATTGTTTATTCCTTGATTTCAAGCTTCAATATTTCCGGCCATCTATTTTCAAATAAAAAGTCTGACAATGGTTTTTCACTGGCCCACTCTTCAGTTATTAACATCGGCTTTTCATAAAACGCATCTACATGGCCAATGCATAAAATAGCAATAGGTAAACTACCTTTAGGCATTTCAAGCAAAGCCATTAGTTCAAGCGGATCAAATAAGGAAACCCACCCCATTCCAATCCCTTCCGCTCTAGACGCTAGCCACATATTTTGAATAGCGCAAGATAATGAGGCTAAATCCATTTCGGGCAACGTTCTTCGACCAAATATATGCCGGTCACGCTCATCAGGTAAGGCCGCAACCACTAGTTCAGCGCATTGTAAAATACCTTCTACTTTCAGCTTTAAAAATTCCTCGTTACGCTTACCTAAAGCATCTGCTGTCAGCTTCCTTTCTTTATCCACTAAATGAAAAATAGATTGACGTATTGATTTATTGGTAATGCGAATAAAGCGCCACGGCTGCATAAGACCAACACTGGGTGCCATATGTGCTACAGATAAAATACGTTTGAATATGACTTCGTCAATCGCTTGCTGATTAAAATGCCGCATATCCCGACGTTCAGCAATCGCTCTATAAACGGCTGCCTTTTCTTCTTCAGAGTAGCTGAAATCAGACATGTTTATTTCCGATAAGCCGAAACATAACTACCCTTGAAAACAAACACTTCAAGCCATTTCCTTTCACATTAAGCTCCTCGTAACTAAACCCTTCATATCAGCCCCTTCAAACCAATCTAACTTTTCTGATAAACGTACAACCTCACCGATAATAAATAATGAAGGGGAAGCAATCGTTTGTTTTTCTAATTCATCGGGTAATGTTGCTAAGGTAGATACCAGTACACGTTGTTCAGGTGTACTGCCCTTTTCTATCAAGGCCACTGGCATCGTTGCTTTCATCCCATATTCAATCAGTGATTGGCAAATGATCGGTAAATTTTTTAAACCCATGTAAAAAACCAATGTTTTTTTCGGTGCAATCAACTCGTTCCAATCTAAATCCACACTCCCATTTTTTAGTTGCCCAGTGACAAACTGTACTGAATGCGCATAATCTCTATGTGTTAGCGGAATCCCTGAATAAGCGGAACAACCACTGGCAGCGGTAATACCTGGTACAACCTGAAAAGGAATTTTTTCATCCATCAGAGTTTCTATTTCTTCACCACCACGACCAAAAATAAAGGGGTCTCCACCTTTTAAACGAACCACACATTTTCCTTGCCTAGCGTGCTCAACTAATAACTGATTAATTCCCCCTTGCGGCACAGAGTGATTCTCGCGTCGCTTACCCACATACAACAACTCTGCCTCAGGTTTTATTAGGGCCATGACATCATCAGATACCAGACGATCATATAAAACAATATCGGCTTGCTTCAGTAAACGAAAAGCTTTTAAGGTTAATAGTTCTGCGTCACCCGGGCCAGCACCAATAAGATAAACAACTCCCTGAGGAGGCAATACAGAATTCGCTAAGAAGTCAGGGGAAGATAAAGTACTTTCCATTAATTTTTTGGCTGAATCAGCTTTACCTGAAAAAATAGCACTAGCAATAGGCCCCTGCACAAGGCTTTCCCAAAACAACACACGTTTTTTAGTGTTGGGGATTATTGCTTTCATGGTGTCTCGATACATTCCAACAAAACGAGCCAACTCTGAATAAGCCTTAGGAATTAATAACTCTACTTGCTCTTTTAGCAAGCGCGTTAACACAGGTGATGAACCACTATTAGAAATAGCGATTGTTAATGGGTTACGGTCAATAATGGAAGGAAAAACAAAATCGCAACGAGATTGGTCACTGGCTACATTAATGGGGACATTATTTTTCTTTGCGTATTCACTCACCTGAATATTAACATCTGCATGATTAGTAGCAGCCATTATCAGGAAGTATTTTTTTTCAATCAACACCTCATCAAAAGGTAACTCCCACACCGTACCACCACTACACTTAACCAAATCAGCTAAGTCTATTGCTATAGTAGGTGAAATAACGTCGATAATGGCTCCGGCTTTTGATAGCGCTGTGGCTCTACGCAAGGCAACAGTACCTCCACCGACAATTAAACAGTGCTTATCATTAAGTTGATAAAACAGTGGAAAGAATTTCATAAGACTACTTTATGGTTATTTTTATTGATATTAAATAAAAATCTTTCGGAAAAGAGCTGTTCGGCAGAGCGGACTACTGTTATCACACGCTTTACTGTTAATTGATCGCACTCGTCAAGCAAGCCTATACGTAACAGTGCCGGTTTATCACCACGCTCATTTCTGACGTTACTACTAATTTCACTCTCCATTTCACTCCTTTTTTCATGCTCTATTTCAATAACACGCAACAACATACCTGACTGAGCAAAGTATTCTTTTAGTTCCACTGCACATTGAGATGATATTTTATAAGATGAAAATAAATCAGAATGAAAAACTGATTGAGCATCCAGGCTCAATTGACTCATTAAGGCATTAAAAATCCTTCTTGTGAACTTCGCATTGTCTTGAATATTTTGCTTCGCTTGAGACTGCCATACTTTATCTTGCAAAGCCTTTATAGCAATAGCTTGAGCGGGGCCGTTAATTTGCCATAGACCTAAGCGATGCTGTAACCCTGCTAATATACTTTCATTTGCAAAGCAATAACCTAAGCGAATACCAGCCAAGCCAAAAAACTTACCGAAAGAACGCAAAACAATAATATTGTCTGCTAAAGATTGATTAAGTACACTGTGCTCTATCGCTGTATCTATAAACGCTTCATCAACAATTAAATAAGCCTGCGGTGCTAACTGTCGAGCCCAAGATAACAATTGTTCTTTTTCAAACAATACACCCGTCGGATTATTAGGGTTAATAATAACCACATGCCTTTCTGGGTTATCTGTCAGTGCTTTATCAATAAAAGTAAGCGTTACTGACTTTATTGATGAAGGATAAAAATCAATATCAGAGCCCTTTCTCTGCCAATATTTAGCATGTTCTTGATAACCTACTTGTGGAATTAACACAGGAAAATCTGCTAATAAATTCGGTAATTGCTGTATGGCCGCCTGTGTACCTGTAACCGGTAAAAAATGTGACGATTGATAATAGTCAGTTGATGCTGCAATAAATTCAGGGCGAAGATAGGGAAGACGTTGAAAACTAGCAACATCCAATTCGACAGGATAGGGTTTAGGATTAATCCCTGTGGAAAGATCAACCCACTTGTCCAAACTAATATCATATTGCTCGCTTGCACTGACAATATTACCGCCATGCTCGTCTTCCATATGTACTTTTTCTACGACATGCGATAATGAATCATCAGCGGGTAACGTTTTTTCCACGCCCTATTCCTCCAAACCTAGTAGACATAAAATGGACTTTAGTGATATGACCTTTTCTACCACATCGGCTAAACGATTAATTTCTGTCTCTTTATATTGCTTATAATTGAAATCATCAAAGGAATTTTTTTCCATCCCACTTAAGCCATTCACACTGCCTGAACAAGCCCATCGTAAACAATACTTCAGCATCTCAGGCTCATCGAAAACGCCATGAACATAGGTCCCGATAACATTATTGTCAGCATTTATCGCACCATCATAAAATACGGCTGATTCGTTATTATCAGAGTGTTTAAGTTGCAAAAAAGGTATTTCTAGCGCGGGGCCCTCACTAATACCGGCATGAATTTCATAGCCTTTCACCTGCACTTTTATATTATTATCATGACAATCATTAGTCGCCAATTTGTTAGGCGCTTTAGTCGATGTCAACTTATTAGGTGCTAATTTACTAGGCACTAATAAGGAACCGCACACATTACGCAGCGTCTTATTGCCGGTGAGTGTAGTTTCCAGCTCCAATAAACCTAAGCCCTGTGTCGAGCCCGCAGCGGACTCTATTGAATCGGGGTCATGCACCCAATCACCCAACATTTGGTAGCCGCCACAAATCCCAATTATCTTCCCACCATACCGCAGGTGACGCTCGATAACAGTATCCCAAGCGCTATCGTGCAACCACTGTAAATCACCACGCACGTGTTTACTGCCGGGTAAAACAATAATATCGGCACCATCAAATTGCGCTGCGTCTTTTTGAAATTGGCAATCAATTTGTGGATGCATTCTTAATACATCAAAATCGGTATGATTACTGGCTCTAGGCGTTACAGGAATAACAACTTTACATTGATAGCGGCGGGTATCGCTTTCAGTATTTTGATTGCCCGCTAAACTGTCTTCCGCTTCTACATGCAGGTTAGGAATATAAGGAATAACGGCTAACGTAGGCACACCGGTTTTTTCTTCTAACCATAGTAAGCCTGGCTCTAATAAAGTCACGTCACCACGAAAACGATTAATCACAAAACCTTGTACACGTTGCTGTTCTGATTCGCTAAGCAACTCATAGGTACCGTAAAGGTGCGCAAAAACGCCGCCACGATCAATGTCGGCCACAATAATAACGGGGCAATCAATCGCTTCCGCAAAGCCCATATTGGCAATATCGTGTTCACGTAAATTAATTTCTGCGGGGCTACCTGCACCTTCAACAATAATTACCCGGTGATTTTTCTGTAATTGTTGATGAGCAGCAACCACTGTATTGAGCAATTCTGGTTTATAGCGATGATATTCTTTCGCCTGCATATTACCAATCGCTTTACCATTAACGATAACTTGTGCGCCCAAATCACTATTGGGCTTTAATAATATGGGGTTCATCAAAATGGATGGGGGCAAATAACACGCATCGGCTTGCACCGCTTGAGCACGACCAATTTCACCGCCCTCTGCGGTAACCGCACTATTTAACGCCATATTCTGTGGTTTAAAAGGCGCGACAGAAATCTTATGCCTTGCTAAAATTCGGCAGAGCGCAGTGACTAAAATACTTTTACCGGCATCAGACGTGGTGCCCTGCACCATTAATGTAGCTGATGATGTAAGTTTTATCTCATTATGGCTAACATTATTAGAGGTCATAGACTGCCCTCTTGGCTTTCATCCATTTCTAATAATAGGGTTTGTAATCTTTCTGCATAGCCTTGATCATCACTCCACATGCCTCGCTGTGTCGCTTCGAGTAAACGCTCGGCCATTTCTTCTAGCGCATTGGGATTATTTTTTTCCATAAAGGCTTTATTTTTTTCATCAAAAACTAATGCATCGGCCACTTTTTGATATTGGTAATCATCAATAAGATTAGTGGTTGCATCATAAGCAAATAAATAATCAACACTGGCGGCCATTTCAAATGCACCTTTATAGCCATGTTCTTGCATTGCATGAATCCATTTTGGGTTTAATACGCGTGAACGAATCACTCGATTAAGCTCTTCTTTTAGCGTGCGAACTTTCGGCATCGCTGGATTAGAATGGTCATTATGGTAAGTAACCGGCTCATGATTAGAAAATTCAGTCACGGCATTAACCATACCACCTTGAAACTGATAGTAATCATCGGAGTCGAGTAAATCATGTTCACGGTTGTCTTGATTGTGTACAACAACATCTAAACGACTCAGTTGGTGCTGAAAGGCATCTTTAGCTTCTACTCCATCTTGGTGGCCATTACTGTGACCATTATTACTGTCATCAGCGCCTTCTCCATCTGCACTTATTCCATATGCATAGCCCCCCCAATTAACATAAGCCTCAGCTAAATCGCCACGGGTTTCCCAACAACGTTCATCAATTAAGCCTTGCAAGCCCGCACCATAAGCCCCCGGTTTACTACCGAACACACGATAACTAGCCTGACGGCTTGCTTCCGCTTGTGTTGCACCGTCAGACATTAATACCTGTGTACGATCACGAATATTGCGTTGAATCGTGTTATCCGTTCCTGGGTCATCAAATTCTGCTAACGCCAATACGGCGGCATCATATAATTTCATCACGTTAGGAAAGGCATCGCGAAAAAAACCCGATACACGCAGCGTCACATCGACCCTTGGACGGCCTAATAACATGCAAGGAATAATTTCAAAATCAATCACACGCTGGGAACCAGCCGCCCTTATTGGTTTAATGCCCATTAAGGTAAAAGCCTGAGCGATATCATCACCACCGGTGCGCATGGTCGCTGTTCCCCATACCGATAAGCCTAAGTGTTTTGGATAATCACCATGCTCTTGTAAATGCCTTTCGATTAAACTGTTTGCTGATTTTTCACCGATCGCACACGCTGCCGGAGAAGGAATCGAGCGGTTATCGACAGAAAAAAAGTTACGCCCGGTTGGCAAGGTATCCAATCGCCCTCGGGTTGGCGCGCCACTGGGCCCCGGCTCGATAAAGTAGCCGCTTAAGCCTTTCATTAAGGCACTAATCTCTTGCTCAGCGCTGTCATTCAACGCTGTCATTATTGTTTTTTTAACGTACTGTAATTGCTGGTAGGTTTTAGGCAATGGCGTTTCAATATTCTGGTCAACAGCGCTATCAACAGCCGCATTAATTACCGCTGAAATTAATGTTGCGGCGAGTATTTCTAAGCGTTCGCGCGTATCTGCAGTTGTTCGCCACAATAAAGTAGAGACGTCCAACAAACACTCTGGCCTATTACCTTGCCATGGTTCAACGGCCGATTGCAGCGGATCAAAAAGTGATTCTGTTTTCTGCCCTTTAACAACATGATACAAGCCTAAATCATTCACTAGGTTATGCAGTATGCCCTGCTCATTAACACCTTCACCACGGGGCAAGCGCAATAAGGCCAATACCGTATCCGTTAATTTTTCCGCTGCGGGTAACTCGCCTAATATATGTAAGCCATGCCGAATTTGCGCCTCTTTAATATCACACAAATACGTATCTAGATCGTTTAAGATTTCTCCGTTGGTTTTTTTTTGGACGCTTGAATTTTCCAGCAATACGTTTTTTGCTGTTGAGTTCTTTGGCAATTCTTCTAGTACATTGGTTTTTTTTGCAAGATCTAAAATTTTGTCTTTTAGCCATCGTTCACGACGAGCATCCAAACCCATTGCTTGATAATACTCATCCACCAAACCTTCTAACTCGGCTAGTTCGCCGTAGGTTTCAGCCCGTGTTATAGGTGGCATTAGGTGATCGATAATAACGGCTTGCGCACGCCGCTTGGCCTGCGCTCCCTCACCTGGGTCATTAACAATAAACGGATAAAAGTGCGGTAAAGGCCCCAAGGCAATATCGGGCCAACAGTGAGCAGACAGGGCTGTCCCCTTACCCGGCAACCATTCTAAATTACCGTGTTTACCGACGTGAATAATGGCATCGACTTGATAACAGTGACGCAACCAAAAATAAAACGCCAAGTAACTGTGCGGCGGGACTAAATCTGGATCGTGATAGTTCGCCGCTAAATCAATATTAAACCCGCGGGCTGGCTGAATACCAACAAAGACCTCGCCTAAACGCAGCCCCGATAACATGAGCCCCCCAGTACGAGCGCCCTCATTTTTTCTGTACTTAGGATCAGACTCAGGTTCGCCCCACCGCTCTATTACTGCACGCTGATTCTCTTCTGGTAATTGAGAAAAATACAGCTTGTACTCTTCAACTTCTAGGCTCTGCCAACAAGACAATTGATGCAGTGTATTGGGGTTGTTGGTCACTGCTCCGAGCAACTCGGTCACTAATGCATTACCATTTTCCGGGATATTGTTTACCGGATACTTTTGCTCTTGTAGGGCATGTAGAATATTAATGGTAGATGCCAGTGTATCTAAGCCAACACCATTACCAATACGCCCGTCTTTAGTCGGATAATTTGCCAGTATCAATGCAATACGTTTTTCTGCATTATTTTTTACCGCTAATTGGCAATATTGGCGCGCTAATTGTGCAACAAAACTAGCCCGCTCTTGGTGCAAGGCATAGCGCACGACCGCAATTTCACAGCGTTCAGAAAACCATTCCTCCGCTTTAAAGCTAATCGCACGGGTAATAATACGCCCGTCCATTTCGGGTAAAACGACTTGCATAGCAATATCGCGGCTCCGCAGGCCTTGGCTATAGTTGTTCCAATCGTCTTCTGTTGAGCTAGATAAAATTAATTGCAGTACAGGAACATCAATCACAAAGGGGGATTGAAAACCCGTAGGCTCTGAGGATAATTCAGGGCTGCTAACGGTATTGCTAGCAAAGCTGGTGGTATTGATAATCAAGCAGATTTTTTTGGTTTCTGAATTTATTTTTGAATTTTTATCTTTATCCACTTCAAGCGCATTCGTTTTTTTTACGTTTTTTTCTAATGTTTTTGTTTCTAACAATAGGGCATTAACCAAGGCTAACGATTGTTTATCTTTCAGCGAAGCGATAGCAATAGGTAATACATTTAAGCCCTGCTGCTCAATCTTAAAGATCAGCTCATCAAACATGGCTGTATTCGCAGACTGTAGATGGCTGCGATAAAATAATAACACGCACATAGGTGCTTCAGGGTTATGCTGATGCCAGCGGCGCTGACAATCTATAAAGCTGGCTTGGTTATTGTTATTCTTACTCTTAAATAAAGGGTTAGGTGGAACCTTAGATGAAGGGCTAGGCAAGGCCGGAAGATATAATAAACAACGCGGTAACGCTTGAGGCTCATGCCAATTATATTTTTTTTCTAAGCTCTCTTTACTTAAACTCTCTTTACTTAAACTCTCTTTACTTAAACTCTCTTTACTTAAACTCTCTTTACTTAAACTCTCTTTACTTAAACTCTCTTTACTTAAACTTTCTTTATTTAAACCTTCTTTTTTTAAAGACTGATCCGCTAAAAAATAATATAGCTGTTGATTATTGAGCGCACCGCCCTCTCTTAAAAAACGCCACACTCGAATAGCGGATTCGGTATCCACCGTTGATACCGCAAATAAAGTCTCATCCGGCGTATCATCACCCGGTACAATAATAAGGTGGCGTTGTTTGTCGGCCGCTGCCCATTCTTGTAATTGCTCAAAACCATATTGCCAATAATTTTCGCCGCCCAATAAAGACAACACAACGACCTGCGCATGATCGATCACTTTATTGCGATACAAATCAAAAGCCGCTGGTTTTAACAAGTGCATCCAGTTAGCTAAGCGCAGAGAAGGAAAATCAGCGGGTAAAGATTCTGCACTATCCGCTAAGGCGGCCAAAGCACTGTCCGCCGCAGAGAGAATAATGATGTCTGCGGGTGACTGGCCTAAATCAACGATACCTTCATCGTCAGTAAAGCCGCCGGGTTGGGATGCCAATAAGTGCATTGCTAAACTCTATTTTAAAATCTTATTTTAAAACCTACGCTAAACCGACTTTAGATCTAGTTAAACCTCAGCCGTTTTTAAAGCAGCCGTCAACACGGCCTGATCAAGCTCTTTACCAATAACTACTAACTGAGTTTGGCGTTGCTCATCAACCGCCCAAAGGCGATCAAAATGGCACTCTAAACGTTTGCCCACGGCTTGCAATACTTGTCGCATTGGCTTGCCAGGAATGGCTGCAAAACCTTTTGCACGGTAAATGGTGTGTGTCGCAATCAGGTCAGTAATCACCCGCTGAACTTTATCGGCATCGACTTCGCCTAAGCGAATAACATAGGAGTCGAAGTGATCGTGCGCATGATCATGATGGTCGCCGTGTTCATGGTGATGATCGTGATGCGTATGCACATGATCAATACGGTCTTCTGCCGCTGACTCAATACCCATCAAGACATTTAAAGCGACTTCACCATTACTGATATAAGTTGTTTTAACCGAATCGGGAATTTTAGCTTCGACTATTTTTTTAACGTGCTCACGCTGCGCGTCACTTAACAAATCATTTTTACTGACTACCACGAGATCAGCAGCGCTCAGTTGATCATCTAGCAATTCTTGTAAGCTAGGATCATGGTCAAGGCTATCATCCGCTAAACGTTGTTGTTGTATCTTATCTTCATCGTTGGCAAAACGACCAGCGGCAACAGCGGGGCCGTCAACAACGGTAATAACCGAATCGACCGTGCAATATTGTTTGATTTCAGGCCAGTTAAACGCTTGTACCAGCGGTTTGGGTAAAGCCAAGCCCGAGGTCTCAATTAAAATATGGTCGATATCATGGCGACGTTCAACCAATTGTTTCATTACCGGTAAAAACTCTTCTTCTACCGTACAACAAATACAACCATTGGCTAATTCGTAAATTCCGCCCTCCCCCTCGGCAAGGGTTGCTGATTCATCTTCACAATCTAGAGGACAGCTACGCAATAAATCAGCATCTATATCTAACTCACCAAATTCATTCACAATGACGGCGATTCGTTTTCCAGCGGCTTGCTTTAATACATTCGACAACAACGTCGTTTTACCACTTCCTAGGAAGCCAGTTACGATCGTGGCAGGGATTTTATTTAATTGCATGGTCTTTCCTCAAAACGAATAAACACCTCACTAGTTATGGAGTCACTGATTATAATCAGAGACTCCATAAGTAAAACAAGGGACGAAGCTAATAATTAATTAGGCATGCATTGATCGATTAAACACGATTTATTCCATGTACTAGCTTAAAAATGATGAAGGAGGATGGCATGCGGTATCACTAGATACCCTCATACACTGCATTAGAGAGAAGGAAAAACGCACAGTCGCACTAAACTAATAGTCTCACTACAATTTCACTAGAATGAAGTTATAGGCGTTGCGGCGATTCCAACTCTGACAGCACTCCCCGACCATCAGGTTTATCGATATAGGCAGGTCTACTGGCTCACAGGTCATCATGAGTATCACCTTCCCAGCAAAATAGCGTTGTTATTCAACGCTAAGATAGCCAGTGGTCTATTGATAAGCATTCACTGCATACAGTTGCGGGGACAGCTGCTTTGAGATATTGACAACATTTATCAGCATCTAAGCATTCCCTATTAATCTACATTAGAACCTAGAATCGAGACGGGCGATTATAGAGATGTTTACGACAAAATAGAAACAATACATGATTAACTTCAGTCAACAAACCTGCGATAATTCGTGTTTTACCGTCCAGCTACAACACATAGCGCACTAGCTAACGATATACATCTACGTTTTAGCCGCAAACTGTCAGAGAGACCCTAATGCAACGCTGTATTTTCTTCATTTTATTGTTATCGAGCCTATTAATCGCCTGTAATGAGAATAAAACCGAAACGGCTCATACTAGTACTAACGCATCCTCCATGGCTCATCATGAGCATGGCTTGTTAGACATAAGCCATTTTGGTGATGATATACTGACCCCTGTTATAGACCTTACTGTAAACGAAGATGCTATGACGGGCTGGAATATTGTTATCAATACAGAAAACTTTCTCTTTGCCCCCGAAAAAGTGAATACAGAAAACACGGCAAACGAAGGACATGCTCACTTATATGTCGATGGTTTTAAATTTAGTCGCATTTATAGTCAGTGGTTCCATTTAAAGGCACTAACACCCGGCGAACATACACTGCGGATAACACTCAATTATAACGACCACTCGCTGGTTGGGCACCAAGGCAAAGAAATTTCTGCCATCGCTAACATTATTCAAAACTAAACACTGATAGTGAGCGACAACACAAACACAACATAGACTTCAAAAAATAAAGCTCGAAAAATACAGTTCAACAGAACAGAGATTATACCTTATGAATATTGATCAATTGAGTCCCGATGCTGGCGTTCTAATTTGTGGCCATGGTAGTCGAGCTAAAATTGCAGCCGAAGAGTTTAGCTTATTAGCCAAGGGCCTGAGTTCACGTTTCCCTAAATTAAAAGTCGAATATGGTTTTTTAGAATATTCTTCGCCCAATATTCATATGGCATTAGACCGCTTAGTTGAGCAAGGTGTAAACAAAATCTACGCCGTCCCCGGTATGTTATTTGCCGCTACCCATGCAAAAAATGATATCCCTTCGGTACTCACTACCTACAAAGAAAAACACCCCGGCTTAGAAATTGAGTACGGTAAAGAGCTAGGATTACACGAAGAAATGATTAATGCTTTTCAGGCCCGTATTCTAGAAGCCGTCAATGGCAATACTGAGTTACCGGTTAGTGGTAGCCTAAATGACACTCTTCATGGCACTCTCTACGACACTATGCTAGTCACCGTTGGGCGCGGCACATCGGTTACCGAAGCCAATGCAGAAGCGGCTAAATTAACGCGTATAGTGTGCGAGAATTTAGGGTTTGGTTGGGCAGAAACCGTCTATTCTGGCGTCACCCACCCCTCTGTTGGCCGTGGTTTAGAAATGGCCGTTAAATTAGGCTTTAAGAAAATTGTCGTTGCGCCCTACTTTTTATTCGGCGGCCGCTTAATTGACCGTATACATGGTTACATCGATAAAGTGGCGGCAGAAAATCCTGACATTACTTTTTTAAAAGCAAATTATTTGCGCGACCAAAGCCATGTTATTAATACCTTTATTGAGCGCATTAACGAAACTATTAATGGTGATGCGACTAACGGCAGTCATGGCATTTCTCTAATGCAGGATTTTAAAGACAGACTCGCTCGCGGCGAAGTGGATGTGCATCATCATCATGCGGAGTTTCAACCAAAGGATAAAGAGTTTCAACCAAAGGATAAAGAGTTTCAACCAAAGGATAAAGAGCTTCAGCCAGAGAATAAGAAGTACCAACCTGAAATAACAGACCCTCTTGATGACGACGCTAGCGCTACACACACCCACGGTCATTCAAAAACTCATAAACATTCTCATGGGCACTCACATGCGCCATACAAACATATTGGCCATCCACACGGGCCACGCACTATGATAAATGAAAATATTTGCTGCTGCTTTATGGGACAATTTCCGCAACGTATTATTGATGAGGAAAAAGCGTTAAAGATAGAGCTACAGGGGACACCTAGCTGTAAACGGTCTTAGTTTCAATTTTCAGGAATAGACCACGTTTAAATAACACACTATTTTACTATCATAGTTACCGTTCAATCATTCTTTGTGTGGTGTGTAAAAAATAGAAAACGTGGTCTACCCTCAACATTCTCACGAATTGTCCGCCACCATTAAAAGCCTTTTCTAGAGCCTTATAACGCCGTGCTCTGCTGAAATTTAGGAGCGCCCTGTTAGATTTTGTTTTAGAACCAATCATGGGAGGGATAAATCCCACCAAATGATATAGCCATAATATCATCAACTATTTTGAATGATTTCCTACTATTGGTCATAACGATTACGGCGATTTTTTCTGCTGGATACACCACAACATAATGCCTAAAACCTGCCATGCTTTGCCAAAGCCAGAATGATTGGTCTGGGACAGTATCTTGAATACCCCATCCCAACCCCCATTTCACACCTTTAGCGACTACACCCCTCACCTACAACAAAACCCGCTAAGGTGTCTTTACACTAGGGTGTGCTTGCGAGCTATTATCTACATTTCTTAAGTTATCTGGTTTAACCTTAGGGCGAAAGACATGGGCTTTGGTTTCATCATAAAGATAAGAATCTCTAAATTCATCCGTGCCTAACACTGGACCGACTAAGATTAACGAGGTGCGAGTGAATTTTTTCTCTCGAACTTTCGCTACAATATCACTGAGTACGCCGATCACTTTATCCTGATCTGGCCAGCCGGTACGATAGCAAACCGCCACGGGGCAATCTTCACCATAGAAGGGAATTAACTCTTCAACAATTTTGTGAATGCGGGTAACGCCTAAATGGATGGATAGCGTTGCGCCGGAAGCTGCTAGAGCAGGTAGACGTTCGCGTTCGGGAAACGGTGTTTTACCTTCGTAGCGCGTCATAATAATGGTTTGAGAAACACCCGATAATGTTAGCTCTTTACCTAACCATGCAGCGGAGGCTGAGGTCGCGGTCACACCCGGAATAATGTGGTAATCAATATCCAATACTTCCAGCCGACGAATTTGCTCGCCAATCGCGCCATAGAGCGAAGGGTCACCAGAGTGAACTCGCGCTACATCTTTTCCTGCAATATGGGCGGCTTTAATGTATGCAATAATATCGTCTAAATTAATAGAGGCTGTATCAATAATTTTTTCTGCAGAGTCTTCGACATCGGCAAAAATTTCACGGGGGACTAAAGAACCCGCATACAAAATAACGGGACAACGATTAATACATTTTTGTGCTTTAATCGTAATTAATTCGGGATCACCCGGGCCTGCGCCAATAAAATAAACTGTCATATTATATAGTGTTCTTAATGTATTGTATTGAATATAGTGTGCCACAAGGCGGTGACACCATGTTTAATGTCTTTATCGTTAAAATTCGATAAAAATAAAATGACGTTTTTACTTTTTGGCGTCTAATTTATTTATGGACAAATTAATTAGACGAACATTAGAGTTTTTTACTATAGCCTCTCGGGGTATAAACCCATTGTTGCTCGCCGTTAATAATGTGACGAGATTCACTATTGCCCACCGATACCAAGGTAAACATATCGACATCATCGGAATGTAATTTGTCTAAGGTCGTTATACGAATGCTTTCATCTTCACGTGTTAATTGCCGACCTAATAATACCGGTGTTGAGCTGGGTCGATATTGTAATAAAATATCTCGGGCGGTATTAATTTGCCAATCACGTTTGATAGAACGTGGATTATAAAAAGACACAACAAAATCACCTTGTCCACACGCATGTAAACGTTTTTCAATGGTTTGCCAAGGCGTTAATAAATCGGATAAAGAAATAGTACAAAAATCATGACCTAGCATAGCGCCAACACGGCTAGCGCCTGCTTGCATTGCAGAAATACCGGGGATGACTTCGATTTCAACATCTAACCACTCAGGATAACCATTTTCATTACTATTAAGTTGTTTATCCAGCAATTCAAATACTAATGTTGCCATTGCATAAATGCCAATATCACCGCTAGACACTAAGGCCGTTGTTTTACCACTGGAAGCCAAGTTTAATGCTAATCGCGCACGATCAATTTCTTGCCCTAAGGGTAAGTCATGATGGGTTTTTGGCTTATCAATATTGTTACAAACATCCCCCAGCAATTCTAAATAAAGCCCGTAAGCGACTAAATCACTGCTGGCTTGAATGGCTTTTGTTGCCATGGGTGCAACGAGGTCTTTATCGCCGGGGCCTGCACTCACTAAATATAATTTACTCATAAATTTACATCTTTCATATTTTAACTTTATG
This sequence comes from Cellvibrionaceae bacterium, assembly GCA_047629215.1. Taxonomy (GTDB): domain Bacteria; phylum Pseudomonadota; class Gammaproteobacteria; order Pseudomonadales; family Cellvibrionaceae; genus CANLBN01. The sequence goes on along the minus strand of JBLHWO010000048.1, from coordinate 1,158 downwards.
TCGAAACACAGGAAAAGCGATTAAAGACTTATCCAGCCCTTCATTTTTCTGTCGATACAATTTTGGGATATGACCGTGCTATGGCACAGGTCGCTTTTTTTGTTTTCACTTTATTCAGCACTAATTCAGCCGTATCGCCCGTGACTTTTTCTGCAGCGATCAACGCTGCTGATTCAGCTACACCGTAAACACCGACCGTATTAAAAACATAATCCGATTTTTTACTGAGCAGGTGTTCGACGGTGGCTAAACAAATTTTATCAAAGGTCTGATAGGGTTTGTCTAGGGCTAATGCACAATCAATTAAACCCACTTCATCAGCTTTAATATCGATACTATTAATACTGTGTATTTGATCGATTGATAAACCCGCTTGCTTAAGACAATCCTTTAACAAGGTATCCATTTCATCTTTTGGGCAGCCACGTTCACAGCCCATCCCTACGGTATAAATAGGCTTAAGGTAAGGCTTGGCCGTTGTTATCACTAGCTGGGCATTAAGGCTTTCGGCAAGCTCATTCCCCCACTGGTTGGCACCGCCTTCATGCCCCGATAATAACGGAATAACAAATTCACCTAATTCATCCATCACTAATACGGGCGGATCATCATATTTATTATTCATCACTGGCGCCAGTGCCCGCAATACAATACCCGTGGCACAAATAAATAATAAGGCATCGCCCTCGTTAAAGGCATCTTGTACTTTTTCAGAAAAGGGTTGCGGTTTAAACCAGAGTTCGCAGTCGCCCTTACCTTGAAAAAGATAGTCTTGGTGTAACTGATAATGCTGTTGAATGAGCTGGCCTAGCCGTTGACCCGCTTCGGTTAAGGTAATGATGCGAATCACGAGCGATCTCGCTCTTGCTTAGTGATAACAAATAAAGAGAAGTAAGGCCCAGACTCACCACTTAATTGATTAATGTCATGCTGAATAACTTCACCCTCACGGCCAATGTATTCTAGGTATTTGGCTTCACCCTGTCTTTTAGTCTTTTTTAAAGCCTCAATTATTTTTTGGCGAGAACGCCCCGCCTTCATAATGACAACACTGTCGTGCGCAACTAATGCTGCGATGAGTTGTTGTGAGCTGTGGCGCCCGCTCATCACCGCAAACGATTCTTTTAACATGGTTAAGGGAATCTGTAGTCTCGATGC
>JBLHWO010000047.1:0-19940 GCA_047629215.1 Cellvibrionaceae bacterium | reverse complement strand
CGTCTCCCATCTCTATAATCTGCGTGCCAGCACGACTTGCCAACAACAACAGCAGCAGCAACAACAGGGTCAAGATGCCGCTTGATGACCCGTACACTAAATTTGACTATAGCTCTATTCCGTTGCATATTCCGAACGATGTTGAACGCCTATTCCGATAGAGGCCGAACACTTTTCTTCATTTCCCGGAATCGGTGTTCAGCATCGGGAATAGTTTCCAGTTAACCTCGAAACCCCTCCCTTTAGCATTGATTGTTCTTAACTTTGATATCGTCGCCTTTCACTTTTTCAGGAGAAGGCTGCGATGCCAGCAGAGAGAGCATCAATGCGTATTGTTAAAGACGTCTTACGGCCTAAATTCGAAGCCAATTGTAAGTCAATGACAAATTGCTCGAAGCCTCAATATCGGGGTATTTCTTCATCTCAATCGAGCTAAGATCTCGACGCTATCATGGCCACTGCCAGAGGGCCTAGAAGACAATGGTTTGGAGAAAGCCTTATTTCCGAATCAACTGGCACCGTTAAGAGGCGGGATGATTGAGCCGGAGTACGCCACTATCCGCAAAGAACTCAATCGCAAAGGCGTTACCAAGCAGCGGCTGTGGTAGGAGGATAAGCAAATCCACGGATATAACAGTTATCAGTACTCTCAATGCTACCAACGTTAACGTGACTGGGTGCTCAAGACGGGTAAGATTGGGTGTTAGGATGCGGGCCATTGGGTGTTCATGATGGGCGCCAATACGCAGGCATTGAGGAGATTGATTATGCACGCCCGCGAGGCTTGAAAACACACACAAATGGCAGCCTTGCTAATCAGTGAGTGAATAACAAAAAACACAACGTCGTCATTACGGGTTCGACTGGTTGTGGTAAAACCTATCTGGCCTGCGCCATTGGTCACCATGCCTGCCGTTACGATTACAGTGTGCGTTATTATCGAACCACATCACTCTAACTGGGTTAATCAGTATGCTATAGGCTCAAAAGCTAGCGCCTTTTCATTATATTTAGTGTTTTATTATTTGGGTACCAGCATAGGCAATAACTATCTCGACCCCTTTTTTAGGTTGGGGACAATATCAATGCGTCGTCAGCGCTGTGACGCTGACATTGTTTGCCAGCTTGTTGGCCACCTTATGTCTGTGTAAGCAAGAGAGAAAAGCTAAAGTCAGATCACTGCTTTAAGAAAGCTGGGAGCCAAATAATTAGCTTCAATAATTAAGGGCAGATGAGAGTTTAATGTTATTTTATACCCGCCTCTATTGGCTTACTTTGGTTCTTTAGTTCTACACCTCTTTAGTGTTGATATGCAACTTCGTGTTAAAGTCTCGCCCTTAAATATAACGATAGACCTTTCATGCTCAGACTTAACGATATCCAACTTCCCCTACATCATAGCGAGCAAGAGCTGCCCGCTGCGATTATTCAACGGCTAGAGCTAAGTGACAATCAGCTTCTCAACTATACTATTTTTAAGCGTAGTCATGATGCCCGTAAGAAAACGAATATTGTATTGATTTATCACTTAGATATAGAGTTGGGTGATGAGGTGGAGCAGCAGGTATTGGTAAAGTTTGAGGGGCAGCACTTCGTTCGTCCAAGCCCCGATACTTCTTATCGCTTTGTTGCAAGGGTGTCAGATAGCTTCCCTGAGCCACATCAGCAGCGCCCTATTGTGATTGGCTTTGGCCCTTGCGGTATTCTTGCTGCTCTAGTGTTGTCTCAGATGGGGCTAAAACCTATTGTGCTTGAGCGCGGTCAAGACGTTCGCCAGCGTACCCAAGATACGTGGGACTTATGGCGTAAACGTAACTTACACAGTGAGTCCAATGTGCAGTTTGGCGAAGGCGGTGCGGGTACTTTTTCCGATGGTAAACTTTGGAGCCAAGTCAAAGATAAAGATCATCTAGGTCGAAAAGTGCTGACTGAGTTCGTTAAAGCGGGCGCACCTGAAGAAATTTTATTTGTCAGTAAGCCTCATATCGGCACCTTTAAATTAGTCAAAATGGTTGAAAATATTCGCGCTGAAATTATTGAATTGGGTGGGGAAATTCGTTTTGGCGAAAAAGTTGAAGCGATTCATCGGGCGGTGAAATCGGGCGAAAATAATAGTGCCAGTGTCGATGCCAAGGCGGATCAAACCACTGTCACGGGTGTAACGTTAGCTAGTGGCGAAACGCTGCATAGTAATCACATTATTTTGGCGATTGGCCATAGTGCTCGCGATAGCTTTGAAATGTTATTAGAGCAAGGGGTTTACATTGAGCCCAAGCCATTTTCAATTGGTTTTCGTATTGAGCACCCGCAGTCGATTATTGATAAAGCGCGCTTTGGTGCCGAAGCGGGTCACCCATTATTAGGTGCTGCCGATTATAAGCTAGTACACCACTGTAAAAGTGGCCGCAGTGTTTATAGTTTTTGTATGTGCCCTGGTGGGACGGTTGTTGCGGCAGCGTCTGAGGAGGGTCGTGTTGTCACTAATGGCATGTCTCAATATTCACGCAGTGAGCGCAATGCTAATTCCGCTATTGTTGTTGGTGTTTCACCAGAGGAAGATTATCCCGAACATGTTTTGGCTGGTATCGATTTGCAGCGTGAACTAGAAACGCTTGCTTATGAATTAGGCGGTAAAAACTATAATGCGCCCGCTCAGTTAGTCGGTGATTTTTTAAAAAATAAACCCTCAGAGGCATTGGCCAGTGTAACTCCCTCATATAAGCCCGGTGTTACCTTAGGTGATTTAAGTAAAGCCTTACCTGCATTTGCTATCGATGCGATTCGTGAAGCTATCCCCGCCTTTAATAAAAAAATTAAGGGCTTCTCTATGAACGATGCCATTTTAACGGGTATAGAAACCCGAACTTCTTCACCTGTTTGCATAAGACGCGGAAAAGATTTTCAAAGTATCAATACGCAGGGCCTTTATCCTGCCGGAGAGGGGGCAGGTTATGCAGGTGGTATTTTATCAGCGGGTATCGATGGCATTAAAGTCGCCGAAGCGCTGGCCTTGGATATCGTAAAATAAATAGGGGTTTAATTGTTCCCTTCTGCTGATATTTAAATTTTTAATCGTGCAATATAAAGTTCGTTCATTTTTCTCTCACCCGCTTTCAGCCGCAGTAGCAGGCTCAAAGCGCTAATGATAATCCTTTTGTCATCTGACTTTATAGCTGTTATTAAATAAAAAATGCGAGAAAAAGTAATTCACCTTGATAAGGTTAGAGTTGTGTTTTGAAATAACAATGGAAAGAGAGTAGGTTAGCCAAAAAATAGGGTCCATAAAGAAGGTTTTACCCACCATCCCTATTTGAGAGGCGGGTATAAATAGACGTTAAGCTCTAATAGGCTTATATCGCATTCTAGATGGTTGCGCTTTATCGCCTTTTCTTTCTAGTAAATCCTCGTGATATTCCGTGTAGTTACCTTCAAAAAAGACAATTTCACTTTCGCCTTCGTAGGCCAATATGTGTGTGGCGATACGATCTAAAAACCAGCGATCATGGGAAATGACGAGAGCACAACCGGGGAAGGTGAGTAGGGCGTCTTCCAGTGCACGTAGGGTTTCTATGTCGAGGTCATTTGAGGGTTCATCGAGTAGGAGTACGTTAGCCCCTTGCTTCAAGGTGTTCGCTAAGTGGAGGCGACCACGTTCACCACCGGATAAATCACCCACACGTTTTTGTTGGTCGGAGCCTTTAAAATTAAAGCGGCCGACATAAGAGCGTGATTGCATCTCGTGGTTACCAATTTTTAAAATGTCAGCGCCACCAGAAATCGATTCCCATACATTCTGCTTGTCGTCTAAGTTTTCGCGACCCTGTTCTACGTAAGCAATTTGAACGCTATCGCCTAAGATTATTTCGCCGCTATCGGGTTTTTCGTCACCTTTTATCATTCTGAATAAGGTTGATTTACCTGCCCCGTTACCGCCAACGATACCGACAATAGCGCCTTTAGGGATATTGACGGATAGGGCATCTATTAATAGCCGGTCGCCATAACTTTTGGATACGTTATGAAATTCGATCACTTTATCGCCCAAGCGTTCGCCGGGTGGAATGTAAATTTCATTAGTCTCGTTTCGGGTTTGAAAGTCTTGCGATTGGAGTTCGTCAAAGCGCTGTAGGCGAGCTTTGTTTTTAGCTTGTCTGCCTTTGGGGTTTTGTCTTACCCATTCTAGCTCTGCCTTAATGGCTTTTTGATGAGAAGCTTCAGATTTGCCTTCTTGTTCGAGTCGCTTTTCTTTTGTTTCTAGCCAGGTAGAGTAGTTGCCTTCGTAGGGGATGCCGTAGCCGCGATCCAGTTCTAGAATCCAACCGGCTGCGTTGTCGAGGAAGTAACGATCGTGGGTAATGGCGACCACTGTGCCTGAATAATTGTGTAGAAACTGCTCTAGCCAATGAACGGATTCTGCATCCAAATGGTTTGTTGGTTCGTCGAGTAATAGCATGTCGGGGCGCGAGAGTAATAAGCGGCACAGGGCTACTCGGCGCTTTTCGCCGCCAGAGAGTTTGCTGACATCGGCATCCCATGGTGGCAGGCGTAATGAGTCTGCTGCCTGCTCTAGTTTATTATCTAAGTTGTGTGCATCCCAGGCTTGGATAATATCTTCAAGGCGGGCTTGCTTTTTGGCTAGGGCATCAAAATCTGCATCCGGCTCAGCGTAGTCCACATAGACCTTATCTAAGCCGGCGAGGGCGTCTAAAGCTTCGCGTACGCCATCTTCCACATTGCCACGCACATCTTTACCTTCATCAAGAAGAGGCTCTTGTGCCAAATAGCCGACTTTAATATCCGGCATGGCACGGGCTTCACCGTTATAGTCTTGATCTATGCCTGCCATAATACGTAACAGAGTTGATTTGCCCGAGCCGTTTAAGCCTAGTACTCCGATTTTAGCGCCTGGGAAAAAGGAGAGGGAGATGTCTTTAAGGATTTGGCGCTTGGGTGGAACCACTTTGCCGACGCGGTTCATGGTGTAAACGTATTGAGCCATAGATATTACAATGCCTTAATTTACGGGTTGGTTGAATGTCGATTTAGCAGTATTGATACAAAAACTTGCATGCACACGTTAGCGCAAGACTTACCTTGCTGCAAGCGGCCTCTTACCCTTAATGGGAGTCTGTATGGTCTGAGTGTTCGCTCTTTTCGTAAAGTGAAAGGTTAGCTAAATAAAGTCTGTTAGTGTAAAATTCGCTGTCTTTTAAGCGGTGCTGATTGCTTTTTATCTATAATTTAATCATATAGCTCAATCACCTAATCCTTTAACAATATTAATTGGCAGAGTCTTCTTATCCATGTTTGACAAATCACAAACCATCGCATCCTTTGACCCTGAAATATGGGCCTCTATTCAATCTGAAGAGCGTCGTCAGGAAGAGCATATTGAATTAATTGCCTCGGAAAACTATACCAGCCCAATGGTTATGGTGGCTCAGGGTACCAAACTAACCAATAAGTATGCCGAGGGTTATCCTGGTAAGCGTTATTACGGTGGTTGTGAACATGTGGATAAAGCGGAAGCCTTAGCCATTGATCGTGCAAAGGAATTGTTTGGTGCTGATTACGTTAATGTTCAGCCCCACTCGGGCTCTCAGGCGAATGCTGCTGTGTTTCAAGCATTGTGCGAGCCGGGCGACACTATTTTAGGCTTTAGTTTGGCACATGGTGGTCATCTTACTCATGGTGCTTCGGTTAACTTTTCTGGTAAGACTTACAATGCGGTTCAATACGGTTTGAACCTTGAAACGGGTGAAGTCGATTATGAAGAAGTTGATCGTTTGGCTGTAGAGCATAAGCCAACAATGATTATCGCTGGTTTCTCCGCTTACTCACAAATTATGGACTGGCAGCGTTTTCGCGATATTGCCGACAAGGTGGGTGCTTACTTACTTGTTGATATGGCTCATGTTGCTGGTTTGGTTGCGGCAGGCGTTTACCCTAGCCCTGTTCAAATTGCCGATGTAACGACGTCTACCACGCATAAAACATTGCGCGGCCCTCGTGGCGGTATTATTCTAGCTAAAGCCAATGCAGTCATCGAGAAGAAGTTAAACTCTGCTGTTTTCCCTGGCGGCCAAGGTGGCCCGCTGATGCATGTTATTGCGGCTAAAGCAATTAGCTTTAAAGAAGCGATGAGTGATGACTTCAAAACCTATCAAAAACAGGTGGTGGTTAATGCAAAAGCAATGGCTAATACCTTTATGGAGCGAGGTATTAAAATTGTTTCAAATGGCACTGAAAACCATTTAATGTTGGTTGACTTAATTGGTAAAGAGTATTCTGGTAAAGAGGCCGACGCAGCTTTAGGTGCTGCGAATATCACGGTTAACAAAAACTCCGTGCCCAATGATCCCCGTTCACCTTTTGTAACCTCTGGTTTACGAGTAGGCACGCCTGCTGTAACGACCCGTGGTTTTAATGAGCAGGATTGTGTTGAGTTGACTCATTGGATGTGCGATGTGCTTGAATCTTTAGAAGAGGGTAATTCTGAAGAGGTTATTGAAGAGGTTAAGCAAAAAGTACTGGTTATTTGTGCTCGCTACCCTGTTTATGCCTAGTTTTTTATGTTTTGATAAGGCTCTAATAGCTAAATAATTTTGCGTTAGGGCCTTTGAGTTTTTTACGTCTGCCTTCCTCTACTATAGGCACATAATGGACTAGAAATATTATTGTTTATGCTGATAAGCTATATAACATTCTTAATGTTCTAAATAAGTGGCTATACTTTATGTTGGTCTTTAAACATACCTGTGTTTACCTAAAGCGTTCAGTAACTCTTTTTATAGAGTAGTTGACCGACTTTCTTAATACGTTAAACACTTATTCAACCATGGTATTAGTATTGTTGACGAGAAAGCTTACAAGTTTGTGTCGAAATAAGCAGTTTATGCGCAAGCGTTCCCGCTTGCTGAATGGACGTCGCGCGCCGACTGGGAATGCCTTAAGCTCGGGAGAAGATAAGTTTCTTGAGTTAATAAATTCATCGATGCAAAGCGTGATCATTCACAGCTATGATTTTGCACCTCTCTATGTTAATCAAAGTTATGCTGGCGACTTGGGTTATTGCGTTGATGAAATTATGCAGTTGGATTGTATTGATAGCCTCTATTCAATCAACGAAGCTCGTCGTCTAAGAGCGTCACTGCGCGAGCGTCTCGTTAAGTTTTCTCGCAATGTTCCTGCTTCTATTTACGAAGTGGAAGCTAAGCAAAGAACAGGTGATTCTCTTGTGTTGCAGCACTCCGTTAGTTTGATTGATTGGCGTGGAGAGCCTGCAGTCTTAATATCATCTGTTGATATTACTGAAAAATACTTTTCTCAACAGGCGCTAAAGTTAAGTGAGGAACGATTTAGAGATTTCGCCGACAGTGCTTCGGACTGGTGTTGGGAAATGGGTAGCGATCTGCGTTTTAGTTTTATGTCTAGCAGCTTTGAGCGCATAGCGGGTATCTCAAAATCAAGAATATTAGGCTTGTCGAGAAAAGAATTTATTACAATAAACTGCCCTAAGGCCGAACTTAGTCTCGAAGAAAAAATCTCATGGGGGGAGCATACTGATTTATTGGACGGTCGGCAGCCATTTACTGATTTTGAATACAATTGGTGCAAAGATGATGGCAGTATTGCGATTATTGCTGCTAGCGGCAAACCAGTATTTGACGCTAATAATAAGTTTTGTGGCTATCGCGGCACGGGTAAAAATATTACGGATCAAAAAAAGTTGTCAGAGCAGCTTAAATTTCAAGCAACACACGATGAGCTGACAGGTTTAATTAATAGACGGCATTTTGATAACGAAATACATAAGGCAATCGACGATGCACATTTAAATAATGCTTCTCATGTGCTAATTTTTATGGATCTCGATCATTTTAAAATTGTTAACGATACCTGCGGGCACTTAGCGGGGGATGAGCTTCTTCAGCAATTGTCTGTTATGTTTCAAAGTATTTTTAGTAGGCGTGATATTGTAGGTCGTATGGGCGGTGATGAGTTTGCGGTCATTATGAATCACTGTACTACAGAGCAGTCGTTTCGAATTACCCAGTGTCTCCACGAAGCAATGGAGGCTTTCCGCTTTACTTGGGAGGGTAAGACGTTTAGCTTAGGTGTGAGCGCAGGTGTTGCAGGTATCGACCGTTATAGTGAAAGTGTTTCTAGTTTATTACAGAATGTGGATAGCGCTTGCTATGTTGCGAAACAGACGGGCCGCAATAAGACGCATATTTTTTCAGAAAAAGATGAGGACTTCTCTCAAAGAAAGGGAGAGATGAGCTGGATTAGCCGTATTGCTCAAGCGTTTGAAAATGATGACTTTGTCTTATATGCACAATTAATTTTGCCGCTGCAGTCTAATCAGGGTGGATTCTACGAGCTTCTCTTAAGAATGAAGGATGGCGATGACATTATTGCGCCCGGATTGTTTATGCCGGCAGCAGAGCGTTACGATCTTTCTATTAAAATCGACAGGTGGGTCTTACGTAGAGCGTTAAAGTGGATTGCCTCTTCACCTCCGGCCTTATCAAATACACAGCATGTCTTCATTAACCTTTCTGGAAACACCATTGGTAATAAGAGTTTTCAGCGTTATGCATTTAAGCTCTTGCAAGAATATGATGTGCCACCGGAAAAGATTTGCTTTGAAATTACTGAAACCAGTGCCATCGCTAACCTTGCCGAGGCCATTGATTTTATTAAAGATTTAAAGGAGTTAGGGTGCTTTTTTGCGCTGGATGATTTTGGTAGCGGCGTATCTTCTTTTGGCTACTTAAAGAATTTACCAGTCGATTATCTCAAAATTGACGGTATGTTTATTCGTGACATATGCTTTAATGAGGTTAATTTAGCCATGGTTAGATCGATTAATGATATTAGCCATGTTATGGGTAAAAAGACCGTAGCTGAATTTGTTGAGGATGATAGAACCTTTGCTATATTGAGAAATATCGGTGTTGATTATGGGCAGGGTTATGGTATTGGTTACCCTCTTCCTCTCGATCAACTTGCTGAGCAAATCCCTTTACAGTGTTTGCCTTAGTTCAATTTAAGCTACCGTAGTTCTTGCCCTCTATGTGCCCTTCAATTTTTAAGCTCTCTCTAAGGCTCTTTTAAGGCGTTTATGCTATTATAGCGGTCTTTTGATTAAGTGGATTTGAGTACATGCATTGCCCATTTTGTAGCGCTGATGATACTAAAGTGATTGATTCACGACTGGTGGCCGAAGGTAATCAGATTCGCCGCCGCCGTGAGTGCTTGTCTTGCCATGAGCGTTTCACTACTTATGAAATAGCCGAGCTATTGATGCCTAGGGTGATTAAGCAAAATGGCTCACGAGAACCATTTGATGAAAATAAGCTCAGAGCGGGTTTCCATCGGGCATTAGAAAAGCGCCCCGTTAGTATTGAAGATGTTGAATCCTCTTTAAACCACATTAAGCATTTCTTACAGAGTACTGGTGAGCGAGAAATTTTAGCTCGTGTGATTGGTGAGAAAGTGATGGAGCAGTTGCAGCAACTGGATGAAGTCGCCTTTGTTCGCTTTGCATCTGTCTACCGTCGTTTTACTGATATCAGCGAGTTCAGAGACGAAATTGATCGACTACAGCAGCACTTGCCCATTAAAGAGTAATGTTAACCGGTTGCTCCTATGTCTATTTCTAACGATGACTCTCGGTGGATGTCTCTTGCGCTGCAATTGGCAGAGCGGGGTCGATATACCGCGAAACCCAATCCCTGTGTTGGCTGTGTCATTGTTATCGATAATCGATTGCTTGGCGAGGGCTGGCATCATCAAGCGGGTACAGCTCATGCAGAAGCTAATGCACTTACTGATGCGGGCAGTAAAACAAAAGGTGCAACGGCTTACGTTACTCTTGAGCCTTGTAATCATCAGGGGCGAACGGGACCCTGTACTCACGCATTGATAAAAGCGGGTATTCATCGAGTGGTGTTTGCTATGCAAGATCCTAACCCTCTAGTTGCGGGTCAAGGGGTCAGTGTCTTGAAATCCGCAGGAATTATCGTTGATGGCCCGATTTTAGAGTCACAAGCCCGCGCTGTTAATCCAGGTTTTATCAGTCGTATGGAGCGCAAACGCCCATGGCTTCGATGTAAAATAGCGATGAGTATGGATGGTCGAACGGCCATGGCAAGCGGCGAAAGTCAGTGGATTACAGGCGCCTCTGCTCGAAGTGATGGCCAACGTTGGCGCGCGCGCAGTGGTGCGATAGTGACCGGTATTGATTCTGTGTTGCACGATAATAGCCGTTTGACTTTACGTAAGAAAGAGTTGGCTTTGAATGAAGCGTTTGTTGATGTCGAAACAGTGCTTGCGCTTGCTCCAGTGCGGGTCGTCTTAGATACTCGACTGCGTATTCCAGAAGATGCTGCAATTTTAGATCGGTCTTCTCGGACTTTACTTTTGACAAGTTCAGCCGAGCTAGAGTTGCAGCCCGAAAAAGTGAAGGTCTTGGAGTCTTTAGGTTCTCATATATCGATTGAAGCTATCGATGTGAGTAAGGATGGGCGCCTGTGTTTGGCATCATTGTTAACCTTGCTTGCTGAAAAAGAATGTAATGAAGTTTTACTTGAGGCGGGGGCCACTTTACTGGGTTCTTTTTTAAAGGCGGGTTTAATTGATGAGTTTATTATTTATCAGGCCCCTGTATTATTAGGCAGCACTGCGCGGCCTATGCTAACTCTACCGTTAGAGCTTATGGCCGAGAAAAAAAGGCTGCATATTATTGACCAGCGTAAAATGGGTGATGATCAAAGAATTATTGCTCGCATTGAATAAGACTACATTTGTTGGTAATGATTAGCTGAGGCTGATTTAGTAGCTAGAACAGAACTATTTAAAAGAAACCATTACTATTTTATAAAAGGCTTAAAGTGTGTTTACAGGTATTATCGAAGCAATGGGAGTCGTCGCCTCCATTGAGCAGCGAGAAGGCGATGTTCATTTGCAAGTCAATAGTGATGAATTGGATTTCTCCGATGTTAACATGGGAGATTCAATCGCAACTGATGGTGTCTGCTTAACCGTCGTTGAGTTAGTGCAAAAAGAAGGTAAGGTTCTGGGTTATTGCGCAGATGTTTCAGTAGAAACGCTGGATTTGACTACGCTCAACTATTGGCAGCTCGGACAAACGGTGAACCTTGAAAAAGCATTGACGCCGCAAACACGTTTAGGCGGGCATCTGGTAAGTGGTCATGTGGATGGTCTGGGCGAGGTGCTTAGTCAGCATCGAGATGCTAGAGCCTATCGTTTTACCTTAAAGGCCCCCAATGAGCTTGCAAAATATATAGCACACAAGGGCTCCATTACAGTCGACGGCACTAGCCTAACAGTGAATGCGGTTAACGGTTCTGAGTTTGAATTAGCGATTGTTCCCCATACTTGGGATAATACGGTTATCAGTCGTTATATAGTGGGGACAAAGGTGAACCTTGAAGTCGATTTAATAGCGCGTCACTTGGAAAGATTATTGTTAGGCGATAAAGCCGCTGAAAAAGTTGAACGTAAAAAGTAAGCTGAGAACATTATTTTATGGCATTAAATACAGTAGAAGAATTAGTTAACGATTTACGTCAAGGTAAGATGGTTATTTTGATGGACGATGAAGATCGTGAAAATGAAGGTGACTTGGTTATGGTTGCCGAGCATGTTAGAGCCGAAGATATTAATTTTATGGCGACACATGCTAGAGGTTTAATTTGTCTGACCTTAAGTGAAGATCGCTGCCGCAAACTTGATTTGCCCTTAATGGTTAATAATAACCGCGCCCAACACGCGACTAATTTTACCCTGTCAATAGAAGCTGCCGAAGGCGTTACAACAGGTATTTCCGCAGCGGATCGCGCCCATACTATTCGCGTTGCAGTGGGCCGAGATACAACCGCAGAAAATATTGTGCAGCCGGGTCATATTTTCCCATTAATGGCGCAACCAGGTGGCGTGTTAAGTCGCGCAGGGCATACTGAAGCAGGTTGTGACTTGGCTAAAATGGCGGGTTTTGAAGCTGCAGCGGTGATTGTTGAAATCATGAATGCCGATGGCACCATGGCCCGGTTAGACGATCTAAAAAAATTCGCAGTAGAGCATGATTTGAAAATAGGCAGTATTGCCGATTTAATTCATTACCGTTCGGTACAAGAAAAAACGATTGAGCTTATTCAGCATCGTTCGGTTAAAACCGGTTACGGTCAATTCCAATTAAGCAGCTTCCGCGATTTAGCCAGTGGCGATATTCATTTTGCTTTACATAAAGGTGAGATCAAGGCCGATGAAGTTGTCTTAGTGCGCGTGCATGTTTTAGATGGAGTCAAAGATGTTTTAGCGCTGCAAAGAGCAGAAGATGATTTTGTTCCTTGGACGTTTCAGGAAGCCGTGACACAAGTGGAAACTGAGGGCAAAGGAGTGGTGGTGTTGATGTGTTACAACCAAACCAGTAAAGATATGGAGGAGCGTATAGAATCTATTTTGTCCGGAAAAACTAAGAAGGTCACCCCCGACCATGTTTATCGACAAGTTGGAACCGGCGCACAAATTCTTCGCGAACTTGGCGTGACTAAAATGCGCCTAATGTCGGCTCCGTTTAAGTTTTCGGCTATCTCAGGTTTTGATTTAGAAGTGGTTGATGTTGTTGATAGCCCAAATCACAAATAATCCCATAAAAAACACCGGGAAATAAATAGCCCAGATAAAAATAGGTGAGAGGAGAGAAAATAAATGGCCGGTTACCTCCCTAAACCCGTCGAGCATTTTCATAAAATTCCCGATGCTAAAGTAGCCATCATTGCGGCTATGTGGCACCCGGATTGTGTTAATGCGATGGTTGAGCGAGCACGACAAGAATTACTGGCTGTTGGTGTGAGCGCAGATAATATTTCAGTACATACTATTCCTGGGTCAGTAGAGTTGCCCTATGCTGCTCGATGTTTGTTTGAAGCTGATGCTGCCATCGATGCGATTATTGCTTTTGGTGTTGTCCTTAAGGGCGTAACAACGCATGATGGCTCGGTGATTCAAACGGTAGTTGATGGTTTTAGCCGAGTTTCTGATCGCTTTCATAAGCCGATTATTAATGAAGTGATTGGTGTGAGCTCTATCGAAGATGCGCAACAGCGTTCCGACAATTCAATTGCTAATAAAGGCGTTGAAGCCGTTTTTGCCTTAACAGAATTGTTACATTGGAAAAGTACGTTATAGCATTTTTTAAAAGAGGCCGGCGCCCTTTTTAAAAAGATTATTGAGTTAGATTGCTATTTGGACAGAAAGATCTCTGATCTCTTTTGACTAAACCCATTTTGACTGAGCCCTTTTAACTGAGTCCTTTTAAAGAATTATGAAAGAAAATCCTGATAAGTCAACAGCAGTAAAAACGCTTGTAAAGATAAGCCCGGCAACACGGAGAAAGGCGCGTCACTATAGTATGCAGGCTTTATATCAATGGCATATGACGCAAGCGGCACCGCATATTATCGAAGCTGAATTTCGTACTGATAATGATATGACGCATGTTGATACTGATTACTTGCATGAACTAATACAAAAAATACCAGAGCAGGTTGAGACCCTAGATCACAGCTATCAGCCCTATCTGCAAGACAGGGCTTTGTCTGAGCTCGATCCCATTACCAAAGCACTATTACGTATGGCGACCTACGAGCTCAGTTTTAGAATAGATGTGCCCTACAAAGTTGTCATTAATGAAGCTGTTGCCTTAGGTAAAAAATTTGGTGCGAATGAAAGCTATAAATTTATCAACGGCGTGTTAGACCGTTTAGCGCCTGATCTGCGAGCGGTCGAAGTTAACGCTGAAAAGAATAAGTAAAGCGGCCCCTTAAGTAGGGCGGCTTTAAAGTAGGCCAATTATGTCGTTAAATGAATTTGAACTGATTGCCACTTATTTTAAGCGAGAGCCGAAGCAGCCCTCGGTTATAAAAGGTATTGGTGATGATTGCGCCATCGTTTCTGTTGATCAAGATCATAGTTTAGTGATGTCGATGGACACCTTGGTTGCGGGGCGTCATTTTCCCAAATCAGCATCCCCTAAGCAAATAGCAACACGTGCTTTTTGTACTTGCCTAAGTGATTTGGCGGCGATGGGTGCAAAACCTCAATGGTTCACTTTGGCTTTGACGCTGCCCGATGCCGATCCCGCTTGGTTAAATGATTTTAGCCAGAGTTTATTGTCTATTGCCGATGAATTCGAGTGCGATCTAATTGGGGGTGATACAACACAAGGCCAGTTGACCATTACTATACAAGTTCATGGTGTGGTTAAGCATCAGCAGGTCCTCACTAGAGATGCCGCAAAAGTGGGGGATTTAGTGTTTGTAAGCGGTCCGTTAGGTGATGGTGCTGCGGCACTGAATTTACTTCTAAATACAAAAAAGTTTTTCGATATTGAAAAACAGCAAAAAGAGTATTTGGTCGAGCGTTTTTATCGGCCAGAGCCACAAATAAAATTGGGTCAATATCTGACGCATTGCGCTAATGCCGCTATTGATATTTCTGACGGCTTGCTTGCCGATTTACAGCATGTTGCCAATGCTAGCCATGTTGATATTGATGTTGACGTCGATAAAATTTTGATTTCAGATGCGTGTAGAACAGTAGCGAGTAATGATTTAGAGTCTCTTCGCTACGCTTTATCCGGTGGCGATGATTATCAGCTAGCATTTACTGTTTCTGCTGAATATAGTTCGGCGCTAGATGATTTGATAAAACAAAAGAGTGCCGATGTTGTGAAGATTGGGCGTGTTGTTGACCTAAGCTCAGGCAGCCCAAGCGTCCGTTGCTTCGAAGATGGTCGTTTACTCTCATATGATAATCAAAAAGGGTATCAACATTTTACTTCCTAAATTTACTGACTTAATAAAAAGCCCAGTTCAATTTTTAGCTTTGGGTTTTGGTAGTGGTTTGGCATCTAAAGCGCCGGGTACTTTTGGTACTTTAGCCGCCATCCCTTTGTATTTATTGTTTTTTCATTATTCTTTCGTTACACAATTGCTGATAATCTTATTTGCTTTTGTCATTGGAATATATTTGTGTCAAGCGACAGCAGATGCCTTAGGGACTCACGATCACCCCGCTATCGTGTGAGATGAATTTGTCGGTTTTTGGTTGACAATGCTGGCTCTTCCTTTAATTCAGTCCCCTCTAAAGTGGTACTGGATAATTTTGGGTTTTGTTTTATTTCGTTTTTTCGATATTGTGAAGCCATGGCCAATTCTTTTGGTAGATCGTAAGGTAGAGGGCGGTTTTGGAATTATGTTCGACGATGTGCTGGCGGGTATTTATGCGGGTGCGTTATTAATGCTGATAGTCTGGTGGCTGCAGTGACATTTTTTCCGACTGTTTAGAATGTTGGTTTTAGTTGTTTCTAACTCTATTGTTTTTTCTTAAAACAATTTTTTTCAAAGTAATGTTTCTCAATATAAACAGCCTTCGCAGGTAATTATAGTGAAAGGCTTGTTCAAAGGCGCTGCTTTATTGCAGGTTGATGGTGAGCAGGTGCACATCAAAGTGGGTAAAGCCAAAAAAGGAATAAAGTTGTTAAAGGCCAATAGTAAGGTTGCTGTTTTAGGCGTTGATGGTCAACGTCAACAAGTAGGCGGCAGTGACCAGAAAGCGAAGTCTAGAGTCGCTCGTATCGCCCGTCGGCAAGGAGGGCACCATTGGGTGCGAGGGCAGATTAATGGTCGCAAAGTTGATTCTATTGTTGATATGGGCGCTAGCGTCATGGCTATGAATCTATCAACAGCAAAGCGTTTGGGACTTGGTTGTCTGGGTGTGCAGCCAGGTTATATTACTACAGCCAATGGCCTAACAGAAATGCGCGTAGTGAATTTAATGAAGGTAACCACTGGCGAAAAACGCATCAAAATATTCATGCATCTGTTAGTTTGAATGATGCGCCAATTCACAGCATGACCTCCACGGACGGAGGAAATACAAATAGATTGTTGAGAGCACTCTTTGCCCTTGGTGTTCGAGCAATTTGTGAGGGCTGAGGGCAAAACCTCTATCCGTGTAACGGTCTCATAGTCATTAATTATTGATGGGAAATAACATTGTTTGAACATGACACTGCGTTAGAAGAAGCCATTCATTTCTCTCGTTTTGACGAAGATAATGTGCTGTCTACTGTCTCACTACATGGCTTTGAGCTTGAGGAATATCGCTGGCCTACAGCAGAGCATTATTATCAAGCTCACAAGTATGAAGGCTTAAATTACGCTTCAAAAATTTTAGCAGCTACTTCAGGGCGCCAGGCCCATGAGTTGGGTAATGTTTGGCTTAAGCGAAAAGTGAGTGGTTGGAAAGAGAGGCGACGAGTATGGATGACAAGAGCGCTTTATCGCAAAATGAAGGAGTACGATGAAGTTCAAGACGCTTTATTAGAAACGGATAAAAATTTGATTATAGAAACCTCAATGTACGATCACTATTGGGGGCTTGGTCGAGATCAGCGGGGCGAGAACATGTTGGGAAAGGTGTGGATGGATATTCGCTCTAAACTCCAAAATGCACCGTAAGGTGCGCTTTTTACGCGATAGCGGCGTTGTCTCCTTACTCGTTCGGTTATGTATTAGCAGACACTCCCTCTCTGCGTGCGCAGACGCCTTGCTCGCGCGCAAAAATCGCACCTTACGGCACATTTTTACCATTCGCTAAAATGCTTTTTCACCGGAGGGTGGGCTGTGCCCACCAAAAAGTTTACGTAAATCTTGGTATGACATAACTTAACACTAACGGCAGTGTAATCAGTGTTAAGGCATTGCCGACGATGACGATGGAGGCGACTTTGTCGGGTTCTTGGTTGTAGCGTTCGGCAAACATGAAATTTAATATTGCTGGTGGCAGTGCGCCAAATAAAAATAAGCCTCCGGCCTGCATCGGGCTTAGGTCAAAAAACGGCATTACTATTATCACCATCATTAAACCGCTTAGGGGGCAGGCTATCCCCCCGATCAGTCCTATGGGCAAGGTTTTTAACGATGATCTTGAGAGCCGTACACCTAAGCTGAATAGCATCATAGGGATAACAATTTGTCCGACCATATCGATGGGTAGCATCAAGGTGGGGTGTATTTTGAACTCCGTCATGCCTAAGCCAATAGCAATGAATGATGCAATGGTTAAGGGGGATATCATGGAGCGCAAACTACTCGTTTTTTTGTTTTCCTCTTCTTTTTGAGAGTCTTGCGAATTGTTTAACCATGCCATACCTAGGGTGAAGTGAAGTGTGTTTTCGACTAAGAATAAAATCATAGCGATAGGTAGCGCTTGTTCACCAAACGTTAATACCATCAAGGGTAAGCCCATATTGCCTGCATTATTGAACATCATTGGCGGCGCTAATGTTTTGAGTTCTATTTTGAGAAGGTGGGCCACTGGCCAGATAAGAAGGCCGGAACCTAATACCACTAGCAAGGCAGCTAGGATAAGAGGGAGGTAATCCCTTACATCGACAGACTGCCCGATAATCACTGAGAATACCAAAGCAGGAATAAAGACATCCATATTGAGTCGATTGGCAACCCTCATGTCGGGGCTAAATGTATATCCGCAATAGAGGCCTAGGGCTACAATGCTAAATATTGGGAAGGTGATGTCAAGAATACGTAAAACAATTTCCATTTCACAGGCGCTTTTTTAAAGAATTAACCAGGGGCATGAGTGTGCCACAGTTAGGCGATAAATTATCTATTGGTCAGGGGCTGCAGCTACTTCCTATCATTGTCTGGGTGGCTACAAAACTACCTTGCGTAAACTATGGCCTTCTACCCTCGCTTAGCTATAGGCATATCGGTGGTGAAAATCACAGGCAACCCGTACAATGGCATGTTTATTTACTTGAAGTTATTACTATGTCTGAGTTAAAAAATGATCGTTTTCTGCGGGCGCTATTACGTCAGCCTGTAGATCGTACCCCAGTTTGGATGATGCGCCAGGCAGGGCGTTACTTACCTGAATATCGTGAACTTAGGGCTAAAGCTGGGAGCTTTATGAGTTTGTGTAGTAATCCTCAGCTGGCTTGTGAAGTGACATTACAGCCTTTGGAGCGCTATCCTGAAATAGATGCGGCTATCCTCTTTTCCGATATTCTTACCATTCCCGATGCCATGGGATTAGGCCTTTATTTTGAGACTGGTGAAGGCCCTCGTTTTAAAAAAACAATTTCAAATGAAGCCGATATTGATGCCTTACCGGTAGTGGATACTCTAAAAGATCTGTCCTATGTGACCGATGCAGTTACCTTGATTCGCAAAGAGCTGAATGGAAAAATACCGTTGATCGGTTTTTCTGGCAGTCCATGGACTTTGGCGACTTATATGGTGGAGGGAGGTTCAAGTAAGGACTATGCTAAAACTAAGCAAATGATGTATTCCCAGCCAGAGGTATTCGAGCAGTTGCTGGATAAATTGGTTTTATCGATTACTAACTACTTGAATGCTCAGATTCGGGCTGGAGCACAGGCGGTGCAGATTTTTGACTCATGGGGTGGTGCGCTGTCTCATTCGGCCTATCAACAGTATTCTTTAAAGCCGATGCAAAGGATAGTGGAAGGTTTAATTAAGGAGCATGATGGTAGAGATGTCCCCATTATTATGTTTACTAAAGGCGGTGGTCAGTGGTTAGATTCTATGGCTGATACTGGGGCAAGTTGTTTGGGTTTAGATTGGACAACAGATATTGCTAGAGCCAGAGCTCAGGTTGGCGATCGAGTATCTTTGCAGGGAAATATGGACCCCGCTATGCTATATACTAATCCAGAGCGTATTCGACAAGAAGTGTCGGCTATACTAAAGGCCTATGGAAAGGGAAGTGGGCATGTCTTTAATTTAGGGCACGGTGTTACGCCTCAGGCAAAGCCTGAGAATGTAAGCGCTTTTTTCGCCGCAGTTGCAGAGCTATCTAATAAATAGAGATTGCTAGTAGCAGTATTATAGGAAGTGAGATTTGGCGGTTAAGCAGATAAAAATTGAGGCTGTAGAGGTGATCATCGGCATGTTTGTGTCCGGTTTGGATCGTCCGTGGGCGCAAACTCCATTCCCAATTCAAGGTTTTTATATTCGCGATTTAGATGAAGTTAAGCTGCTAAAAGTACACTGTAACCATGTTTATATTGATGTGGTAAAAGGAGTTTTTCCGGCGAAATCAAATCTACACGCAATGGGCGCAAGTGCCCGTAGTAAAAAGCAACCCATTGAAAAATATCCGCAAAAAAATACTTCTGTTGCCCCCATTAAAGTTAACTCTCATGTCTATACGCATCATGAACCGCTAGATAAAGAAGTTAAGCGTGCCCGACAACTGCATCAAAAAGTATTCAATGCGGTAGGTGAGGTTATATCTCAGGTCGATAGCGGCAATTTGATCTCGGTTCAAGAAACGAAGCGTGCGGCCAGTGATATGGTTGATAGTGTATTGCGTAACCCCGATGCATTTACGTGGTTATCAAGAATACGGGATGCAGATGAGTATACTTATGGGCATGCAGTACGTTCGGCTGTATGGGCAATATTGTTTGGTCGCCATATTGGTTTGGCAAAACAAGAATTGGATACCTTGGCTTTAGGTGTCCTCTTAAAAGATGTGGGTAAAACGCATATACGTAAAACGCTATTGATGAACAGTGACCGTACTACGCAAGAACAAGCTGAATATGAAACCTTTATAGAAAAGGGTGTAGAAATATTACGTCAATTACCCGGTGTGGAGCCGCGGGTAATAGCGGTCGTTAAAACACATTGTGAGCGTATAAACGGTAGTGGTTTTCCGCATCACCTGCAAGGAGATAAAATTCCTCTATTGGGTAAAGTTGCAGGCATCGTCACATTTTATGATCAGGTTACAAACCCTCGTGGTGCTATTGAACCTACCGCGCCCTCGCGAGCAGTATCGCGTTTATATGAAGT
>JBLHWO010000046.1:0-19973 GCA_047629215.1 Cellvibrionaceae bacterium | reverse complement strand
GGACATTTCTAAGAGCGTAAGCCCGCAGCCAACAGCGCAAGCTATTAAAGCGGCATTGCGCTCGCCATGAGGCGGTGCTGCATTTTACTAAAGCAAATGATTAATATCTTTTGAATCGAAAATCTATAATAAGGCCATAGCTCTTGGGACTTCATTGGAATATAAACATCAGCATCGAACCACGGGGATATCCGACCACTGGGTCAAATAATTAGGCGATAAAAAGTCGCGTTTCATTTGCCATTCGCCACGAGTCTGTCGTGCCGGTTTTACCGTGGCTCGCCCATAGCGCTGATTAATTTCATCCATTACATTATTAAGCGAATCATTGTGTTGAGAGCGTGCAAACAAGTGGCCTTGCTCTACTCTCTTCTCTCCTATCTTAGATAAGGACACCCCTGCTTTTGCGTACTTCAGTAACGGCTTGTAGAGAGAGTCAATGAGTTGAACTGCCTTTGACGAAAGCAATCGCGGATCATCAACAGGGGGATCGAAAACCCAATGAGCAACAGGACAATAGTATGGCTGTCGTTTATCGTGAAGGCTCGTCTGTATCCATACCGATAACAAACCTGACACGCTACTTTGCTTGCGTAATTTTTCACAGGCGCGTGTGGCATAAATCGAGACTGCGCTCTTTAATTCAGCAATGCCCTCTACTTTTTTACCAAACGACTTAGAGCTGACGATTTCCTTTTTGTCCGGCGATGTGGTTTCAAATTCAATACTGGGAATACCGTTCAATTCATTCACGGTGCGTGCGAGCACCACCCCGCCCACTTGACGCGCCTGCCCTTGCGATAAAGCCGCAAGCTCTGCTGCGGTCACCACATTAACGGCAGCTAATCTCTTAGTCATGCCTTTTGCAATTCCCCAAATATCCGTGACCGGCGAACGCTCACAAAGCCATTGCCATTTCTGAGACACATCAAGTAGACACACGCCATTCAGCACGGTGTAATGTTTAGACGCTTTGTTGGCAAGCTTGGCTAGGGTTTTAGTTGGAGCGATGCCTACACCCATAGGAATGCGTTGTTCTCGCCACACACGAGTGCGCAGATGCAAACCAAATGCTTTTAAATTAGTGATGCCTGAAACATCGAGAAAAGCCTCATCGATGCTATACACTTCTGTGAAGGGTGCCTCTTCGCTCAGTATAGCCATGATACGTTGACTGACTAAGCCGTACAGCGTGTAATTCGAACTAAACACGGTCACATCATTCTGCTCTATCAACCGTTTTTGCTGAAAATACGGGATGAACTTCTTAACACCAACCGCCATTGCTTCACGGGTACAGGCCACAACACAGCCATCGTTATTACTGAGCACTGCGACTCTCCGATTCGTAATATCAGGCCGAAAAATTAATTCGACCGAGGCGTAGAACTTCTCCATATCACAGAGGGCTATCATTGAGGATTGATGGCCCAAGTAACAACCCCTTGTAGCACTACATCCATATCCTCTTCAATTAGGATGGATGGAAAGTCAGGGTTAGCCGATAAGAGCCTACGATTTTTTTTGTCCAATATTTTACACGTCAACTCTCCATCGATGGCCGCCACAACGGTAGCGCCGTTTTCGTAAGGCTTACTTCGGTCAACGGTTAGAATTGCACCATCAAGTATGCCTCTATTGATCATTGAGGTACCTGAGGCCTTAACAAAATAGGTGCTGTTAGGACAATCAACTAATAGCTCGCTTAGGGTGAGCGGCGAGGCAAGGTAATCATCGGCGGGTGACGGAAAGCCGCATGATAATCGACTAATATAGTAGTGAAACTGGATAGAGTCGACATTCAGGGGAATAAGACAAAGGTTCATAGGCAACTCAAATACTGTGGTTATATACAGTATGCGCTAATCACTATTCTGTCAAACAGAGAATATTGGAATATGCTAGGCCAATACTTAGAGAACACCACTTTAAAACGTCATGGATCACAAATTAACACACAAAATCAATCGTTTGGGCTTAAGGAAGTGCCATTCGGAACTAAAGTGTCATTTTTTGCACTAAATACTGTGACTTTATGGAATATGCCGATGCGAAAGCTTGGGAGGGGTTTCGATTTACCCCCAATTTCAGCTGATAAAGTAATAGAGATTAGGACAGGTTCATATAACGAATTGAAGTAGCGGGTTTATCTTGTGGGTATTAAAAACTTTGTAAAAGGTACACAATTCAGTAACAGAGGCTTTTCTACTCTTGATCAATTGGCCAAGGCACAATTTAGCGAGCATATTCAAGATAGGGGAAAGTTTCCATCAAAGCCTCATAGTCATAATTGTTGTGGTCCGGCGCGAGCGGTAAGAGATTTATGGTTGAAGTTCGAGCAATCAACCAATGAATATACTGATGCTGCCCAAGCGCTACTTAAAGCCGCTAGTACATCGCTGAAACGGCAAGGTCCCAGACAATTAGCAGGCGAAAATAGATGGCTTAAGATTATATCTCGCTATAAAAAAGAAGATAGCAGTTTGCCTTCATTAGAAGACCGTAGACTTCCCTATGGTACCAGCGTACTTTCAGCAAAAAAAACGAATTGCTATGGTTATGCCGTTAACAAAGCAAAAGCCTCAGATCAGAAAAATTTAGGTCACGATCTTCACCCAGGCGAACTGGCTGGGCGTGAATATTGGGATCATGATGCGCCTGCACTTGAGCCGGATAGAGAAAAATATTTAGAACTCGATCTTCCTGCAAGATCAGCGACTATAAAGAACGTCCTCACAAAAGCACTTAAAGACGGATTGAGACTAGAACCTATTCCTGGGGGATATCCGGTTTATTTTTCGCTTGCGCCGGATGATTATCATTGGTATAGGCAGGATGATACGGGGTACTGGTCTCATAAGCCCGGCCCCAATGACGTCAGAAATAAAGATGGAGACGGAAATCTATCCGATAACTTGATAACTAACCCAATAAATGCAAACCGTAAGCACGGGTATACTAATTACGATAAAGGCGGATGCTTTTTGTGGGTTCCGCCGGATTTAGGCGCTGATAGTGATCTGAATGTATATGAACCAAGGCCGAGGCCTGCGAGATAATATCGACAAATTTAATTTAACCCAGATTATACGCTGGACGCGATAAAGGTGTATAAGTGACCAGTGTGGCTGGTGACCTTAAAAAGCTAAGAGCGTGCAAATATCCCGCGATACTTTCTACCGTTATTAAGAACTTGGTAAGCGGCTAACCAACCACACCCTTTACGTTCCATGGCATCAATATCATCTACACTTTTCGCTTGCGGCAACAGCGTGAATAATCGTTTTAAATAGGCGTAAGGCTCAAGCTGATTAGACTTAGCTGCCCTCAATCAGGCTATAGAGATTCGCACTGGCATGGGCACCCGCTTGGCTGCTGGTTGCGCAGATACTGCATTGCTTTTCCGAGAGTCGTTTTCGGCGGGGTATTGGCGCGCATCCTGAACACCCAATCTTAGCCGTCTTGAGCACCCAATCACGGTAACGTTGGTAATATTGAGGGTACGGATAACAGCTGTCTCCGTGGGTTTGCCTATACTCCTCCCACAGCAGCTGCTTGGTAACACCTTTGCGTTTGAGTTCTTTGTGGATAGTGACGTACTCCGGCTCAATCATCCCGCCTCTTACCGGTGCCAATTGATTCGGAACCAAACCATTGTCGTCTAGGCCCTCTGGGAGTGGCCATGACAGCGTCGATACCTTAGCTCGATTTAGATGAAGGGATACCGTGCCTAGACCGATATTGAGGCTTCGAGCAATTTGTCGCCGACTTAAATTGGCTTCGAATTTAAGCCGTAAGACGTCTTTAATAATACGCATTGACGTTCTCTCTACTGGTATCGCAGCCTTCTCCTGACACAGCGGGGGAATAGGTGTTCAACATCGTCCGGAATACGCACCATTCAGACTATATACGCCTAAACTTTCGAAATGCCGTGTAAGGCGCACCCAAATCATTCAACATTCGTCCACCGCGATAATGGGCTTCAGGCGTTACAGCATCTAGCGTCATACAACATTGCTTGATATTTAAAAACAGCATTTCTTGACCACTTGCCTAGTCTGCCGCTATTATCCGGTGACTACTGTAGAGATCTGGCTTGCACCCAACAATCCTATTTTCAACCCGCCTGCTGGCGCAGTTTTATGACCGCATACCTAATCTATCTCCTCTGGCGCTTTGTTTCCCAACAAAAAATTACTTGGGGGATCAACGAGCATCCTGCGCTGCATTGCTTGGCGGCCAAGCAACATTCTATAGCCCATCGAATCTCTATTAGTTAGTGTGGGCTCAACACCCCATTCATAATCTCCAAGTGCCTTAGGTGCTTGTATAACCCCTCTCTTTTCGGACTCCCCAGAAGAGCTTTTGACATTTCTTCTATCTATAACCGGAGCCTCGCAATGTATTGTTGTTTTACGGTTTTGTTGTAAGGGCGAGCGCATTAAACACAAAATCTATAAGATAAGGGCTGAAGCCAGATTAGAAGTAGTTACTATATTGAATTTTTCTACCATCCAGTTAGGCATCATGGCTATAACAATGGCCTATCTCCCATTGAGTTTGAAAAAAGGTATTTTAGTCTGAGACCTTTGCACAGAAGAAGATGGTGTTGCTTTCAGGCAAGGCAAGAACGCACGGAAAGAGGGAGTTCATGTGTTATAAATGACCGATTGAGTACATTTTTAACGCCGCATGGAAGTAAAATGGTTTTCGTGCAAAGGTATCCACCTAAGATACTAGGCGCTTGCCATAGCTCAGGGCATAGCGAGTTACCAGCGAACACTTTGTAGTATCATGCCTTCGTTAAACTGACGATATTTGAAGGATATAGCTGCCATTTTCGCCATCTAAAGCGGCATCATTCTAGTAGAAACAAGAAGTTGCGACAAAACCAGCTCTCGATGTAGAAAGGTCAATTGGGTATCAGAATGTCCGAGTACTAGTTAGTACTGGCCTAGATCTTACTTTATCTAAGCCCCTGGATACTGGGGTTAAGTCTGAGGAAGCAATGCTTGGCTCCTCAACACCAAACCCATCAAAAGCACAACTTTGCTGTATGGCCTCAGCGACGGCATTGGTTCTAACATGGGGTAGCTTTGCATAATCATCGTTGTCGTCATTAATATTTGGATCCAGTGAAACTAAAACACCAGCAAGATGTACAGCTGCATCGTGCTTAATCGATAACAGCAATGCATCAGGATCGGAACAATTAAGCTTTCCCTGCTTAATCAGCGTTGCAACATGAGTGCCGATATAGCTATATATCTTATTAGCATTTAACTTATCGGTTCTCTCTTGTTCTGGGCTACGTACTTTTTGTAAGTTTAAATGAAGAATATCCGAAGTATCAAACGTATCATTAGAGCTTATATTTGTGATTCCAAAATTCTGTAGATAAGCCGTTGCAAGTAGATGCATCATTTTTGATGGCTCATCTTCAGCTGTTAGAGACCATATTAGATAATCTGCTGTTTTCGAAACATTTTTATTTTCATTTTGGTAGATATCCCCCATGTGAATAGCATCAGGCTGCCCCTTCATATGCAAATAATATTCTATCTTATCAATTTTTCTGTTATTACAAGGATCAGTTTTTCCTGCAAGCGGATACCAATTAACAACATTTTCTGCACTATACAAATGCTTGAACTCATGGTGCGTACTCCCAGAGTGAACGTGGGCAAAGGCAAAAAAAGGTTTGTCAGGCTCCTCATCCATTAGAGATTTAAAGGTGTCTTGTGAAATTGCCTCCCTTGCCTCTTTTAAGTCAATTACCTCTCCTCCAAAACGTACTTTTGAATTAAATTTTGATTCTCTTATATCTTTATGGGCTAACGATGTAGTCTCAACCGATCTATTCTCTGGGCGATCTGCTCTATTTTGTTCTGGTTCTAATCGAGACGAACTGGGACCATTTACCATGCTTGGCGCTCTATTCGATCTGTCAAGATTATTAAAGATAGGGTTAGAACTAGTAGCTCTTGAATCTCGTGGTGGTATGTTCATGAAAGCATGTATTCCCAGGTTCTAGGTTATATGAAGCTTGGTGGCTTTATTTAAAAATTAGTTTCATTTTATAGTCACCACATTACAAATTAATCAGCGTAACGCCCACTAGCATCATTGCTGACTAATTTGGGTTCTGTCGTAAAATAATTGATTAGGTAGCCTTAGAGGGTTTTTCTCATCTTGTCGCTCCCAAATTCTGTGGGGATATCCAGAATGAGCTCACCTCCTCCTGGGTTGTTTAGACTAAGAGTTAATTTACACTGAACACACGCACAAAAATCACCACCTTGTGCTGTACCGGCCTTGTTTTTATCTCCCTTTAAAGTAATCAGTCTTATTAGATTTTCTTCTTGATCATCAGATTTTACTATTTTGTCAAAAACGTTATCGATTTCCTGCTTGAATTGCTTAAGCTCATCATCAGTTTTACCATTCACTAAACTTAATATGTTACTCCTAGCCGTATCAATGTGAAATAAGGTGTCATTAACGGCGGCTATCTCTGCGTGCATACCGTGGATATGATATGTGCCATCGTATTCACCTCCTGCCGTTATAAATGTATTGAGATTATTTTCAATTTTTTGATGAAGCTCTTGCCCACGTTGCTCTAAAAATGAATCCTTTATTAATCCAATATACGCACTTTTATCTTTAATCGTAAACTTAGTATTGTTCTTGCCAGAAAGCTGGATCGCTAAACCACTAGGCTCATATGCTGCTATCCACTGATTGATTCTCCCTACTGGTTTCGCTCCATTTACTTTGCTAAGGTTTCTGTGAGTTTGTGTTTGCTCTCCGGACAAGCTTGTTAGCTCCTTGTGTATGCCTTTCTCTAATAAATCTTTTCCCCCTACTTCTAAGTTAAAACTGTTAGTTGCTGTATCAATAAATTCTGAGCTTAGCTTAGCAACCGCACCCTTTACTTTGAATTGTGAGTAGGCCATTGCGTTTTTCCTATCACTTGAGGAGCAAGCCTTTAGGTCATCAAACGTATTTGTTGCCTGCATCTCCCCAGAATTAGTTCGAATCAGTAATGGCTTAGCTAAACTCATAAACCGATCAAAATTGCGGTCTAGTTTCTCGTCCGCAGTGAGAGTTGGCACTTTGGGGCTAGGTTTTTGTTGTGCTTTTTTCGATTTTCCTGCATTAGGAGCTGGCGCACTTGCACCGCCTTTTTGTTGTGCTTTTTTCGATGTTCTTACACTAACTGGCTGTTGTTGCACATTATTCGATCTTTTTGCACTAGGGGCTGACCCACTTGCACTGCCTTGATGTTGTGCTTTTTTCGGTTTTCCTGCACTAGGAGCTTGTCTTGTATTGACACTAGCCGCGATAGTAGGATGAAGCGGCACACCTTGGCCTGGCACCCCTGTTGGATGCTTGCTTGTCGCAGAAGAGTACTGGGTGCTTGGCTAGGCGCTTTGGGGGGTGGGGTTAGAAATACCTTGTGTTGGTATACCGCTAATACTGCCCCTTCTTGGCTTACCTGTATTATTTGATGTCTGCATATCTATGACCTATTGACCTTGGCCCACGCTATTAGGTAGTAATAAATGCCAAAAAGTTCATTTTTTGGTCGCTTATCGGTTGGCTGTTTTAAAACATAAATACAAACACACTTTTGATACGACCTAGCGATAATTTTACTTCTAGAGGTTTTGTGGCCATCCACTGCTAGACTCATAACGGCCATTACAGGCCCTATTAAACTAGGTATCCAGAGGAAGTCAGTATCTGGCATAGTCCTTTATCATCCTGTTTGGTGATGAGTCCCTTCGCTGCCATAACGCTCTATCCAGTTATGCATTATTTTAGTTATGACACCGAATCGGTCGGTAACTTCACTCAGCTTATAGCCTCGATCAACAAGTTGCTTAACAGCTTCAATTTTAAATTCTTCCGGGATGCGTTTTTCGCTCATGATGGGCACTTTTTTTGCGTTATTGTAACGCTATTAAGTCTCTAGGATAGTAGGGGCTTTTCAGGGTGTATTTCTACCTATTATTCTTAGTGGGTAACATTCCTACAGGGTTGCTTGAGTCTTTATAGCTGACCCTGGTTATTGAGCACGTTAAGCACCCTACTTTCTGGCACTGACTTCGTACTAAAGTGACTATAATGCGAAACCCTAGACTTTTATTATTACTATTATTATTGAGTGGCTACTTAAGTGCTGAGACATTAGCGCCCTTTGTGAGCGATGGCTGCAGCGCCTTCCCTAATGGTATCTTTAAGCAAAATAAACTATGGTTATCTTGCTGCCAACAACATGATTATGATTACTGGAAAGGCGGTACCTATAAAGAAAGAGTAGAATCAGATAGGGCATTAAAAGCCTGCGTGTCAGATGTAGGCGAACTTGAAATTGCATTATTGATGCAGGCGGGTGTAAGAGTGGGTGGAACGCCCTTCTTGCCAACGACGTTTAGATGGGGTTATGGTTGGTCCTACCCTCGACTCTATGGCGCATTATCAACATCAGAGTTGAAACAAGTCGAAGTCGACGCGTTAGAAATCAATGGTCTGGACCAATGGGATCAGAACGCTCTATACACTCTAAACAAACGGAAAGAGCGTGAACAATAATCCAAAAATACTACCCGATGACTTCATTGCCCCACCCTGCTATGAACACATTCAGATATTATATGAAGATGAATTTTTGTTAGTTATCAATAAGCCATCAGGCTTATTGAGTCTTTCTGGCAGGAACCCGGCTAACAAAGATTCTGTTCACTATCGCTTAATTCAAGACTACCCAAGCGCGTGTATGGTGCATCGTTTGGACTTCGGTACCTCTGGCGCTATGGTGCTAGCACTGAACAAAACCGTTAACGCCCATTTAACTAAACAGTTTCAAGCGCGTTCGGTGGTGAAAAATTATGTCGCAACATTACTTGGGCACCTAAACGACAATGAGGGTGTTATCGATGCGCCCTTAGCGAAAGCAAACTTCCCTTATCAAAAGGTATGTCTGGAAACCGGCAAGCCAGCCCAAAGCCATTACCAAGTGCTGGAGCGCTTGAAAGAACCTGGCAACGGCACAAAATCAACTCGCGTTTTGTTCACGCCACTAACGGGCCGCACGCACCAACTGCGTGTGCATAGCCGCGAGATTGGCCACCCGATTATTGGTTGTGACTTGTACGGGCTCAAGATTGGCGGAGTTGATAGCCAACTATTAGCGGAGCGCTTGATGTTACACGCAAGCAGTTTGGCTTTTGAGCACCCTGTAACTGGCAAAAGGATGTGTATCGAGTCGACTTAAGAGACCTCTGAACGAAAACTATTTTATTTTCATGCGGCTAAAGTCCGCACAATATAGAAAAGGTGATAGGCACTATATTGATAGGATTTGGGCTTAAAGTTGCCGTTTGTAGAGTAGTAGCAATATCTAGTAATGCATGCAAGTCAGAAAAAACGGGTATTTAAGCCCTTATCTTTGCAATTAATTACACTACCACCATCACCAGAGAAGAGGCGCTAATGACTATTATTTACGTATTACCTATACTTTTTATAATCCACGCTGGGGATTGTTATTCGGTAGCTAAAAAACGGAATTCTAAGATCTCATTCTGTGTGGTAATGGCTTCTTTATTTGGCCCTTTAGCCGTTTCTTTTGTCTTTTTTCTAAATCCAACGCTAATGTAAAAAAGAAATAATAGGGAGGTATCTATTTTAATTAATTTCGGCGTTATTTAGTCACATCAAAAAAGCCCGCCACGGGGCGGGTTTTTTTGACTGTAAAATCACCCTTTTATTTAGGTAGCATAACCGTATCGATTACATGAATTACACCGTTACTGGTTTTAATATCGGTTTTAATGACTTGTGCACCGTCAACATAGACCTTGCCATCTTTGACTTCAATTTTAACCATCTGCCCCTGTACAGTTTTAGCGCTAGTTAGCTTCACTACATCCGCTGCCATTACTTTACCTGCAACTACGTGGTAAGTAAGTACGTTTGCTAGTGCCGCTTTGTCAGCTAGCAGGGCATTTAATGTTTCTGCTGGCACTTTTGCGAAGGCTGCATCTGTAGGAACGAATACTGTAAATGGGCCCTCTCCTTTTAATGTTTCAACTAAACCCGCTGCTTTGATTGCGGTTACCAGAGTATTGAAATCACCCGCTGCAACTGCGGTATCAACGATATCTTTTTTCATTCCATGGTGGCCTGCTACAGCAAACATAGATATTAATAGGGAAAGCAAACCAACGGTCATTGCCTGCATTATTTTATTCATTTCTTAATAGCCTCATTCAAGTTTAGTAGTGTTAATAATCGCGCTCAGCTTAAATTTTTAAACTGAATTGATCGAAAGCTTATACGATATTTTTCTAAATTAGATCTAGAAAAAATTCAGAAATATGACGTGAATTGAAAAAATAATAAAAACAGGAGTAAATATGATGTGATTAATAATTTTTACTGTCAAAAACCTCTCCATTTTATGAATGTAAGGCTTATCATCGCTAAGTAATTCATTAGTAAGCAATCATCTATAGACAGCCAGATAGTACTTCGAGAATATCGTATATACTTACTACTAGGATATGTGTAATTAAGAAATACTGACAGCTAGTCTAACCCACATAAAGAACATGCTAAAAAAGGCAAGCCAATAGGCCAACATTCGATGCACTACATTGTTGTACGTTAACAAAATATAAGCATGAATGCAGCGAAAAACCACAAAAACCCATGCCAAGGTAATCTGTAAAAAACCCGTTTCTTCGAATACAATCGATAAAGTAGCGATAACATAAAATAATCCGGGCACTTCAAACATATTATTGATGCATCGTGTTGATTGTTTAACCCTTTGTGAAATACCCTCTCCCTCCATTACTTGAAAATACTTAATTCCTAGCTCTTTATTTTGTACCGACTGATAACGTATTTTAAAGGCGATAAGCCCAATAATGGTTGTTAATAAAATCGTTGCAAACATGGGATAAAACATAAGGGTATCCTAGTAATTTAGTTATTGTGTATTTTCAAGCATTTAAACATAATGAGACTTTTACACGGCAGATGACTTTACCTTCAGGCAAAAAAATGCCCGATAGAATAGGGGCATCGAGTTTTTATTCTCACGGCACCTGGACATTAAAGGCGTTATTTAATAGCGGGCCTAAGGCTACTTCACTAGATCGATTGACCACGTTGGCTCACGCACTTTAGTTCACGATACTGATTCCCTTATGACAATAAAAACAAACCAGCTAATCGCCGTATCTGCCATACCCCTTAGCTTACTCTTTCTAGTAGTAAGCCCCGCCACATCGGTTTTAAGCCAGAGTCAATTACTAACAGCAGGTTTGCTGCTAAGCACTATCGTCTTATTTGCTACCAGTGCGCTACCAGAACATGTCACTGCATTATTGTTAATGACAGGTGCCATGTTACTGAATCTAGCGCCTGCCAGTGTCGTGTTTTCTGGTTTTTATTCAACCGCCTGCTGGCTTATTTTTACTGGGCTAATCATTGGTATAGCGATGCATAAAACGGGGCTAGCTTTACGTGTTGCCGGTTTATTTGGCGAACGAATCACCTCAAGTTACTGGCGCTTGATTAGTGCCACCGTAGTGATATCAACCTTTGTGGGATTTTTAATGCCTTCATCCATAGGTAGAGCCGTATTACTGATACCAATGGCAATGGCACTTGCTGATCAATGCGGTTTTTCTAAGTTTGATAATGGTCGTGTAGGTATTGCGCTCGCTGCGGCCTTTGGCTGCCATGTACCTACGTTTGCAGTACTACCCGCCAATGTGCCCAATATGGTTTTGATTGGCGCAGCGGAGGCTATTTATGATTGGACGCCACGCTATGCCCATTATTTATTACTCCACTTTCCAGTTTTGGGCTTATTGAAGATGGTTGTTATTATTAGTTTAATTCTTTGGCTCTACCCTGACAAGCCTAAAAAAAATAAATCGAAAAAAGCTGCTAAGCCCTACTCAAATGATGAGATTAAACTCACCTCGCTACTTTTCATCACCTTAGGTTTTTGGGTAAGCGATGCCCTACACCATATTTCTGCGGCATGGATAGGCTTAAGTGCAGCGTGTATATTGTTATTACCAAAGGTGGGTTTAGTCGATAAAAATAGTTTTGATAGTCAATTTAAGATGAGCCCTTTAATTTTTGTGATTGGCATATTAGCCTTGAGTGCGATTATTAACGATAGTGGTTTAGGCACACTATTAGGCGATGGCTTTAATCAATGGTTGCCCTTATCGCAAACCGATTCTTTTTTAAGTTTTATGTTGTTATCAATTACGGCAACTATTACAGCTATCTTTACCACTCTGCCAGGAGTACCCGCTGTTTTGACACCTTTTGCTGAGCAGATGGGTTTAAAAAGCGGCTTTGGTACCGAAGCCGTTATCATGACTCAAGTACTAGGGTTTTCGACGGTGATTTTTCCATATCAGTCGGCACCAATGATTGTTGCTATGCAGCTGGCCGGCGTATCGATTAAACATGCGGCAAAACTTTGTATCTTTTTAGCGGTTATTACCGTTTTATTTCTATTTCCTTTAAATTATCTGTGGTGGAAATTTCTTGGAGAAATAGTATGAGACCTTGTACAAAAGCCATTTTACTTAATATGCCGGTTAACCCAACAAGGTAGACGATAACGACTAGCTTGAAAAACGCCACCGACAACAATGAGAATATTAAATAAGAACAATGATCCTAAACACCACAGTTGGATTGTTGCGAGGGTGACTAAGGTGCGGAATATAAAGTGATTTTTTGCTTTTTTCGGCTCTTCGTAGCCACCCTACGGGTGTAGCCTAAAAAAGTGAAAAACACTTTAGATTCTGTGCCTTAGACAGTCGCAGTAGATTCAACTGCGGTATTTAGGATGATAAACCCTTCGTTGAAAAAGCACTTGAATGTATACTGAAACAAGTACAACATAAGCTAAAATAATATAATTGCGATTTAACGAACTTACTATGGCTAGAAAGCAAGAACGTATAGAACTAAATCAAAGCATTATCATTACCGATGTTATCAATGGCGGCATATTTTGTGAGTTCATTAACGTGACTACTGGAAGTTTAATGGTTATGACTAAAAAAAATAGCCACCCATGCTTTATACCAGCTGTCACTGCTATTACCAACCGGTATCTTAGGCAGCAATAGTATTGACTTGGTGTAGACTTTCTATGGTGCAAAGTCGAAGAAAACTTTAACCGTCACTGGGCAGCGGCACAAATTATAGACGCCTCTGAACAGGCCACCGCATAGTTAGTTCAACTGATAGATCACTACAAAAAATAGTCGGTATTTACTTGTTTACGCTGCCGACAGCTTCTCCCAATATAATTTCAGCTATCTGGTGAGTGAGTTTAATTTTTTCTAAATGCGTCTAATCATTTGTAGACTGTGCCTACAGGGATTCAGGGATTGTAGGTAAGGGGCGTGACCGGTTCTTGCTACTGCAGAACCGGCATACATCACCTCCATGTGAATACGTAAGAGCGGAAGCTTTGGTGGCCCAACTGCAGTTTCTAGGTTAAAGATAATTAAAGATTAACACCACGATCATGACACTTAGCAATGATAATAGCATGGTATTGATTCCCCAACTTCTCGCTAAAGGTGCATCAGGGTGAGAATATTTTTCTGCGGTTTTAATCATATTTTTAGTAATATTTGTGCCCGCAAACTTTAAATAATAGCTTATATTTGAGGCAGCCTTTATTGCCCGCTGCCATACGCTAGGGAAAAGTTTACGATAAAACCAATCAGAATCGAGATTGGTTGAAAGTAATTCTGGTGGATATAAGCCCTTGAGGTTTAGCCAAACAAATGCCAACGCAGAGAAGAATAAAATTTGTAATTGCGTCACCACGTGTGTCATATCGTAAGGTGAATAATCGATAGGAAAAGGCAACAAAGAGTATAAAAACTGTGGGTAGCTACCGATATAAATACACAATACTGCAGCAATACCCATGGCTATTAACATATTGATAGGCGCCTCTTTAACTTTAAGCCCCGAATCATGGGCAAAAAAGGCAAAGAAAGGAATTTTAATACCGGCATGGTGAAAAACACCTGCAGCCGCAAATAATAATAATAACCAACCGATCTTATGGCCTGCGTTTAGCATTTCCAGCATAATAATCGACTTACTAACAAAACCACTAAACAGTGGGAACGCCGAAATTGATGCCGCACCAACAATACAAAGAACTGTCGTTTTAGGCATACTTTTATAGAGGCCGCCAAGGTGAGAGCCATTAACATGGCCAACACGGTATAGTACCGCTCCTACTGCCATCATCAGCAAACCTTTATAAATCACATGATTGAATGCAGTGGCAACCGCTCCATTCACGGCCATTTCTGTTCCTATACCAATACCACAGACCATAAAACCAATTTGATTAATCATGCTGTAAGACAGCACTCGACGTAAATCATTTTCAATCACGGCGTAAAAAATTGGGAAGCAGGCCATTACTAATCCGATGGTAATTAAAATATCGGTGCCGGCGAAACTTCTTGCTAAAGCATATACGGCCACTTTAGTGGTTAAAGCAATTAGAAAAATAGTCCCAGTCGATGTTGCCTGTGGGTAAGCATCAATAATCCAATTGTGCATTAAAGGAAAACCACACTTAATACCGTAAGCTAGAAAAATTAACCACACTGCAAGATTAGATAACGAAAACGAAGAAAAATCGAGAACCAAATTGGTAATGTCTGCCGAACCCGTTTGCTGAATCATCAGCAATGCGCCAGAAAACAATAATACGCCACTGAGCACTTGGGTAATTAAATAGCGCATACTACTACGATAACTGGCCTCAGTACGGCGAGCTAAGACTAAAAATACAGAGGTTAAAGCAAGTAGCTCCCAGAAGACAAACAGTGTAATCCAATCACCCGCAAACACTGCACCAATAGCGCTACCCGCATAAGCTAATGCTGCAACTTGCTGCACGCGATCTTTTACATGAAGCGCATAAATGCCGCCCATAAATGCAGCCAAATGAAACAAATAAGCAAACAACAAACTCAGTTTATCGACGTAAACTAAGGTTAAATCTAAACTCAAAAGTTGGTAAGCACCGTAACTACCATGAGACCATTGCAACAAATCAATAAAGCTAAGAACAGGAAGAGCAACGGTAACAACCGAAGCAATGGTTTGACCTAAACGGCCTCTCAAAAACAAGAGTAATATTGCCCCAATAAAAAACAACGCAAAAGGCGGGAGACCGGTGTAACTTAACTCATTCATTGGTATTCCCTGCCTTGCGCTTTATTATTTCGTTTTTTATTTGCTCGCTTTCTGCGGCATAGTAATGCTCATCACGCATGACCCATTTTCGAATTTGGTTGGCAATCAGTACTAATATCACACAAGAAATAAACCCAAACAGACCGTAGAAGGTCGGTATCTTTTCGATTGGGGTTGCAATATGTCGATGAATAATAAAATCTAGAGCGACTAAAATAACACACAGACCATAAAAAACTCGGAGGATCCACTTAATGGTCTTAGGCTGATAGAAAAATCCCTCGGGTGAGGATGTATGATTATCTGACACTATTTAATCTCCTCACTTAATCAGGCTTAGTAGTTGCTGAACAGTATTGGGGGTAAAAAATAAAACAACACAACCTACAGCAGTAATACCAATTGCCAGCAAACACGGCACAGGCGCTTCTTGAATACCGGACTGAACAACTTCGCCGTTAATTACCTTTTCGGTTTTAAAGAAAGCCCGAAATGGAATCGGCAACAAATAAGCAATATTTAAAAGGGCGCTGAGCATCAATACCGCCACTAACCACAACTGACCAGCATCAATCGCGCCTTCTGCAATGAGCAATTTACTCCAAACACCCGCTAGGGGTGGCAAGCCGATAATACTTAATGCCGCGATCATAAAAGCGGCCATTGTATAAGGCATTTTTTTACCAATACCGTCGAACTCACTAATCGCTTTTTTATGTAAGGCAACCATAATAGCGCCCGCACAAAAGAATAAGGTGATCTTACCAAAGGCATGGGTAACGATATGTAAGCCAGCGCCCTCTATCGCCACTTTGTTAGCAATTAAGGCGGCTAACACAATATAGGAAAGCTGCCCAATAGTAGAATATGCCAGACGTTCTTTGAGGTTATCTTTCGTCATAGCGATAAATGAGGCTAATAAAATGGTTACTGCCGCTACCACTAATAAAAAATCGGCTGCACCGGTTTGGTCTATTAAGTCAAAACCAAAGATATAGACAACCACCTTAACGATTAAAAACACACCTGTTTTAACCACCGCTACGGCATGTAATAAAGCACTCACTGGGGTTGGTGCGACCATGGCATTAGGCAGCCAAGCATGAAATGGCATCACTGCCGCTTTACCGGTGCCGAAAACAATTAACACTAATAATAAGGTAACAACTAAAGGCGATAGTGTACCTTCGCTTACAAGGTTTCCAAAAACTCCTCCACTTACAAAATCTAGACTACCGGTTAACCACCAAATCACAATTATCGCCGGCATTAATAAGGCGATAGAACCACCCATTAATACACCAAGATAAATACGCCCTGCCCGTTTTGCTTTTTCTGTACCGGCATGAGTGACTAGGGGGTAGGTAGAGAGCGTAATCACCTCGTAAGCAACGAATAGTGTTAATAAATTACCGGCATATGCTGCGGCCATTACTGCGGCAATAGCGAGCGCAAAGCACACATAAAAACGCGTTTGATTAGTTTCGTGATGACCACGCATATAACCAACACTGTAGAGCGTTGTGACTATCCATAGAAAACTGGCTAGTAGCGCAAATAAAACCCCAAGCGGCTCGGCCTGTAAATAAAGCAATAAGCCGTCAAATAAAACTAATTGCTGGCTCCTTATACTCTCTCCCGCTATAAAATTTTGATAAAGCGCTATATTTATCGTTAGTAGGCAAGTACCTGCGATAAAAATAGAGAGTTCGCGATAATTTCTATAACGCTCACCAAATAAAATAATAAAAGGGATAACCAATAAAGGTGGGAGCAAGGTAATTAAGGGGTTAGTGATTTCTGCAAAAATAGTCATTATTGCATACCACCTAATAGCTGGGTGGCGGCTAACTCTGCAAAGTTAACCACGACTGTGCCATTGACACCGGTATAGAGGCTGATGCCAATGAGTATCCACAATGGAATCAACATCATTAATGGCGCTTCTTTAATAGTGCTTGAGCCTACACTATCCGACTTTTTAAAACAAAATACCTCTATAATTTTACCAATATAAATAATTGCCATTAACGAGCTAAGTAAAACCATTATCGCGATAGGCCACCAACCACTATCGATGGCAGCAGATACCAAATACCACTTACTAATAAAGCCTGCCGTTAATGGAATACCAATTAAACTTAAGCCAGCAATAATAAAAGCGCTCGCGGTCCATGGCATGAGGCGAATAAGGTTATTCATATCGGCAATACGGTTACTACCGATTCGATAGGCAATGCAGCCTACCGCGATAAATAAGGCCGTTTTAATCAAAGCGTGATTAACGATATGAATAATACCTGCTGTTAAACCTGCATGGCTTGCCATACTTACAGCGGTAAACATATAACCCAGTTGCGCAATACTGGAGTAGGCTAACAGGCGTCTTATATCAGTTTGAAAAACAGCTACTACTGACATAACAAAAAAACCAATTACCGCCAAGGGCAAAAGTATTTTACCGAGCAACATATCGGCAAAACTGAAGTCAGCACCAAAAATATGAAAGAAAAATCGCAGAAAAACATACAGGGAAACTTTAGTCGCTGTGCCGGCCAAAAATGCCGTTACTGGCGACGGGGCATACTGATAGGCGTTAGGCAGCCAAGAATAAACAGGAAATACCGCGGTTTTAATTAACAGGCCAAGCGTAATAAAACTAAAGCCAACAATAACGGTACGGGAATCATCAATAGTGTCTAGGCGTACTGCTAGGTCAGCCATGTTTAGCGTGCCGGTGGCGGCGTACAAAAACCCAATACCCAGCAAAATAAAAGAAGCGCCTATGCTGCCCATAATCAAATAGCGAAAGGCCGCCAGCAATGCCTGTCGACGTTCTTTGCCTAGCGCAATCAACATATACATTGATAGTGAAGATATTTCTAAAAACACAAAAACATTAAAGGCATCACCAGTTATAACGATACCGAGTAAGCCGGTTAAACATAAAAGCCAACCCGCGTAAAATAAATAATGCCTCGGTTCGGCAATCTCGTTTTCAATAGCCGGCTTTGCATAAATCAATGTTAAGGTGCTGATTAAGGAAATAATCGACAACAGGCCGGCATTTAAACTATCTATATAATATTCAATGCCCGTTGGCGCAGCCCATCCACCCAGCTGATAACGGATAACATTACCATCTAAAACCTGTAGTAATAACAATGAAGATAGAACTAAAGTACAAAGGCTAACCAAGAATGCAATAAGCCAAGCGCTAAATGAGCGCCGAATAATCACACATAAAGGTGCCGCCATTAATGGCAACACTACGGTTAATACGGGAAAGTGCTGACTAAACATAAATCGAATTTACTTATTTTTTTGTAGTAGATTGGATGAAATTATTATTTTTGGGCAAGTTCTTCTAGATCCATTTCATGAATTTCGTCTTCTTCTATAGAACCATATTTTTCATAAATTCTTACAATCAAAGCGAGACCAACAGCCATGGTTGCCACACTAACTACAATTGCCGTTAAAATAAGCACATGCGGCAGAGGATTTGAATATAGAACGAGATTAGCTGCGACATCTGCTCCCTCTATTAGAACTGAGTCTACAAAAATAGGTGCCGTAGCGCCATCGACCTTGCCTAAACCAACATAAAAATAAAATATGCCGGTTTGAAAAATACTGAGCCCAAGAATTTTTTTCACTAAGTTATGGCGAGCAATCATAATATAAAAACCAGCCATCATAATCACGATAACAGCCCAATCATTATAGAGAGCTAAATACTCCATTATAATGCACCCTTCTGTGATTGTTTATTTTGCTCTTGCCCTTGCTCTGAATCTTCATTGAGTTCTGTCTTACGCCGGCTAGAAAAACAATAAAACAAAGAAACCATCACTGCGGCAACGGTAATACCAACACCTAATTCAACTACAAAGATACCCCAATGCTGCCCATGAATGGGGTCGTATGCAAGAACAGAATAATCTAAATAATTGCCCCCCAAAAACAAACTGATTAGACCAGTGCCGGCATAAAGCAAAACGCCGAGTGACATCAGTATGCGTAAAATACCGGGTGGCATGACCAATCGCGTACGACCTTCTCCAAAAATAAGGCCATGTAAAATAAACACAGAAGCAAAAATTACGCCTGCCTGAAAGCCGCCGCCAGGGCCAAAATCACCATGAAACTGGACGTAAAATGCAAACAATAAAATCATCGGCATTAAAAACTTAGTGACTACCTGAACAACGCGATGACGCTGCTCTAACTTTTGATTCATAATAGTTTTATTTATTTTTTAGAGTAAGTGACGACTTTATTCATTCTGCTGTAAGCGCTGTTTTTTTTCGTTTAAGTTAGGGTCTTCTTTACGCTTACGTCGACGTAAGCCTAATAAACTGAGCACACCAATTGCGGCAGTAAAAACAACCACCGTCTCACCTAAGGTGTCGTAACCGCGATAACTTGCTAGCACCGATGTCACCACATTGGGCACACCAATCTCTTCTTTTGATTTTTCTAAAAAATGTTTAGCTAATTCTGGGTGAGTATTTGCAGGTGAATTAGCATCACCATAAGATGGCAGATCTAAAGTGCCATAGACTAACAATGCGCCAGTCATACAAACAATAATGAGTGCAGGAATATTATTATGTTTTTGAGGTTTTTGCTCACGCTTAGTAAATGACAGCGTTCCCAACAAAATAATGGTG
>JBLHWO010000045.1:0-20123 GCA_047629215.1 Cellvibrionaceae bacterium | reverse complement strand
TTCATGATTTTGCCTCCTTTATAAACACAACTATTAAAGAGATCACTAACACGTATTATTTAAGAGCCACCGTCAAAAGTTAAACGTTAACAACTTTCCATATCGGCATCTACCACTATATCATGGCATTGCGAGTTGCTAAGATCCGCTGTTAAGCTAGTAATGCTGGCTGTCGGTGTCGACATGAGGTTATCTGAATCAATCCCCCACCACATGGCTCAGCTCATGAGCCCAGGTACGAGCACTCGCCGTTGCCTCTGACCAAACCTATGGCGCCCTGGGGGGATGAGCTGCACAGCCAGCAAAACCGCCGTTAGAACTATTAATGTAATAACCCACAATATCACTACCGCGGTTGCGGCCTATATCGATGAACTTGTCTTCTTCTGCAGTCACACTATGGCCACTTCCCTGACAATCATCCTGATTGAGTATTAATAGACCTGGGCTATTGACCGTCACGCTATCAACGGGGTAAATCCAAGCATCGCACTCGCGCTGATAGATCTAATTGGCGGTGTCCAGATCTCTCTGAAAGGTTGGAGTCGCTCCCTGAATCGTCACCAACACCACCCGCACCAAGGGTTTATTTTGAACTAAGTTCAATTGAGTTTTTAAAGAACGTGTTTGCGGGTTGTGGTTGGCATAAACACCCATAACATCCCTACGTAGTGATAAAGGTGCCGATTTATCCAGACAACCGGCAGCCACTGCTTTAACGCTAAACATGGTATTTTTTCCTAAAAAATAAAGAGCAAAAATTATTGCAACATTAACGGTCCCACACCCGTCATCTAGCGTGTTTACGGCTTTACCAATCATCGAGCCAAAGGCTAACTGAGTGTCAGCAGCCTTCATGGCATGCCCAAGCACCTCTTAGCTCGTTAATAAATCACCCACCTTAACAGGGCCTGCTGATGCCGTGGCCAGACAGCTCACCTTACCCATAATGGCAATCGGACTCCGGTTATCCAAACCGGGCTGTATATCCAAAACCAAGCCAGGTTTATAGTCGCCAGTGCCAGCAACAATACCGACCTCTCGCTTATCGTACGTCTACTGACTAGGCTCTAGCATGCCTTCCTCATTCAGCACCATCACACTACCCGGCACTGCTGCCACGCTACCTGCAACCGTAAACTCTTCGGCACAATCCGCATTGCGAAGAGCAATATCACCCGCATTAGCATCTAGATGAATAGTCGACTGAGAGGTATCGTGATTATTAGTCGCGTCGCTGGGGAAAAGTACGATATCGCCATCTTTACCGTTACCGCCCCTCTATAAATTACCGCTATTAGCGTCGAGATGAAACGTCGCCGTACTATTAATATTTAGATCGCCCTCAGCGGGAAACAGTAAAGCATCAACATCATCACCCCCCAAACGTAAATTACCGGAGGTACTACTAAGCGCAGCATAAGCAACATCGGGGCCCGGTACCGGAGTTGAGTTATCACAAGCAATGTCAAGGAATTCATAGCTAGTCAACACAATGCCAGCATCAGAAGGATTAAACCATTGACCCGCTGCCAGCCCGTTATAAATAACGCGAAACCCCGCCTCAGCTTGTTGAGTCACCCTAAAGGCGACTTCACGCCGACACTGGCCAAGTCAGTGATGAATCAATTGAAGCGAGCTCGAATAGCAAAAACTAAATCCTACACTCTCGCCTAAAGCAGCAGCACCTTTCAACACAGGCTCACCACAGTTATCAATAATCTGAATAAAGTAAGAACATGACAGAATATATTCTTTGGCCTCTTTCAAAGATAAGGATGATAGCGCCTCAATGTCATTGGCCGCCTTAATGCTCAGTTCATCGATGGAACCTTCTTTGAAAAAAGAGCTTATCTCCGCAGGGGTCGTAGGTAAATCCGGCTGGCGGGGAAAATAATTACAGACTCAATAGCAATTGGAATTTCAGGAATTTCAATTAATCGCTCCTTAAGAATCTCATAAATTCTTTCAATCGATGGCCGGGTAATAATATTTTTTCACAGCAAATACGCTCATACACTTAGACAACACCATCGCATACAGGATTACCGCGGCGAAATAGCGGATTAATAGTAGAAATACGACTTGCTTCTGCAATAAGCGATAATTTTGGTGAGACTAAAGGGTTAACTTTCTGCAAAACAGATAAGTTATTCGACTGTAGCTGTTGAACCAAAGGCCACCGAGAACATTTTTGCACTCGCCCATCGACGCAGGTTCTAAAGAGTGGCCGCCAGCCAAGCCTTTGCGTCTTGACAAATCAACTGACTACCTATTAATTGCCAAGCGCATAATTTGTTTCCGCGTTAATACTCGAGCACCCGCTAAAGTAGCTTCATCTCATTCACCAGACGATCGAGTTAACAACTCCCTATCCGCTTTATTTAGACGTTTTTCTTCCAGTAATATTTTATTACCATCCGAAAAATTTTGCCTATACAGAATTTAATTGTTTTCGTCGACTAGATGTAATGTTGCCTTTGGAAGGCCTTCATTTTTTTTAACCTCATTACAATTAAACTTAAGCTCTACATCTTTTTCAAACTCAAGCATATCACTCTCCTTATATAGACCCATAAAATTCGAATCCGCTCGACGACAGACATCCTCACACTGACTCGGTCATTACACCTCAAACGAAGCAGATTAAAGAGTAGTTATAGTAAGAGCAAAAATGAATTAACTATCTCAACTACTGGCTAACTAGTTGTATGGAGGGAATAGAATGGAGGAAAACAAGAAAAACACTATGGGTGAATTTACCGTGGAAAAGAAAAAAATGGAAAACGCAGAGACTCTAAAAAAATAAAGAACAGAATATTACTATAAATATGAAGCATTATACTCATCTAATCTAAAGCAGCTAATGCATCTACCAGTTTTTTTACCGCGATCACTTCGAGCCCCTCAATACCTTGGCGAGGCACATTAGCGGCAGGAACAATCGCCTTTTTAAAACCATGCTTGGCCGCTTCACGTAAACGTTCTTGACCGCTAGGGACGGGGCGAATTTCCCCCGAAAGGCCTACTTCACCAAAGACTATTAAGGTTTGCGGCAAGGGTCTATCGCGAAAGCTGGACACAATTGCCAACAATAGGGCTAAATCAACGCTGGTTTCGACAACTTTAACACCGCCCACAACGTTGACGAAGACATCCTGATCACCGACCATCAAACCTCCATGGCGATGCAATACAGCAAGTAGCATACTTAAGCGATTTTGATCTAAACCGACTGCAACACGGCGCGGGTTGCCTAAATGGCTGTCATCAACCAGAGCTTGGATTTCTACCAACAACGGCCTCGTCCCTTCCCATATAACGGTCACAACCGAACCCGACGATATTTCATCGTCGCGCTGCAAGAAAATCGCCGAAGGATTAGTCACTTCCTTTAAGCCCTGCTCTGTCATGGCGAAAACACCCAGTTCATTAACAGCACCAAAACGATTTTTACTGCCCCGTAAGGTTCTATAGCGGGAATCATTTTCGCCTTCGAGCAAAATTGAACAATCAATCATATGCTCAAGTACTTTTGGGCCTGCTAAGCTGCCATCTTTGGTGACATGTCCAACCAATATCAATATCGTACCCGTTTGTTTTGCATAGCGGGTTAAGAACGCAGCACTCTCTCGCACCTGAGCCACACTGCCCGGCGCCGATTGTACCTCGGCCATATGCACCACTTGAATTGAGTCCACCACTATAATTTGCGGTTTCACTTTTTGGGCTATTAAACATAATTGCTCAACATTAGTCTCAGAGAGCATTTGCAATTTATCCACTGCTAAACCTAAGCGCCGAGCCCTTAAAGCCACCTGCTGTAATGACTCTTCACCGGTCACGTATAAGGCCGGATAATTGGCCGCCA
Source organism: Cellvibrionaceae bacterium (assembly GCA_047629215.1). Classification (GTDB taxonomy): domain Bacteria; phylum Pseudomonadota; class Gammaproteobacteria; order Pseudomonadales; family Cellvibrionaceae; genus CANLBN01. Next base: position 16,252 of record JBLHWO010000045.1, on the reverse strand, counting down.
ACTGACACAAAATTTGTAACAACAGAGTCGATTTACCTGCTCCCGGATGACCGCCTATCAAAACAACCGACCCCTTAACCAAGCCCCCACCTAAAACTCTGTCAAGCTCACCCGTGCCCGTAGAAATACGAGGAATATCATCAAGATCAATTTCGGCAAGGGTTTTGACAGTACTATCATTTTCTCCCGCATAACCCAGACGGCTTGAGGGCATCGACTTCACTGACGCTAGGCGCACCTCGCTTAGACTATTCCATGCACCGCAACTACCGCACTGACCTTGCCACTTTGAGAAATCATCGCCGCATTCATTGCAGACATAAGCTGTTTTTGTCTTTGCCATTAGGTTAATCGCTCCGTTATTTCGCTAGCTGATAGGTAATAGACACTGAAGCACGAACGCTAATATCACCGGAATTAATCGGAGGGGCCGATGCGATATCAGCCATGGATGCCGAACGCATCAACATGGACTTTTCTACACTCTCAACCGAAGCAACAGCTTGGTCAACATGTAAAGTAAGGATTCCCCTTAAAGAACTGCCTACCGCTTTAGCTGTAACATCGGCATCCGCACGGGCATTTTCAACCGCTTGAAATAATGCCTTACTTCGATATTCCCTTGGGTTCGACAAACCAAAGCTAACAGACTTAATTTGATTAGCCCCCGCCTGAGTGGCCTGAGTAATCAATTCTCCGATCAGATCTAGCTGTGCAGTTTTTACCTGCACAGAGTTATTAACACGATAACCTATGATATCTGAACGCCAGCTTGAATCGGCACCGCGAGGACGCGGCGACCACTTTGGCTGAACACTAAAACGTTGAGTTGTGATTTCTTTCTTCTTCAAGTCTAAAGCCAACAAGGCATCCATCACTTTTTGCATCGCCCGACCATTATCGGCCAAGGCCTTTTTGGCCTGCTTCGCCTCACTTAACACACCGGCCACCATAATCACTTGATCTGGCGAGACCATTAACTGAGCTTCCCCACGCACACTTAAGCTTGGCGTCTCTGGTGCAGCATCGGCAGAAACAGAAAAAGAAGCGACAAAAGATATAAGTAGCGTAGCGCTAATCAACAATCCTTGCTTTATAGATAGATACATATTAATCCCCTATTGAAAATTGATTTAGCACAGGATGGTAAACACTCGGGTTACGAGCTGTAAAGCCTTACACACTGAATAATTAAAACAAGCTCCCGCTATTCACTTATTCTCAAGCCCTACTTCACTGAAAGCATCGACGATTTTATGCCCATTAATTATGAGTAACTGCGATGACAATTAAAGCAAAGATCTAGGCATCGTCCATTTGCACCATATTAATCAGTGCAATTAAAGGTAAAAGACATCTCCCAGCAGATATAGAGGCGGCTCGCGAGCGCTTAATGAAGATTAAAAAAAGAACTCAAACAGTACACCGAAATTGCTTATAACTCCGTCAAAGACATAGTGGGGCCTGCCGATGATGGAGCCAACAATAACTGTAAAAACGCCAAATCAGTTGAGGAAAATGGTATCGAATAGGTTAAATCTCTGATGGCCACAGCTGAGAAAGAGTCCAGTTTTATTAATGATTTACGCGGAGATGTAGGTGAAATTGTTATCGTACTTAACCTTTAAACTCCACCGTTAATCACCATACCATAGCTTAGATGTCGTTATTTGCAATGGTGTAAAACACCAGCAGATTCAAGCCCTTTACAACCAGACAATAAGATAAAACACAGCGCTACAAGAGTGGGGCAGTTGCCCATTAACCGCCAAACACTTTTTTCAATAAAGCCGTTGTTTGTCGAATAGGATATTTACGTATAGCGGCTTCTTGCTCAGCAAGGTAGTGAAAGATGCCATTTAAGCCACCCTCAAGCACATGTTCAGTTAAATTCTCTTTTAAATCAGGCACTAAGGGAATGGTTTTATACGCCGAAATAATTTCATCATAGCGTTTTATTGCCCCAAGTTCTGAGAGGCTATTTGAAATAACCGGTGACATAGCATTGGTCAAGATAGTGATCATTTTCGACTGAAAAAAGCGAGTAGCTGAATCTTCTGGGCCGTTATAAATTTGCCTAATATCATCGAAGCTCATCTTTTTAATCGCATCGACAAAAAGCGCTTCTGCCTTCAGAGCAGCATCTTCTGCTGCACGATTCAGCTTAACACCAAGATCATCGAGCGATTAACTCATTCCTACCTGCCCCAGAAAAGACCGTGCTTTTTCGAGGTTTTTTGGTAAGGGAATACGTATAGCAGAGTCATCATTAAAGCCGCCCACATTACTTAATTGGCCTACTACTTTCTCACTACCAATAGTAAGGGCTTGTTTAAAAGCCTGACTAATATGAACATTAGATAATACAGGCGAGTTTGAACCACTTGACGATTCATTTAACACTTCGTTTAATTCATCCAGCCATTACCGATAATGATAATAATGGACAAGTGGAAAACAATAACCCAAAACAATAATGTCGACCTAACTTTTTGTTAGCTTTATTGCCCTCTAAACGATTAAACATAAAATTCAACCTTTTACTTATCATTCGCGAATTCAATTAAATTGCCACCCTATAGGGTATCAATAACAATGCAATAGTGTAGGCCGTAGGCTATAAGAATCATAGCCTTACGTACCGCCAAGGGCGGTACCGCCTAACCACTATAAAGTGAAAACTATGTATTTAAGGATTTATTATCTAATCCCTTACCTGTGATCATAGTTTCTGATTAAGGTGAGTGTTAGAATCTTACTATGAAGTCTTTACTCCCCGAAAAACCCCTACTGGTCTATCCGTCTTTAGCGACAACGCTTGGGCTGGAAGAGGCTACTATGCTCACAGTACTGAGCGATATGGTGCAATTTCGTGATGGCACAACAAGCCAAGGGCTGCTTTGGCATCGCCTCGAACAAAGCGGAATACACGAAACGCTTCCCTTCTGGGATACCTTAGATATACAACGAATTAGCCAGCGCTTAAGAGATCTTGGCCTCATACTCATCAGATCAGCTCCTTACAGTCAAAGCCAAGTTATTGAGTTTGCCTTTAATCATCAATCATCAGTAAGCGCAGACGTAAGCAGTCAGCCAATGTTTAATCATCGTAACGACAACCCTGTCCGTCATACTAGCTCAGGCGCCAGTACTATTGCCGCAAATTGGCAACCAGATAGGGAGACAATGATTGGTATCGGACAACTCAATATACCCGATCATTTCGCCCGTGATCAAGTACCTGAATTTGTACGTTACTGGCGAGAAAATGGAGAATCACAACGCTCATGGGGAAGTAAATTTATTCAGTATGTGAAACGCCAGTGGACGTTTCATAGCACCCGAATGGCTCGCAATAATCGAGCAACATTATTACCGAAAGAATGGCAACCCAGCCAAGCGCTTCAAACTCAGATTGCCAACGAAGGGATACCGGCTACCTTTGTAGGGAAAGTACTCAATAAATTTTCACTTTATCATCAACGCTCGGGTACGACTCATTTAAACTGGGATATGCCGTTTTTTTCATGGGTAAAAGAGGAGTGGCAAAAGCAAGACACACCCTTTATGGAGTCTAAAAAGGCCATATCAATGCATCCTGACTGGCAGCCTGACCGACACACGATCGATTATTTAACCGGTATCAGTAGCAATATTGATCGACGCTTTGTCGAGGAATGCATCCCCGAATTTATTCATAAATGGACCGAAAAAAAAGCGATTTATTCCGAGTGGGGAAGCGTGTTTGTTAAGCATGTCAGTGAACAGTGGCAATTTGTGCAGGCTGGAGTGAATAGAAATCCTGAACGCAAACCCATATCTAAGCAGTGGCGCCCCTCTGCTGACTGTTTAGACATTTTACAAGTTCAATCGGGTATTGGAAGGCAATTTATTGAAACCGAAATTCCCGCATTTATTCTGTACTGGACCAATCGCGCCGAACCTATGCACAGCTGGGATAATATTTTTTTGCGCCACCTAAAACATCAATGGGCTGCGGCTCAGAAAGGTCAAACCGATGAAAAAAACCAAGGCTATTCTGGATCAACTCGAACGAGGGATAGAACAATCGCGGAACAGCTCAATGACACCAGCTGGGCATCCTGACCCTAATGTAAATACACATAATGCACGCAAACCTTTATCTGAAAATGAAAAAGGCAATCTTACGAAAGTAATCAACGAATGCTTTGAGCTATTGCGGATCAATTATCATCATTTATATTTTAGTGCTTATCCTGAAATGGACGCCGTCAACACTGCCAAACGATTATGGATAGAGAACTTGCATAGTTACCACTCAGATATTATAAGACAGGCAACACACGCACTAATACAGCAGTCAGATTATCTCCCCACCATAAGTAGAATAATCAAAAAGTGTATTGAGCTATCATCTGATCAGGCCCTTCCCAATGTACATGATGCTTACTCGGAGGCCTGCAATGCCCCATCACCCAAACAAAATTCTCACTGGAGCCACCCCGCTGTTTACTATGCAGGAAAAAAGAGCAACTGGCGTTTTCTATCTAGCACCGATGCAAAAATAGCCTTTCCCATTTTCAAGAATCACTACGAAAGCGTCTGTGAAAAACTACTCGCAGGCTATACCTTACCACCAATAGAAACACTGGCCCTACCAGAAACAATAGAGACGCCACTCTCTAAAGCAGAAAACTCCCAACGTCTTTCCAAGCTCAGGTCTGAATTAAAGCTATAACATAGTTACTCAACTATAGACTCTCGGGACATCAAAGGCGTACATTAATTGAGCAACACAAGGTGAGCATTTATTCTTTGGGCAAGCCTATATAATCGCCAACAGGATGTGGGGCTGACCATAAAAAAGGCTGCACCCCTTACGAAGTGCAGCAAATACAACAGGAAGGTTAAAAATACAAATCCGTCCAGGGCTTTGTATTTTAAGGACAGACGAACGTGCGCTTCCATCTGTCGGGCACTTTCAATGATAGCGTATCATGGGAAGCAGACAACACATCCTGTGCTGCCCGATTTCCTGAAAGGATTCAGGAAATCGATACTTCTTCTCTTTACCTCTAATCTTCTATTTATGCTTTCGAATCCAGGTGCCTCTCACGAGACACCTTTTGTTCCTCTTAACTACGAACTATTTCGTAATAATTTCAGGCCCCATCATCAACGTGGGTAGCCATATAGAAATTTGTGGAATATACGTTACAAGGATTAAGAAGAAGAATAATACCGCACAGAATGGCATAGCCGCTTTTACGACTCGCTCCATACTCATACCGGTGATCCCCGATGTCACAAATAGATTGAGACCAATGGGCGGAGTAATCATACCGATTTCCATATTGACGATCATCATCACACCAAGATGAATGGGGTCTATACCTAACTCGATGGCAATAGGGAATGTAACCGGCGCAACAATTAATAGTAAGCCAGATGGCTCCATAAACTGCCCACCAATCAACAGGATAATGTTGACTACGATAAGGAACTGCCACCAAGTAAAGCCGGCATCCAACATAAGGTCAGTAATTAAATCGGGGATTCGCTCACCCACTAATACGTGTGAAAACACCAAGGCGTTGACAATAATAAACATCAACATAATCGTTGTCTTCGCACTATCAACCATGACGCCTCGTGTATCGCTATGGAAGAAAATAGATAGAACGTTTTTGAGCAACAACCCTGTATTACGAGCAGCAGAGGCTCCTAATGTCTCGCCCTCCTTGCGCCATGGCACCCCCTTCAGCGGGCCCATATCGCGATAAACCAGGGTGGCTATCAAGAACGCATACATGGCGGCGACGGCAGCAGCTTCCGTAGGTGTAAATACACCGCTGTAAATACCGCCAAGAATAATAATGATTAACAATAAACCCCAAGAGGCATCGCCTCCAGCCGCAAGAATCTCCTTCATCCCCGCAAACGGCCGTTTTGGCATTCCACGCAGTCTTGCATTGATATAGATAACGCTCATCAACATCGTACCCGCAAGCAAACCCGGAATCACACCCGCTAAAAACATACGCCCAACCGACACATCAGTTGCAGCAGCATAAACAACCATCACGATAGACGGTGGAATCAAAATACCTAAGGTACCCGCATTGGCAATGACACCCGCTGCAAAGTCTTTGGTATAGCCCACTTCACGCATAGCTGTAATGGCAATTGTACCAATGGCCACTACCGTTGCAGGAGAAGAACCAGACAAAGCCGCAAATAACATGCAAGCAAAAACACTCGCTATCGCTAGACCACCACGAAAGTGACCCATGGTTGCAATAGAGAATCGAATAATCCTCTGCGCCACACCACCGGTCGACATAAAGCACGAGGCCAAGATGAAAAACGGAATAGCCAGGAGGGTATATTTTTGCGATGCATTTAAAAGCTGTAACGCAAGTGATGACACTGAATCATGAGAAAAAATAGCGATGACCAGAACACTAGAAAGACCTAAGGAAACAGCAACGGGAACTCCTATAAATAGGAATAAGAATAACAAACCAAATAATACTGCACTTTCCACAATTAATCCCCTACCACATTTTTGTTTTGCTCTAGCAATTCTTCTGCTTCATGAGAAGCGATAATCATATCGCGATGACCAGTAAGAATAGCGAAGAATGCTTGTACACAACGTAGAATCAGTAACGCCAAACCGACAGGAAGCATGGCGTAAGCCACCCATCGAGGTAGATTCACATCTGGACCATAGATAAATTCAGGCAATGAAATACTTTCCATGCCGATTCCTATCCTATACATAATCTCCCAGTACTTATAAGCGCCACCTTTTCCAGTAAAACCAACAAGGTCGGAAGACAAAAACATGACGCCATATAAAACACAAAGGGCGGCGCCTATTAACGCAAAAAGCTTAAACATTGGTTTAGAAAAACGCCTAATTAGAAGATCAACACCAAGATGTATCCCGCGCTTAAAACCGTAACTCATACCAAATAAAACCAACCAGGCAAACAAGACCTGGGTAATTTCAAGCGCGCTTCCCCAGCCAGAATTAAAGCCATAACGAGCAACAACCTGACCAAAGGTAATCAGCGTCATCAGCCCTAGAAGAATCGCAACAAAGTCATCCTCAAGCCGATCAATAAATTTATAAAATTTGTTCATACTTATCCGCCTACAGTAGCAATACCAGTAATAATACTAGAAAAAATAACCATAATAGCCAAGACTAATTAGCACACACAAAAAAGATTAACACTCTTAGAAGAAACTAAGTGTGTAAATTGAGGATATAACAATAGCGTATTGCTGCTGGTGGTATAACGGGCTTTTCTTGAAGCCGCTTATTATGACCTTCCCTTACTTCTATCTTGCGCGCACTGAATTAAAATAATTTTTTACTACTATTTTACAATCTTACAGCTTTTTATTTAAAACAATCTAATAATAAAAAAGGGCCTGTTGGACAGACCCTTACATACAAAGTAATTATTTATTTACCCGCTGCAACAGCGGCATCAATAGTATCTTGACCAACATCAGCAGTGAACTTGTCCCAAACTGGGCGCATAACACTGATCCAAGCAGAACGCTGCTCTGGGCTCAAGGTCCGAACAATGCCACCCGCGGCAATGATTTTCGCTTTGTTAGCGGCATTAACTTGGGTTGATTTAGCATTAGCTGCATTGGTTTCTTCACGGAAGATCTTCAAGAACTGATCACGCTCAGCAGCAGGTAAGCTGCTTAACCAATCTTTAGACGTAACCGCTAAATAGGTTAACAACTGGTGACTAGTTTCAGTAGTACTATCTTGAACTTCGAAAAATTTCTTAGTGTAGATATTAGACCAAGTATTTTCTTGACCATCAACAACACCTGTTTGCAACGCACCATACACTTCTTTAAATGCTAATTTCTGAGCATTACCGCCAATCGCTTCAATCATAGCAACCGCTACGTCAGACGTTTGTACGCGGAATTTTAAACCAGCTGCATCAGAAGGTAGTATTAGGGGCTTTTTGGCAGAAAAGTGCTTAAGGCCGTTGTAGATATAAGAAAGACCAACATAACCTTTATCTTCAATTGCATTTAACAATTCTTGACCTTTTGGTCCTTGAGTAAATTTATTCACTGCTTCCATATTAGGAAAAAGGAATGGGAAATCAAAAATACGGTATTTTTTAGTATACGCTTCGAATTTAGACAATGATGGTGCAGCAATTTGAACGTCGCCAAGCAATAGCGCTTCCATTACCTTGTTATCGTCAAACAACTGTGAGCTTGGGAACAGTTGCATGCATGCTTTACCGTTCATTTCGCTGTTGATGCGCTTAGCAATGGCAGAAGCGGCTTCACCTTTAGGATGACCTGTGGCTGCAGTTACGAAACTAAATTTAATAACACGCTCACCCTTATCGCAGTTGGCAAAAGTATTCGCACTGAACGCGCTTACAGCTGCGATAGCAGCAACGGCAGTCAATAGTTTCTTCATAGAGTCTCTCCGAGAGAATTTCATTATTATAAAAGTTAAACAACATTAATTATTACTTGTAAATAACAGTAAAGATTAAGTTCTACCTACAACACTTAGCACTCATCGTGCCAACAAAGCAAGGACCGGTTAAAGCCTTGTTTTTGAAAGCTTTTCAGGGTTAATAGGAGAACAAAAACATACGGAATGTAGCGAATGCCACACAAACGCAAACTAAGAATGTTACTTTTTCGACCCGTTGTCAAGATTCGAACTCATTTTTATAATTTTAAATCCCACTTTGCCCCTGGCTTTTGATTGGGCACTGGACCTCACCTATGTACAAGATGATGACTGTGGATTAGTTTTACAAAAGGTAAGCAATACCTCATGTTGTCGCGACGCTCAACTTACAGAACCTAACATCAACCAAACACTCAATAATCGCTCTTGTACTCGATCAGACTTTATCAGTGGCCCTCGCCATTTGCGGTTGCTTGGAGTTGATATTTTTTCATTTTTTCATACAAGGCTTTTCGGGAAACGCCCAATTGTTCATACGTCTTTTTGATGCTCCCATCGTTAGCGTTAAGAGCGGTCGCAATCAAACTGCGCTCAACATTAGCCATTTGAGTCGATAAATCTGCATCTCCAGAAAAGGGGGCTGTAGGCACCTCCGAGGGTAAGGGTAAGGGTAAGCCTACACCTAAACCCAGCAACCAACGATCGACAACATTGCGCAACTCTCTTACATTACCAGGCCAATCATAGGACATAAATCCCGCCATTAGAGCAGGCGTAATTTCAGGAATATCTCGACGATACCGAGACCTGGCCTCTATGGACAAATGATGTATCAAAGCAGGGATATCTTCTTTACGCTCACGTAGCGACGGTATTGTTAGGGTCACTACATTAAGTCGATAATATAAATCCGCTCGAAATTTGTGGCATTGGCTAGCGGCCTCTAAATCTGTTTTTGTCGCGGCAAGAAAACGTACATCAAGTGAAATGACTTTATTTGACCCTAGACGCTCTATAGTGCGGGTTTCAATTACACGCAACAATTTAACTTGCAGCTCCATTGGCATAGACTCAATTTCATCAAGAAAAATGGTGCCTCCATTGGCGTACTCAAGCTTGCCGACGCGCTGCTTGTTAGCGCTAGTAAACGCTCCAGATTCATGACCGAATAGTTCGGACTCCATCATTTCAATGGGAATCGCGCCACAATTTAAAGCGATAAAAGGCTTATCTTTACGATTACCCTCTTCATGAAGCGCACGCGCAACGACTTCTTTTCCTGCGCCCGTTTCACCCCAAATCAAGACATCGATATCAGTTTGAGCCAGTGCAGATATTTCAGAGCGAAGCTTTAACATTGCCGGAGCACGTCCAACCAACCGCTTTTCTAGGCCTTCTTGACCTGATAATTCTAGGCGTAAGATTCTATTTTCTAATACTAAACGACGCTTCTCTAAAGCGCGTGCAACGGCATTGATTAAACGCTCAGCCGCAAAAGGCTTTTCAATAAAGTCATACGCGCCGTTACGCATTGCATCGACCGCGGTAGAAATATCGCCATTACCTGTAATTAAGATCACAGGTAATGCTGGGTCAATCTCTAAGACCATGGATAATAATTGCATACCATCAATGTTGGGCATGCGGATATCGGTAATTAAAACACCATAGAGCTCTCGACTAATGTGACTCAGCACAGCTTGCCCATGACCATAGCCACTGGCATCGTAACCAGCTAGCTGTAAACTTTGTATCAATGCGTGACGAAGATCATCATCATCGTCTACGACCAACACCTTTACTTTTTCTATCATGTGTGACTCTTGAATATTCTTCGCGGATTCAACTCGCTAGTGTAATTGGTGGTTTAATCCCAAACATAATTTCATTGGGCGTTTTAAAACTCAAGCATTTTCTTAGGCGATAATTGAGTTCCTTCATGATCTTTTTCGTATCCTCTTGCGTCAAGTGATCAAAGCACGAACCTTTCGGTGCATACTGCCGAATCAAGCTGTTCATGTTTTCATTCAATCCACGCTCCCAAGAATGATAGGGCTGAGCAAAGTCACCTTTGGTCTCTAGTGTCATAGCAATAGAGTCGTGAAGCGAACTCTTTATCATTGTCATAGCTCAGTGTCTTAATATCAGTCACCATCGGCGTTAGTGCGTCGATCAATGCATACTTAACTGACTTCGCTGTCTTATCTGGAACAACACTACAAGACCCCATCGTGTCTTACGCTCTGCCACTGTGACCCATACTGAACCACCTTGTTTCGGTCAGCTGTGTATAACTTATCTGCAATTTCCTTTTGCGAAAAAATGGCGAACACTATACCAGCTGGCCACCTCTCTAAAAACGGCACTTAAGAATTGAAGCTAGGCTGTTATTTAACCTAAGAATCGGCTATGTAAATAAGAACGGCCGTAAATGCTATTTATTTGTAGTTGTTTTGCTCTAATCTTTAGCCAGAGGTAAGACAATTTCAAAGACAGCACCATAACCAGCCTCTTCTTTTAAGGTTAAACTACCCTTTAAATCTTTAACTATATTCATAACAATAAACAAACCTAAACCCAAACCGTTACCCACTGTTTTAGTCGTAAAGAATGCATTAAACATTTTCTCTTTCACTTCACCGCTAATTCCAGAGCCAGTATCTTTCACTACTATAATGGCTTTATCAAATTCTTTGTACCAACAGATATCAACCTGACGATTATCTAACGCCGTTACGGCATCCATTGCGTTGGTCACCAGGTTAGTAATGACTTGGGATAAGCGCCCCTGCTCACCCATTACAAAAATAGGCTCTTTAGCGCCCATTAAGTTAAGCGCAACCTGCTGCTTTTTGGCCTGAGGGGATAACAAAATAATCAATTCATCCATAATAGAATCAATAGATATTTTTTCTGAATTGCTATTGGTCTTGTATGCAAAATTGCGCAAAGTACGCGTTAAACTAGCCATTTTATCAACTAATATTTTTATCCTCTGCAAATTATCTGTCGCAGTTCCTAAATCCTCTTTTAACAAAAAAACCACTGCATTATCGGCGTAGGATCTTATGGCTGCGAGCGGTTGATTATACTCGTGGGCCAAGGCAGTCGACATCTGACCGATGCCCGCTAATTTAGCCGCCTGAACCAACTCCTCTTGAGCCTCCCTCAAGTGCCACTCTGCAATACGTTTTTCTTCAATCTCTATACCTAATTGTTGATTCGACGTAGTCAATTCGTGAGTACGATCACGCACCTGCCTTTCTAACCGTAGCGCAAAAGCTTGCTGCGAACGCTTTGCTTTCAACAAACGTTTTTGTCGGCTCAACAGCATACCAATGGCCATAAAGATTAATGCGATAATTAGGAGCGCAATCAACACCGCCGTATTACGCTGCACAATAATCGAACTATAACTTGTCATTGCATGTACGCGCCAGCCGAGCAATGCATCGTATTGAGAAACTTGCAGGTAATCACGCCCGCTCGATTCATCAAGCGCCTTATACAGCTTTAACCTTTCTCGAGACTTACTGGTGAAGCTCTCTATTAAATAATCTTCTGCCATATCATCTACTTTATCGACCGAGGGATCAGCATAAAAAGATTTAAGACGCCAAGGCTTTATACTAGACAACAGTATTGTCCCAGCTTCATCTGTTACTAACATAGGATCTTGCAGTAGAACCAATACCTGTTCTAGATACTCAAGGTCAACATGAACAACAATTACGCCCAAAATGTTATTAGCGCTCAACACTGGAGCAGCAAATAAATATAACCGCCTACCTGTGTGAGTGACGATACTGGCTCGTCCCATAGCGCCGCTCATTGCTGACTCAAAATATTTTTCATTATTAATATCAACAGACTGCGGAGGAAAGTGATTGCCAACAAGAATAGTACCTTCAGCATTCACAATCCAAACGTCGGCAGCACCACTGATACCGGTAAAAAAATTAGTTAGTCGCCTCACCTGAGGGAGTTCTTTTAAAGGATCATCAGCGAACAACGCATAAGTAATGTCAGAACGACGAGCAATAAGAGCAGCTAAAACAGCATATTTATCCATGCTCGACTTTAAGGTCGCCGTCTGAAAAGACATGGTGTTTTCCATCCGCTGCTTAGCAGAAAAAAATGCTGACCGCTCTACCAAATAACTAACCGTCAACAAAATAACCACTACAACAAAACCAATGGTCAGCATAATAAACCAATAATATCGTTTGAAAAAATTATGCCTAATCATGACTCGCACCAATACCAAATAAAAAAATAGATATCCGTCAATAGGACACTTATATTTAAACCATGTGGCCTACATTAATTATTTTTCAACAATTTCTATTCGGTCCACTCTTTGAAAACCACGCGGTAGCTTATGCCCACGACGACCGCGCTCGCCCACATAGTGCTCTAGCTCAGATAATTTAAAAGTAGCGTGGCGTTTACCCGAATACACTGTCAACTTTTTACCTGGAGTGATCAGCTCTGATGCAATTACAAACTCTTCCCGCAACTGCACTCGGGCCGACGGAACACTTAGCATCTTATTACCTTTTCCTCGTGCTAGCTCAGGTAATTCCGATAAAGAAAAGAGCAACATTCGGCCTTCGTTACTAATAACAACAACCAGACTAGCGTCGTCTTTTACAATGATGGGAGGTAATACTTTCGCACCTTTAGGTAAAGTCAGCAACGCTTTGCCCGCTTTGTTTTTTGTATATAAGTCGCCCAACTTTGTTACAAAACCGTATCCAGCATCACTAGCAATCAGCACTCGTTCGTCATCCTGCCCCATAAGCAAGCCCATAAAACTAGCGCCGCTGGGTGGATTTAAACGGCCGCTAGCAGGTTCGCCCTGACCACGCGCGGAAGGCAAGGTATGCGCAGCTAAGGCGTAACTCCGGCCAGTAGAATCAATGAGCAGTACATTTTGATTGGACTTTCCAAGAGTAGCGAATTGGTAAACATCACCCGACTTATAACTTAATGACTCCGGGTCCACATCATGACCTTTAGCCGCGCGAATCCAACCCTTCTCTGAAATCACAACAGTAACTGGATCACTAGTTAGCAAATCACTTGCGCTTAAGGCCTGAGCCTCGCCCCGAATAACTATAGGAGATCGCCTGTCGTCGCCATATTTATCAGAGATGCCCTGCAGCTCTTTTTTAACCAAATTCTTTAATTTAGTCGCCGATCCCAAAGTGGTTTCTAAACCAACACGCTCTTTTTCAAGTTCACTTTGCTCGCCTCGAATCTTTACTTCTTCCAACTTTGCGATTTGACGCAATTTCAAATCAAGGACAGCTTCTGCTTGGATATCGGTAAGCTTAAAGCGTTTAATCAACTCATCTTTAGGCTTTTCTTCTCTGCGGATAATTTCGATTACTTCATCAATATTTAAAAAAGCCGCTAAATAGCCCTCCAAAATATGCAAGCGTCTCAATACCTTATCTAAACGATATTGCAAACGACGACGCACCGTCACCATTCTAAACTTAAGCCACTCACCTAAAATAACATGCAACGACTTAACCGCCGGCAAACCATCAACACCAATCATATTCATATTAATACGATAAGTACGTTCTAAATCCGTGGAGGCAAACAAATGATTCATTAACTGATCAATATCGATACGATTAGAGCGGGGAATAATAACTAAACGTGTTGGATTTTCATGGTCGGACTCATCACGTAAATCAGCAACCATAGGCAATTTTTTTGCTTGCATCTGTGCAGCAATTTGCTCCATGATTTTAGCGCCACTGACTTGATGTGGCAGCGCCGTCACCACTACATCGCCATCTTCTTGAGACCAGATGGCGCGCATACGCAAACTACCACGACCCGTTTCATACATTTTAATAATGTCTGCTTTGGGCGTAATAATTTCAGCACTGGTAGGCATATCGGGTGCAGTGACGTATTCACAGAGCTCCGCACTTGTCGCTTCGGGGTGCTGCAAAAGATGAACAGTTGCAGTGATAAGTTCACGTAAATTATGAGGAGGAATATCGGTCGCCATCCCTACCGCAATACCCGTTGTGCCGTTTAATAATATATTAGGCACTTGCGCAGGCAGCACCTTCGGCTCGTCTAGAGTACCATCAAAATTAGGCGCCCAGTCAACCGTGCCTTGACCCAACTCACCTAAGAGCACATCACTGTAAGCCGTTAAACGAGATTCTGTGTAACGCATTGCCGCAAAAGATTTAGGATCATCGGGCGCACCCCAGTTACCTTGCCCATCAATTAATGGATACCGGTAAGAAAATGATTGCGCCATTAGCACCATAGCTTCATAGGCAGCAGAATCACCATGGGGATGGAACTTACCAATAACATCACCCACTGTGCGCGCGGATTTTTTAAATTTAGCCGTTGACTTTAAACCCAACTCACTCATCGCATAAATGATTCGCCTTTGAACCGGTTTTAAACCATCACCGATATTAGGCAAAGCACGATCAAGAATTACATACATGGAATAATCCAAATACGCTTTTTCGGCATAACTTTTTATTGGGGTAGATTCATAAGCGTCAGGATTGACTACTTCGGACATGATTTTTTCCTGAAAATAATTAAATTAAAAAATGATTAGTAATACTTACAAAGCGTTAAGAATACTCATCACTGGCAACAACTGAGACACTCCATTTACGCCTAACAGATTTATCATACGAAAAAATAGATAGCCGCCAAAAATATTAGTTATCGCTATAAGGAAACTGTGACGGAGGTTTATTAGCTGCATATCCGCTCTTAATAACAAGCGCGCGCCGATCACGGCCCTTTCTTGAATAAGCCTTACAGGCATCCTCCAAACCATATTCACTCTAGACTCTGCCGCCTCAGCTTTATACATTTCTTTTTTTCATCAACACCAATTCAGATGAAAACTGCAAGCTATCACTATTTTTATTAACCTCAGCATAACCGAAAAAAGCGTGACCAATAACAGCTGGGAATGGGTTCATTACAAGAGGGTATCACCAAATTTTGCGCGCTTATACGTTTGTTTAAACTGTAGAAATAAAAATAGGAAAGGGAAAGGAAAAACTATTAGCTCTTTCATCCCGAGGTGTTCACCTGCGTAATAATGACTCAGCAGCTCATCGCTTGAACCGTAAACAATATAGGCGGAAAAGAAGAGTAACAAAATCAACACAAGCCAATTTTTTCGGCTATTGCGGCGCCCTGCTTTAAGAGCCTGAATAACATGACTTCCACCCAGAGGCCAATCGTTCCCGTTATTATTTGCATTCATAGCTTTTCGTATTTTTGTTAATCTTCTTTGGAATAACCGTTTACCCATGAGACAAGCGAGCCACCGGCTGTTCTTTAATGGGTAAGTGAGCGCAAGCCGCTAACAAAGCCAAGCCCACGCTCAACCACCACACAAAATCATAGCTACCGTAATGCTCATAGAGCCATCCCCCCGACCAAACCCCTGAAAAACTGCCTAGTTGGTGACTTAACAAAACCACACCGTAGAGTAATGACATATAGCGAGCACCAAACATAACCACAACCAAACCTGATGTTGGCGGAACGGTTGCTAACCACAACAAACTCATCATAATACTAAAAATAATAACACTACTCAAAGAAGGTGGCGTGAATAAAAACACCGTAATCAATATCGCCCGCCCCAAGTAAATAAATGACAATAATTTTCGCATTGGCCATTTGCCAGAAATTAAGCCTGAAGAATAAGCCCCTACAACATTGAACAAACCAATAAGGCTACATTAAAACCACAAACAAAAAAACCAA
>JBLHWO010000044.1:0-20212 GCA_047629215.1 Cellvibrionaceae bacterium | reverse complement strand
TTCAGATTCAAGAAGCACAGCACCCCTACCTCCCGGTATACCGGGTAATCTTGCGTTTCTATGGTCTTCACCCATAACTAGAATCTGCCCCTTTTCAAATGAACTCGGGTCTTTCGCGAGTTCATTTAGTGTTATCGTATAGTCCTTTCCTACTGCTCTAGTTAACTCTTCTAAGCTGCTTGCATCATCACCTTTTGAGTAATCGAGTTTCATAATATGCTCAGGAACTTTTGGTGCCGCTGGCTGGGGTACTTTTACCTGAGGTTGTGACAGAGGAATTGTTTTGCCCCTATACCCAGCATAAGATGCGCCCATTACGGCTAATAAGGCAGCATAGGTCCCAGGGGTTTTAAGTAATGATATGGCCAAAGATCTTACTTGAGCACCAACACCTTGGTTATCTTCTCTATTATTTACTCTGTTACGTTGAGCAGCACCTGCTCGCGCAACATAGCCCATTTCCCGCCCCTGTACATTATTTCTATTTCTTGGGTTATTTCTAACCATTTCGAGTAACTCCACTAGATTAACTAGCTCATGAGTGCCCTTTCTCTCAAAAAAGTTCCTTTATCAGCAGTAGCAATAGTCAACCACTTAGCGGTTTTATAGGCTTAGTTAGAGCTTAGGCATCGAATGTCCACTTTTTGCTCTTTACTTTCTATCAATTGTGAAAAAACGGTTTTTGGGGGCCGAGCTTTCAAGCGCTTTGACCCTTTTTGTAAAGCAGCTTGGCTCGCGCCTACTTTTTTACGGAACTAAAAGAAACACAATGAAACTCTAGCGAGCCGCCCGCTAATTGGCTAAACAATTTAAGTGCGGAAGCAACATAGTGAATCATTGGCGAATCATTGTGACGCTAGAAATATTTAATATTACAGCAAGCTTATTTAACTGATTCTTTGGAAGAGTTTCAGTGATTGCTTGCCGAAGCAAAGAAAGGTAAAACCATGCAATTTTCACCTGTGTCGAGTGCTCTTAGACACCGTCAACATTCAAACGCTGTTGATCAGGCCAGAGGCCAAGAACCTAAAGAGCAAACACAAAGAGCTAGAACTGTAGCTGGCCCCAGCCTGGGGAAAAGGCTGTTATTAAGTGCTACATCTGTGGTTGCCCTTGGCTTGTTGGCAGCCAAAAAAGGAGGTCACAAGCAGATTCCCCACCAATTTGTGGGCCTTTGCGTCAGGAACCAGAGCCTATTTCGAGCACACGTCTCGTTCCAGAATATAGTTCGAGCGCGGCTATGATCAATACACCAAATGAGGAGCTGAAAAGACTACTGCAAGACTGGGAGGGCAGGAAGGGACTTGAGTTTTTATTCGCTAACGAGCAAGACCCTAACTCCGTTAGCATCGCGACCAAAAAAGTCGGTGTACAGCCAGGTAATATTGCGGTCATGGGTGATAAGCCAGTTACGGGCCTAATCCAAATTAATAGATCCCCTTTAGTGGTTCTTCAGGCTCGCTTTATGAGGCACCGGAAATTACTCGCCTATTCGAAACCTACCTCGCAACAAATGAAAAGCTTCTGTGGTCGTGGGCTAAAGACAAAAGCCCCCTGAACAACTCTTTTGAAGGAACAGTTTTTAAGTCAGAGGAAGCGTTTGCCAAGGTCAAAGACCTGGCCCAAAAAGACCGCCTAGCAACAGTAGTTGCCGACTTGAACGACCCAGTCAGCAACAAAGACCTTCATGAGCGTTTGAAAGTGCTCGGAGATGGTGAATAACCGACTGTTACTGACGTAAATAATGCGCATTGGCGTGATTTTACGGGCGAAAGCTCTGCATTGTGTAATCTCATCAAGGATATCTCGGAAGGAGATAAAGACAGCGTTGTCATTTTCACAGAAAATGAGGATCCCTGGTATACAAATAAAATTGCGAATTCGAAAGGTGATGGTCACGGCAGTTGGGATTACTATGCCTCAAAATCTTCATTCTTCGTTGACAATGAGATTGTTCCAAGCTGTTGGGGCGAAGGCTGCCCCACCGGCCGAAAAGAGGTTTGGATGTTTCGCGGAATCAAAGTTTATGGAGGCGACTTTTTCAAATATTGACTACTCCACCTAGGATTCAAATAAAGATAAATTGCCATTCACTGCTCGCTCTAGAGCCTGTACAAGACTCATCATCCTATACGAGCCAATACGATAGATAGGATAGATAGGATAGGAGGATTGCCCATGAGATTCAGATGCACCGATACTAATATGTTCTTAACCATTGCTACCTATTGTTACTTTTGCGATGGCTTCAGTGCGCAAGTATTAACGTTTCATTAATACAGCGGCATCGGGAGAATTGTTGATATTTTCCATTACCTCATCTACATTTTCTTCAGCATGACCACTTACCTGAAGATAGATATTGCTATTAGTTGAAGGAATCTTACGATAGCTATCAGTGCACAGTCTAGAACCATTCCCTTGTTCATTCCCTCCCTCGGCAGTACAAAATTTCTCATCACTTGTTAAGTAGTGTTTAAGGTAATCACTCCTTTGAAAAAAGAGACTTTCCTGCCAATCATTCTGGGTCCACTTTTCATGGGTTTCGATGTTAATTTCGTCGATACCAAAATAAGTATGAAGGCTAAAATTTTACTGCACAGTTTTCAAGCCGTCTGGTTTGTTGTTCGCCCTGGCATGGGCAAGAGCATTTATAACCTTTTTGCCAGTACATTTACCCTTGGTCAGCACTGTAATCAGGCTGTCGGTTTTGTCTTCATGCTTTAAACTCTTCAGGAATTTTTCATAGTTGTTGCCCCAATGCCGCTAAGGTATTACGAAAACTATGTGGGTTAAAATAGGGTAATTCTACAATTTTTGAAAATGGTATAGTACCGGTTTAACGCTAAGCTTGACTTGCTGAACAATCTGAAACATAAGCCCACTGAAGTACAATCTAAAACCTCAGTTAAGTTCTTGGTATTCGACAGCTTTAGCGATATGAGTTGCAAGTGGGAAAATTTTAATTTGGCTGTAGAGAACTTGGAAGAAGTATTCGAATGACTGTCGTTTTTACTAACATTAAGACTCATGGTTTATCCCATTATCGAATTGAATGAATGCCACTAAAACTTTAGCTACCCATAAAAAACTCTGTAAAATGGCGTTTTATATTTAGCCATTGGGTGACTTTGTAACGGCAATTGTCAGTCTATTCCTATTAAATAAATCTTTATTAAAATAATATTTGGGGATAACAATTGAGGTCTTTTAGTAATGATGTCATGGTGGGGTAAGTTTGAACTGATTGATTGGGCGCGCTTCGAAAAAAAGCTTGAGACTATTCACAATAAAAGACGTAGTTAACAAGCGTGGCCGCCGCTAATGATTTTCAAACCACTGATTTTGCAGGCATGGTATGACTTAAGTGATCCACAATTGGAAAAGTAGCTTGCGCGAGACTTGCTCTTTCGTCGTTTTGTTGACCTCAGTTTGTCGCAGTCAGTACCTGATCATATTACGCTGTGGAACTTTTGTCATAAGCCTGAAGCACAAGCACTGCAAAGTATATTTTTAGAAGAAGTGAGCCAGCAGCTCAGCGAGCAAGATTTACACATTGAAAATGGAGCCATTAGTATTGTTGATACGAGCGTGATTAAAGCTCATCACAATCGCCCATACAAAGGTGTTGACGGTAAAAAAACACGAGATTCCGAAGCGGATTACAACGTAAAAACGCGGTCCGATGGAAAAAAATAGATAACTAACACAGTTTGGACCTGATGATGTTAGCGGCAATAGATCGGCTCATTCACTACGCAACTATATATCGATCTGAAAGAATAAAACTATCGAAAACAGCAAGTTTACGTTATCGGTTCATCAGGTTCTCTCAAAATAAAATACTGTAATAATACACAGTATTTTATTTTGAAGTAAAGGCGTGGTTGGTTTACGAGTGAGCACAAGACGCCTCAAATATAGATGCGATCATAAACTCTTTGTCTGACAAAGTCGTACAATAGGTAGATAAGTAAATTGAATCAAATAAAAGGTAAGCTCCCATGAATAAACTGACTCTATTTTTAATTCTCTGCTTTAATTTGCCTTTTGCTGCAGCCGAGAATTGCCCCGAGTGGTTGAATCATAGCTTGCCTAAACTGCACAGTGCCTCCAAAGTCAATCTCTGCAAAATTATCGACAATAATCCTGTATTGTTAGTCAATACCGCCAGCTATTGTGGCTTTACTTACCAATTTGAGTCGCTGCAAACATTGCATAAGAGCTACGGTAATAAGGGCTTGGTGATTATTGGTTTCCCTAGCGATGATTTTCGACAAGAAGCCAAGGATGAAAAAATCACGGCCTCCATTTGCTATGAAAACTTTGGTGTAGAATTTACGATGGTGTCACCGATAGACGTAAAGGGTAAAGACGCTCACCCTATTTTCAAACATTTAGCAGTAAACAGTCGAGCACCCAGCTGGAACTTCAATAAATACTTAATCAGTGCTGATGGTGAACGTATTATGTATTTCGCTTCTAATGTTGATCCCAGCGATAAAAAGATTACAGAAGTAATCGACCAGCTCATCTCAGAACGTTGAATATATTTTAGAGGCTAAAAACTTTTTTGTTTGGCTTTTGCAGAATGACTGTCCATTCGCCACAATAAGCCATTACAATAATTGTAGTTTTTGCAGTCAACAATACATCATCGGCAAGTTAGTCGCAGGGGTATAGGATGTTTTTTCGTGGCAGCGTTATTTCCTCTAACAGCCTTATCCTTAAAAACCATAGTATTCTCAGACATCTTCATCACCTGTCATTTTAATTATTAACGATTGTCCAATCAGCCTCATCAACTGAATCCAGGACAGTACAATCCGTTTTGCCACACCACTTTTCAATAAAGCTATTATCTGGATCATAAAGCGCCGTTTGCTTATCGATATCAAAGTGCCGTTTACCTCGGGGATCCATACCAACGCCCGTTAGGTATTGCCAATTGCCCAGTTGGGTGCCACATCGTAATCCACCAGTTGTTGCTCAAAATAAGCCGCTCCATAGCGCCAGTCCAGATTGAGTTCGTTGACGAAACAACTCGCCACTATCTGACGACCGCGATTGGACATATAACCGGTGGCATTGAGTTGTTTCATACAAGCATTGACCAGCGGGAACGCCGTGTTGCCTTGGCGCCAGCGCTGGAATCGTTCTGGGTAAAACCTAGTGAGGTTTTTTTGCTACTTAACGCCACCTTGGGCGAAAAGTTTTACCGAATCCGCGTACTTGGGACGTGACCAGCGAAGTACCTTAGGCGCGGCGGTGGCAAAGATTTGATTATCGAAATACTTACTTGATTTTGCAGAGGTCCCACAACTTTTCTGAACTTTGATAAACTTTGGGGAAAATCGTCAATAGAAAATGGTAGCGAAGATTAAGAAAATAGCGTGTGACTAGCAGGATCTTCAAAATAAAGCATCCGATACCGTTGCTGCAACAGCTGCCATTGTTTATGTTGATAAGAAGCTGCGTTTTAGCTGATAAAAATTGCATCTACATCATACTTCGAGATTAATATGGCTAGCGCATCAAGTAGTGCGTTGTAAACGATAAGCAGTTGTTGCCCTAAGTTTTTAAGTGGCTGCTCTAACTCGTAGAGTGACTAATATAAAAATTGCCCGCGATGCTCGCCCATCGACTTTTGGCCATAACGATTTAGTATAAACCAAGTCGGGTCGACTGTGTATACACAAATGATATGGCGGGGTTTTTCAGCGCGTTTAACAGCGCGTGGTTGTCTTCGACTCGCAGGTCATTAGTGAACCAGTAAAGGCCGATGTTGAAACTTAAGGGGTCACTTTCTCCAGCATCATCCACCATAGTTCTACACTCTTTTAGCTACTGTTACTGCCAGAGAAGAGCCAAGACCAACCAAAGAGCACCACAATTTAGCGACGGATCCGGCGTGCCCTAATCTGCTCTCGGCATCTGCACAGTGGTATTGCTCTTCACTTTGAAATTTGACAAGAATCGGTATCAGGCTCTTCTCCAGTGAACTTCCTTGTGAATGTAAGTAGCTGATTTGTTTTGCGTAGTGTTTTACGACAAAAGTTTCCACGGCAGTAATGGTTAGAAACAGTATTTTTTTACCCATCAGCGCAGAAAATGCGCCGAGAAAGAATCCAGATAGCTTCCATAAAAAAAGTAGTTTGCTGTGATAATTGTTTGGCAGCCATTGATTAAAAAAATCCAAGTGCTGATTTTCAGTAACTAAATGATCCTCAGCAAAAATTCGAACGACTGGGTCGCGAGCAACGGCGAGTACACCTTTGTAAATAAAAACAGCACCGGTTTCACCCGCATGATCAGAACGAAGTTCACGTAAAATAAAATCAGAAAATACCGCCTTAGAAAAACAAGGAATATTCATCTCAGCCAAAAGGTTCATTGTTTATTTTCCTGCCGTTTTGCAAACAACATATAATTCACCCCCGGCACTGGTGTCATTTTCATCGTTCGATTGAAAGGATTAATGGCAACACCCGTGGCATGTTGCACAATAAAATTATCTCGCTCCAGCAAAGCCTTAATCTCAGAATATCGTGCCCTATATTTGCAGCGTGCGATTAATAGTGATATTTTTTCCACCACATCAACACCCACCACTTTTGCACCCAAACGAGCCAAAGATTTACTGAGTATACCCCCGCCAAAACCAACATCCAAGAACAACAACCCAGCCAGGGGTATTCGGCCTTGTTGATGGCCAACCGCTGATTTCTGAAGATGACTAATTATCCATTTGACCCGTAAACGATTGAGAGTGTGCAACGGCAAAATGGCCCGGGGGGTCCCACCAGGTATCTGCGAGTTGTTGGAAGTGCTCGAGTTCTTGGGCGTCAATAGTCGTGCTAAGCAGAGAATTTTTCATCGGGTTTTGACCGCTGATACTCTATGGTTTTTAAGTTATATGCTATGCTGTCAACAAGGCACCTCACTACCGTCCCAGGCAAACACCTTACCGCTATCCTCTACCGTAAGCCCCTGTAAAACGTTGATCAATTGTCTTGCTGAATAATCCGTAGTGAATAATTTATCACTGGGGACTCGTTGTTGAAAGGGTTGTGACAAATTTGTATCCACCGTGCCGGGGTGCAGCCCCACTACGATAGCCTGTTTTTGACGCCGAGCAATTTCAATGCTAGCCGTTTTTATCAGCATGTTCAGTGCCGCTTTCGAGGCACGATAGGCATACCATCCCCCCAAGCGATTATCTCCGATACTGCCAACACGCGCCGATAGCGCGGCAAATACTGATCGCTGGTTTCGCTGAAGCTTGGGTAAAAAGTGCTTAGCAACCAAAGCTGGGCCAATGGTGTTGGCGACAAAACACCTCTGAAAACTCTCAGTATTTAAATCGCGCAGCGACTTTTCGGGCATCAAGTCTCTATCGTGAAGCATCCCGCTGGCAACAATCACACAATCCAAAGGTCCATTTTGGGCGCTTTGTTCCGCTGCTTGCTTGATAGATGCTTCATCAAGAAAATCGACCCTACCGTAGTTGACATCGGCTAACTTATTTTCTATTTCTGAACGAGAGAGTGCATGGATTGTATTGGTGGGGTCATCAGCGAATACCTTAACAAAGGCAGAGCCAAGACCACCTGAGGCACCGATGATGACAATATTTTGATTTGGCATATTGATTCGCTATTCGTTGATCTGTATTTAAAAATAGTTAACCGCGACGACTTAAGCAATCAATCGAGGCCATCTGCCTGTGTTGACTTTACGTATATTTACGCACTAGCGTATAAAATGAATCAGTATTTCATGGCGCCTTGCCTGGGATACGTTACCTTGAATCCAATTGCATGAACGAAAAAGTTAATCTCAAAAAAGCATTTCGCGCCTTTAATAGAATTACTACCGAAGGTTACCGTAATGGCGATGAATACAGTTTAAATGGCCTGACTGCTCACTCGGATTTCGATGGTTATACAATAACCATACGCAATGATTATGTACGCCTGGATATTTTTTTTCACAACAAATTCTCGTTTGATTATTCCAGCAGGAAAGAGAGAATATTATTTTTAGAAAAAATCGATACCATGTACAGAAAATAGAGCTTAAAAAATAACATTGAGTAGTTTGCCTGCAAGTGCCCAAACTACTGTCGCAGAGCGTTATTTTTTGAAGCTATATCTCTGTGAGGCCTTATTTTTGTGAGGCATAATAAGCGGCCAGTGCTTCAATATCAGCATCACTCAACTGGGCTGCCTGAGCGGCCATAACCCCAGCAAGGCCGCCTTTGCGTTGTCCATCACGATATGCTTTTAAGGAGCTCACGAGGTAGACTTTATTTTGCCCATTCAGTTTCGGGTAATTCGGAGCTATGGGTGCAGCGCCACTTGCCCCATGACAAACACGACAGGTTATTTCTTTGGCTGGCGGCTCGGTTTGCGCATGGGCTAGTGCAGGCGCTGTGAGTATGAAAATCAGGGTTATACATTTTTTCAGGGTAAGTTTCATAATAAAATCTCGCTTCGGTTGATGGAAAACTTTTTTAAACTTGCAGCTATCACGGAAAAAGACAATTTTAGTAGCATCATTAAGCTCCTCGATTCATTTGCCATACACACACGGAAGCATAGCTAAGGTATTGTATAGGGCTTTTTTCGTGAAACTAGATTCCGCATACTTAAATACTGAGAGGGTTACAAAGACCCCTGCAATAACAAGCAGGTGCGACAACCACACCATTTGAAACTCAAAAATTGAAAGAAAGGACAATGCAAATATCAGACTCCACATCCGCGCCAGCACTTGCTTCAAGTAGTGCTGCAATGCCATATCCAAATAGCGGAGAGGATTATAACGATTATCCATAACAAGATTCCAACTGCCTACAATTATAGATTTCATAAAAATATCCTCACTAGTTTTTGACGTTAAAAAGGTTGAGATAATTAAGGTATATTGAGCAATAAGTCGTGGCCACTTATCCAGTTACGCAGCTTTTCTAATGCGCTGCCTTCAAGTTGTCTCACTCGTTCTCGACTAATTCCCAAAATATTGCTTAACTCCTGTAATGTTTTAAAATCGCTATTAAGTCGCCCAAAGCGTTCATTTACAATATAACATTCTCTTTCCGTGAGAACAGAATTCATAATTGAACTAAAATGGTCTGCGTGGCGTTCATTAAAAATTGTTTCGACAAAATTGGCATCAGGGTCAGCGATTTTTGTATGTAATGACAGTCCCTCATTGGTGCCGTTTTCTTCTAATGATAAGCTGTATTGCTTTATCCGCATCAAGCTATCAAGCCGCTCTTTATTAATGTTCAAATCTTGCAGTAAGTCTTGCAGAGACCCATGTTCACTTGTGGACTTTTGACGTCCCATCCACTGTGATAGCCTGATCAGATCATTGTTATACTCCGGGGAAATGGTAATCACCCTGTCGATGTTGACACGAGCTAAGCGGATTTTAGATTCGATCCATTGGTAGGCATAGGTGGAAAACCGGTAACCCACGGCAGACCGAAATTTTTCTGCCGCTCGCATCAACCCAAAGGTTCCCTCCTGTATTAGGTCAACTAGTTGATCTGAACGTTGTGTATAGCGTTTGGCTACGTGGAATACTAACCTGAGGTTGTGCTTAACCAAGGTCTCGCGTGCATCAAGATAAGTTTTGGCGTGGTAATCAAGTTGAGCTCTATGCTCATCCGCAGGGAGTCGTCCTTTGTCAGGCTGATCATGGGTGCTCAAATACTTATTAATAGCTTGCTCTAAGTTCGAAGCAGGTGTGCCCTTGCTACCGTGGCGTGCTGCCAAGGCAAGCATCAAAGGGCCAGGCCAATCCACGATCGAAATAGACTTAATCAAGTTCGATGAAAGCTCACCGCCTGATTCAATAGATGGCATTTCCGCTTGCAAGGCTTTCACTAATAGCGGCACGGAAGTGGCGTTGTCATCTGCATTGACGAAATGAGCCAACTCACTGCGAAAGGCGAAATAGTGTTCACCAATCGCAAACTGGTTTTTGTTTAAACCATTGGTCGTAGCGGTGACTAGTAGCTTCATTAGCTCTCGCGCGCTTTGCTCCCACGTGAGTATAATTAGGGCAATCGTTTGGCTAGTACTTGCTAGTTTCAGTGCTAAGTTGCGCTCCTCTAAGCTGCTCAATAATCGGAATGACGTCAGCTTGATCCGGGTATAATCAATAGCGTCGGCCACTAAGTCGTCCGAGTGATGAGTTTCATTGGGGGATGATACCCGTCCAGAGCCTAAACTATAGCTTCGTGCATCTATTCCGAGAGTTCCAGCATGCTCATTAAAGTTTAGTTCGTTAGTGCAATCATTATTTGTGTTTAGCATTTCAATACATTACCTATACATTACCTATACATTCTAGCCAGATTTACGTACTTTCTGTAGAATAGTTTAGTTTTTATGAGAATATACTTATACAATACATGGTCAAAATGAACTGATACCGGCATTAATAACAAAGAGGATACCTTGTGAAAGAGAGTGTTTATGTAGAGCAAGCGAGGATGAGCATTGGAGTCGTCGAGCGAATGACCGGTATCAATGCCAATACCCTGAGAATGTGGGAGCGCCGCTACCAGCTGGGTCCGTCGAATCGCAGCCCAGGTGGCCAGCGAGAATATACCGCAACGGACATTGACCATTTGCGGCTGATTAAAAAACTGATGGGCAAGGGCATGCGCATTGGTGATATTGCCCAATTGGAGACCAAAACACTCAGCAGCCTGCTGCTTGAAGCAGGCGATCATAGTGCTGAAACGGATAACCTAGGTGGTACACTCAAGACGCAAATAGTCGGCATTAGCTTGAGCCATTACTTCAAAGCTCATGTTAAACGCTACCCAAAACTTGCTATGGCCTGTACAGAGATCGAAGGGGATAAGTGGTTATCTGATCCAGAATCAATGGATAAAGCACTAAGTGATAAAAAACTATTGATACTGCAACAAAATTCTCTCAATCAAAAACATATTGAACTACTAGAAAAAACCAGCAAAAAAAAGATTCATGTGATCGTCCTGTATTTGTATTCTAACCAAGAAGTCCTGGAAACATTACAGCGGCAAGGCATTACCCTACTATCAGGGAGTATTGAATCATCGCATATTGACCAAGCCGTGAATAAAGTGCTTAGATTGACAACAAATTTATCCGCCCTCGACCAAAACAGTAAAGCATTTGATATTTCGCTACCCAATAGCCAACCACGGCAATTTGATGAAGAGGCTCTGATCGAAGCGGAAGCGTTGTCTAATAAATTGAATTGCGAATGCCCACCCCATTTAAGCGATTTGATTCGCCGACTAAGCGCCTTCGAAGAGTACAGTCAAACCTGTGGGGCCGAAAACTGGAAGCAGGCTGCAGTGCATGCTTGCGTTTATTCCTATGCCAACCAAGCCCGATATTTGATTGAAAAAGCGCTAAGGGCAATATTAGATGAATAAGAGGATGAAAAGAATGTTTATTAAAAATAATGTCTCACTTTACTTTCTACTGAAACGATTTAACCAAGTAATTTTTCTGGCATGTATATTCATTACTGCCAGTATATCACCAAAAAATTTTGCTGCTGATAATATAGAAACCAAGCTGGATTCAACAATACTAAACGTACTTAAATCTGGGCAACATGTCATTTTGCTGAGGCACGCCTTAGCTCCGGGGTTTGGTGATCCAGACTATTTCGATGTCGGTGATTGCAATACTCAGCGCAATCTTTCAGAGCAGGGTCGTCAACAAGCACAGCGTATTGGCAAACTATTAAAGGCTAAGGGTATCCAACAAGCCGCTGTTTTTTCTAGCCAATGGTGTCGTAGCTTAGAGACCGGACGCTTACTTGGTTTAGGCGAGGTCACTGAACTACCTATAATCAATTCTTTTTTTCAACGCTCGGAACGCAAATCTAAACAAACACAACAGCTTAGAGAATGGTTAAAAAACAATAATTCACTTGATAAAAACAAACCGACATTGCCGATAATTTTAGTGACTCATCAAGTTAATATTACCGGATTAACCGGAGTTTCCCCCAGCTCTGGCGAACTGGTGATTATTGACGTTGATAAATCGGGAAATGTTAATGTTATAGGTCAGTTGGAGACAGACAATTAATCACTCATTAAAGCCAGCATTTTTTATTTTCAGTATTTTCTTGATTATAGGAAAGGCCACACCCAATCCTCCAGAGGTTTGATACTATATTCAAGCAAAAGAACGCTGCTATATGACATTCCTGCTGTAACGTTAATGTCCTGCAACTTCTTCAATTATCACAATGTGACCTGCAACGGTTAATTGGGCGGCGTAACAGCAGCCTTGGTAAATTTATCTCAGGCTATCATTCTTTGCTTTACGAGCATGAATTTTTAATTCTAGCGCAGCGTTGTCAGGCAACGATGGAGCAAGACAAACCTCTCTACGCAGAATTAACGAAAGCCATAGAACACAAAAATAAATATATGGGGGAATTGCGACGAACCATGGCAATGGTGGTGTCTGTATTAAATCAAGCGGACCAGCTTATTGAGAATCGATTATCGCTTAAGCCACCTGGTCAAAATCAGCAAAGCAATCAGGAGTTTGGAGTGTTACACCGAGTATCTCTTCAATTTTACATCGGCGAGGTGCAAGCAATGCAGGCACCCCGACCGAGCCAAGGCAATGTTGGCTGCTCACAAAAAATTTGTGCTCAGCCGTGTCACTGAGATTTTATTACTGGCAGCCTTAGCCATATTAGCCTTTGGGAGTGGCAGTCTACTGATCAGCGATATAATAGCGTTTTGGGCAAACAGTTCCGACCTGCCCTGGACTATTGAGCTGGCGGTCGTACTATTGGCCCTAGCCGCGATCATTAAATGTGCCCAAATTCTCTTCCATGGCTGGTTATTGCAAGTGATGGAAGCGCCAACACCCATTTCGGCGCTACTCCATGCCGGCATTATTAATATCGGTGGCTTTTTGCTGCTGCGCTTTGCCGATGTGTTAGCGCTGGCATCCTTTGCCCAGTGGCTGCTGTTAATTGTTGGTGCCTTGACCGCCATCATCGCCAGCTTAACCTTGATGACCCGCATCAGCATTAAAGTCATGTTGGCGTGGTCAGTCTGTGCACAGATGGGCTTTATGTTAATGGAAATCGCCTTGGGTTTTTACATCCTCGCACTGCTCCATCTGGTCGCCCACTCTTTCTATAAGGCCTCCAGCTTTCTCAGCAGCGGCGATATTGTCGATTCCCATATCCGCAGTGCCCGTGATGGCAGCCACGGGTCGAGTCGTGGTTGGCATTGGCTTGTCAGTGGCTCACTGATAACCGGCATAATTGCGCTTTTAATTGGAATAGCCCAGTTCTTTGGAATCGCGGGTGAAATGACCTGGGGCACGATGATAGTCAGCACTATACTCGCCATTGGTATCACCATCTTTATTGCTGAGTCCCTGCGCTATCCTCTCCAGTGGCTGTATGGACTAGTGGCACTCAGTGGTCTGAGTGTACTCAGCCTTTATCTGCCCAGCCAGCAACTATTTTCCACCATTACCGCCGGCTTGTTCCCCCAGCTCGCCGTGACTCAGGCCCAAGTATCGGTAGTGATGCTTGCCTTCTCTCTGTTTTTCTTGCTGTTTGTTGCACGCCAACTCTGGCCCAATGGCGGCTTAAGCCGTCGACTGTACCCAATAATCTATGCCAGTCTCTATTTAGATGAATGGTTTTACCACAGATTATTACACTATTGGTCCTGTAAACAGCTACCACAAAAACTCACTGAAACCTCACATTCTCATCCTCAACCAATCGCCAATGGGAGTACAAGCTAATGAATACCGCTGCAACACTGACTGAAGCCACAGAACCCGTAAACATCAAATCGTTGGCAATGGCCGCTTGTCAGTTAATTGCACCGGTGTGGCCCTTGGATCAATTTATCGCAGTGAACCCGTAGTGGTTGCCGATGAAGGGGACTGACCATGCTTGAACTCAATCGCAAATTGAGCCCTCTAAAGCAACTGACAGTGATTGATATTGTTAGCAAAATGTTACTCAGCAATGCCCGCGAGCGCGAAGGTCACTTACTTCATAAAGACCAAAGCGCCCCATGAAAGTAAAATAGCTTTCGTGCAAAGGTCTCACTGTGGTTAGCGGATAAAGACATTAGCCCTATCGGAGAGCCCGAACTTGCTCGCTACAACCCACCTTGTACCTTAGCCTTTTTTCACCGCAATGACATTCGTAATGATATTATAGTGGCGTATTAGTCAATAACAGATAAGTAGTTAGGCCTAAACTTTCTACAAGCTTGTTTCGTATACATAGTTGAGTAATTAAATTAACTTTTACATTAACAGTACTGAGGCTAAATCGTGAATTCTTCACTCTATTATGACGGCACTTGCCCCTTGTGCAGCAAAGAGATTTCAGTGCTGAAACGCTTGAGCAATGACGGTATAGACTTTGTCGACATTCATCAAACGAATGACGCTGACCTCCCCAGCAAGGATAAACTATTAAAGCGACTGCATCTGCGTAAAGCGGATGGAGAATGGCTAGTTGGTCTGGATGCTAATGTCTACGCCTGGTCGCAGACACCCTACGGGATCTTGTTCAAAATTCTGAGAATTTGGCCGATAAGTTCTATTGCTGATTCAATTTACACTCGCTGGGCGGATCAACGCTTTAAGAAACGGTACCAATGCAATAAATGTAATATTTGACTGGGAGGATATTACTGAGTCGGCTGATGGATTAAACTAATTAGGCTTGTCATTAGCCAGTCGAGCATTTAGGATTCATCAACACCAATTTAAAGCTATCCACTAATATGACCAATTTAAAAGCAAGTAACATCCTCGGCACAGAATTACAAAACTGTTCGATAAATCCAATGACAGGCTTTTTACGTGATGGTTGCTGTAATACAAACCATCACGACCGGGGCACTCATGTAGTTTGTGCGATCGTGACCGATGAGTTTCTTCAATTTTCATTGAACCGAGGTAATGACCTCATTACCCCCCACCCTGAATACGATTTTCCGGGCTTGAAAGCGGGAGACAGCTGGTGCCTTTGTGCCTCAAGATGGAAGGAGGCATATGAAGCCGGCGTGGCGCCACCTATCAACCCAAGTTCAACCCATCAAAAAACGTTAGAACTCATTAATATTGATATTTTAAAACAGCATGCCGTTCAATAACCCTCTGCAGGATTAACAACATTGCCCAAGCCACCCACCAGATTCATAGGACAGTTATATTTTGCTTTGAGAAAAATAGAGAACACCAGAGGTAAGCCTTACACCGATTCATGGTCAAGCTTGGGCCTTAACTAGTGATCTCTTTGATCCCCAGTCTTAATTCCGCGTTAATACTCACTGAATTATTCGCCGGATTAGCCTTAATCGCTAATGTGCTCGCCTATCAACAACAGAGTATCAAAGCTTATCGAATGTACTCTGGTGTGGCGATGTTATTACTCGCCATTCACTTTTTTCGACTCGAGGCACACGCCGCCTGTGTCGGTTGTTCATTGGCGGTAGTTCGCAATCTGGTATCACTAAAATTCAACGATTGGTTAACGACCGGCTTTTTTGTGGGCCTGAATCTGCTCAGTCTGAGCATAGAATGGTTTTATCTGCAACATGGAGCGGAAATATTTATCGCCTATACTGCATCAATCATTTTCACTATCGGCACTTTGCGCTTAGAGCGCATCGTTGATATCAGGCTTTGGTTTACTTTGGCTGAAAGCCTTAATTTGCTTTATGCCGTTTTGGTAGGCAGTGTGTTTGGCAGTTTTTACTGTCTATTTAATCTGGCGATCTTATTGGCGTTTTGGTTAAAATGGTACCAAAATAGGAAACAGTCCAAAAATACTGGCTTAGAAACTCTCACCATTGATATGGATCAGCACAAAAAAATTAATTGACGGGTCGCGACAATACATCAACCAATTAGACTGAGCCTGTCTGCTCAGCGTACATGTCTAATTAAAGTATAATTTTTGGGTCATTTATGCCTTGGTTTCTCTTTATTTTATTGAGCCTTTCTCAAACGGTTGCCACCTCTTCCACCGTTACTATTCCTACTATTTCTGTGAAATACCCACCAGAAACAATGATGCAGTGGAAATCAAAAAGTTTCATGGGCAACACCCTCTATGAAATCAGTTTTGATGATAAAATCAACCAGCCAGTAATTCGAGCTGAAAGTAACGGTACCGCATCGGGCTTATTTTTTGAGGAAAGAATTGATCTTAATCGCACTCCGTGGCTGAGTTGGTCTTGGAAAGTTGAGAAATTTCCAAACTCAATTGATGAAAAAACGAAAGCGGGTGATGATTATGCGGCTCGTATTTACGTGGTGATCAAAGACGGCTGGACAATACTGGGGACTAAAGCAATCAATTATGTATGGTCTCAGCAATCTCCCGCAGAAACTTCCTGGCCCAACCCTTTCGCCGGAAAGAAAGCGATGATGTTTTCCGTACAGCAGGGTAATGCTAGCAATGGCTGGGTAATGGAAAAGCGTAATTTAAAAGAAGATTTGAAAAAAGTGTTTGGCAAGGATTTTCAATACATCGATGGAATTGCCATTATGACCGATACTGACAACTCCTTCAGTTCGGCAATAAGTTATTATTCTGCTTTAACCTTGTCTAGCCATTGATTTTTTGATGAAAATATTAAATATATGTCAGACTGAAGCTAGAGCAAGATTTAACTTAAAAATATATTTTACTACTAGTTAGCCTAATAGATATTTGTACTCTGTCATTACATTCTTTACTGTAATAAATTGAACTGAAATTAAATCTAGAAAACGCAATAGAAGCAAGTAAAATATTTCTAGTAAAATCGAAAAATATGCACGCCTAAAATAATCTTTACGTATCTTGTTCTTAATAAAAAGTTTTTTTGTTAAAAAAGCCAGCAGTATTGCTGGCTTTTTCGTTACAGCATTACCGCTCTGTCCACTAAAGCCCAAATATTAACAGCCCCCAGTACATTTACCTTTACGGTTAAAACTCATAGAACGTCCACTCAGTGGTTCGTGAACGAGGTTTTTACTGAGCTTTATAAAAGTATCTATTCGGGTGTCTGCAATGACTTTGCCATCTTTTGTCGAAGGTTGATTAGCATGAGAAACAATAACCGATGTCGGCTTGATCAAATCGTTAATCACCCAGGCGGCTTCTTTGGCCCGATTGTAAAGCTATCACCGATATTAATGACGGCGAGTGTTGCTTTGTAGTGTTCTTTAACCACCGTTTTCTGTTCAGCAGTAATGCCGGTATCACCGGATAAATACGCCACTAAGCCGTTAGAAAAAGTCAGCACGTAACCAGTAGGAGGGCCGGGGTGAGCAGTAAGACCAGATGCATTGAGCATTTCACCCAGTTCGCCGCCAATCATGTGACCAGATATACTGTTGGAATGAACCTCAGGTACTGTCGTGATGGTAACACCGCCGACTTTTATCTGAGCACCAAAACGCACCAGCTGAGAATCTCCAGGCTTACCCCCTAATGCTTTGAGTTTATTGGCGAAAAATTTAGGCGTTTCACTTCCGGTAATTATTTTTGCGCCTTTCTCTAAAGCAATATTAAGCGTGTTGGTATTGGGTAATGAGCTAAGCGGAAAGGCTGTGCTTTTACAGTCACCCTTAACCGGCGCGGAAATATGTTTATCGCCCACGTGGTCTCCATGCATATGGCTTACTAGCAGCGCATCAATCTTACCCAGACGGGCGTCTTTGGCACCGGCAACCGTTCGACCAGCATCGTACAAAATACGGGTACCGTCCGGGTCTTCAAAAATCAAAGCGCGATCAAATTGGCAGAACTCACCTTCCTGACTGCCCAGTGGCGTAATTTTTGAAGCGGCAGCGTTGGCACCTGAATAGGTGAACGTTAAAGTCAATACAAGGGTAACTAAGTAGGGTAGGCAATGATGGTATTTCATGGGGTGTTCCTCTTATGAGGGTTCGCCAAATGGCTGTTATTGTGCAACAGATATTGCGAGGCCTCGGTACGAAAGCCATTTTACTGCAAGGTGTGCGTGGCGAAAATAAAACCCCTGGCGAGTTTAGGGTTAGCCAAAACTGGATTGGGGGAGTAGTTTACGCGACGCCGCTTTTGTGCCGCCGCATCAAGATCACGTCCCTGAGCTAATGGGTGACTTAGAGCTGTTTTGGTAAAACGATACTATTCACGTGCTTCATCTTATTCGTATCGCCCTCAGCCATTATCAGTTTGAAGCCATTCACCCCTTCTTAGATGGTAATGGCCGTATCGGTCGCTTACTCATTACCTTGTACTTGGTGAATAAAGGGCTGTTAAAAAAGCCCTCGCTGTATTTATCGGACTTTTTTGAACGACACCGTGGTAGCTACTAAGATGCCTTAACGCGAGTACGAGAATCTCACGATATTTCCCACTGGGTAAATTTTGTTTGTCGGCAGTGATTGAAATCGCGAATAAGGGGAAGAACACCTTTTTGGGGGTTCTGGCATTGCGTAACGAAATGGACGCATTGATTTTGACTTACGGTAAGCGAGCTGAAAACGCACAAACCTTACTTAATCGCTTATACAGCCGCCCAGCGATTACCGCGAATAATACAGCGGCCTTGCTAAATGCAAGTCATCAGGCCGCCTCTGCGCTATTAAATACCTTGGTGAAAGATGCAGTGCCAGACGAAATGACGGGATACCAACGCAACCGAGTGTTTATATTTAGCCGCTATGTGCAACTTTTTCATTATTAAGTGTAGGCAAGGTTTTTTATATGTAACGAAGGCGCGCCTTTCTTTACATGTGGATTTTGTTGTGTAGAGTTGGTGACGAATGAGTGATATAGCGAAAGTAATCCCTCGACCCTTCGACAAGCTCAGGGTGTGCGGGATATGGGTGACTTTACGACAAGCTCAGGGTGGGAGTGGGGTATATGCTATTGGTAAATGCAACCGCTACCGTCCCTCCTGAGCTTGTCGAAGGGAGCTTGTCGAAGATATTAGGATTAAAAAACACAGGGAGTAATACAATGAGTTTTTGGGTGTATATTTTGAAGTGCAAGGATGACAGTTATTATACAGGCCATACCGATAACCTTGGACAGCGGGTAAATCAGCATCAGTACGGGTATTTTTCAACGTGTTATACCGCATCTCGTTTACCTGTAGAGCTGGTATTTAGCCAGCCTTTTGCTTCTCGCGAAGAGGCGCTTATTTCGGAGCGGCGAATAAAAGGCTGGAGCCGAAAAAAGAAAGAAGCGATGATTCGGGGTGATTGGGGTGAGGTTTCTCGGTTAGCGAAAAGTGCAGACCCTTCGACAAGCTCAGGGGGGGCGGGATATGGGTGATCCCT
Source organism: Cellvibrionaceae bacterium (assembly GCA_047629215.1). Lineage (GTDB taxonomy): Bacteria > Pseudomonadota > Gammaproteobacteria > Pseudomonadales > Cellvibrionaceae > CANLBN01. The sequence continues at coordinate 860 of JBLHWO010000044.1, read as the reverse complement.
CGACAGGGTCGGGGTGAACGGGGTGGGTTATCAATACCACCGTCCCTCCTGAGCTTGTCGAAGGAAGCTTGTCGAAGAGAGTCAATAAAGTGAATGTGCCGAGCAGCTAGCTCAGATGACAAAGGCAGTGACTTGTTTTAAAAAAACGCACAAAAAAAGTAATTTGTTATATCTGCTAAATTTAGTGCTTAAGTCTTTTGATCATAATAATATGAAATTAAAGTCGTAAGGATTGATATGAGCCAAAACGAAGCAGATACCCACCCTACTCTTATCGACCCACAACTGGTATTTGCAGCTTGGGGTAGATAGACACTAGCTTTATTCGCCGTGAGGTAGGGATTACCCACGGGCGTATTATGGCGGGGGGCAAACGCGTTTCAAGTCTGAGCAGTGATTAGGTATTGGAATACCGTGGCCGTAAGTTGGCGGCGATATAAGCAAAAAGAGAAAACCTGAGTTATACCGAAGGCGTGCGCCAAACCAAAGATTATGCCCAGCGCTTGCAGTGCCGACTGGCCTACGCCACTAATGGCCGCGAAATTTATCAAATAGATATGCTTACGGGTAAAGAGGGAGATTTTAATCGCATTATTACTATTCCTGAGCGTGAAAAAATGCGCGTTGCCTATTGGATGGGTCGTATTAAGCCCAAACAAAAAACCATTGTATTTGCGCCACTCAACACACACGGGTATGGTGAGCGATTGTATTAACCAATACTAAGTGAGCAAGGGTTGGACAATCAATGCCAGTTACTGTGTGCGGATAACGGCTAACGATGGCGTTGCAGTAGGACGTGATGATAAAGAACAAACAGAAAAAATTACCATTACCTTAAATGACGGCAAGGCGCGGCA
>JBLHWO010000043.1:0-20224 GCA_047629215.1 Cellvibrionaceae bacterium | reverse complement strand
AACCTTTTATTTTCTGCGAGACTTATTATCAACGGGATTTTCTTCTAGGGGGCTTTATTCTAGAGACTTACCCACTCTGAAGATGATATTTAGTTTGACGGCAGAGACTGAATCATTCAAATTCAGTTTAGCTATTTCCTTTTAATAACAACGAGCTTGTACAACAATAGGATTAAGCTGCGGTTTCGCGCAGCCTATCCTTATTAGTTATGCATTTCTATTGATCAATACTTGAATCATGAATCACCACCGTCATTGAAAGGTTGATTGCAAATAGCTTTATAAGAGCTAAAGCAGGCTTTTTGGCATTTAGAGACCAAAGGTAAGCATTCATTATTCAGGCAATTATTGGTTCCATTACCACTAGGCTTAGAATCACAATAACCTTTATATTCTGCTTTACACTGATTGCTAGATCCAACGCTGTTGGATGCGCACGGCAAAGGTATGTTGCCATTTTGATCTATGTCGTTGACTGCTGACCTAGAGGCGTTAATTCTTTATATCGAAAATTTGTGCTGCCATTTTCCGTGAAACTTGATGTCTTCCCACTTGAGCCGAGAGAATTGAAGGCGCTGCTGGTGTATCCAGTGAAGTAACTCGAACCACTAGATGCGGTAATAAGGATTTTTGTATTTCAGTTATTTGGACTCCATCGCTCACCGGTTTTACATATTCTCCCCGTTGGGTCATAGCAAAGCTTATCCCGCGTATAGGGCACTACAAATCACATCCATCGTTTTTCCGAGTCCCTCCATTCAAAGACAGGTATTTACTTTTGCCGATCCTAAGTGTCTAGCTGAATCTTTAATTTTCACACTTGTGTTAGCTGTGCGATCCGATTTGAACACCCACTCACTTTGTAGTGGTCAACCTCTAATTGGCTGGCCAAAAACGTTGTCCACTGTAAGGCAAAAATTAGTCGTAGTTCTAAAACGAAGAAATAAATCAACATTATTTAGACACAAAAATCCGAGAGAGTTAAATCATAACATTTTTGATTTTAGGCCTATCAGTTTCAGAGAAAGACCAGCTGATCAAGAAGTAGTGCCTACGTCCCCCGACTTGCTTTGTGCGCTAGAAGCCTCGGGAGAAAAAACTCTAATTTTTCCCTTTACTTCCAAGGTTAGTGGAATATCGATATTGCGAAGATATTTCGCAATATCTTCAGCTGTAAATATATGATCCGGAGTAATATGATGTGCTCCTGCTTTAGGGTTATTCATAAAAAATCTCAATGGGTTAATGGGATTACCAACGATATCTAACATCTTAGTGTAACCAATCGTATCGCAACCCAAAGCATTGGCCACTTCTTGAAGGGGCCATGCACCGCCTCCTTGCGGCTTTTCTGCAGCCATACATGCCAGAAAACGTAATGCACTCTTATCACCGAAACGCGCAAGATGTTCTTGAACCGTTGGAAGTTTTACAAGCTCTTGAGCCATCGCTTGCCCAGAAATGCCACGAGAAATACTATTGATCACCTCACTCTCATCAAGCGAAAAATTAGAAAGCATGGCTCGGGAATTCGGTAAAAACGCATCACTTCGCCCATCAACGTGTATATCTAGAACTCTTACAGCAAGCCTTCTAGGTAAAAGCAATTGATTACTTAGCTTTGCGCCTTCTGCGAGTTGCTGGATGTTATCATTTATCACTTGGCCCTTGTAATTCTGGTAATTTTTGTAGCTCGTCTCATTAACATCGACATAACGTATTGCGTTTTCTGGTAAGCCATAAGAAGTGGTGTCGATACCTTCAGCTTTTAAATAATTTACAAGACTCGTATACTCTCTTCTACTAATATAAGCGTGTCCTAGGGTGGAAGACTGGCTTGCTACATTATCTAGATGGCTACTAAACAGAGGGTTTGTTAATCTAGTTGAGACCTTAGGGAGGTCTTCCAAAAAGTCATAGTGATCACCTGCTCTAAGGAGAGAGATAGGAGACTGCCCAAGGTTCTGCGGAAGCAGGCTTAGATTCTCCCCAGGCAGTGAGGGATTGAAGCCATACACAACTTGCGTTTCTCTATAACTATTGCCACCATTTACCTCAAGAATACGCACTTCACGCCCCGTTGCTTGAGCGGTCAATATAGGATATTGGTCACGCTTCTCTCCAGTCCATGCACCCGGCTTTAAGGGAAGCCCATCCGACTGAACCGTGAGGCGCTGTAACACCTTTTCACCGCCATAACGCTGCACATAGACATTTACACGCCCTTGTAAATCGATAAGATCTGCTGCTGTTACCCTCCCCCCTTTACCTCGCACGCCCATCACTAAAGCCTGATTAAAGCTCAATTTATTGGGCTTTATCTTGTGTAACTGAAAGTTTGAAGCGAGTAAGGTACGTGGTGATTTAGCCGCCATTAAGGCCGAACCCGATACCTGTTGATTGCCGCTAGATCTTAGCTTACTGACTTCGCGGTTAGCCATTCGGGCAGAGTTAAATAATACATTCTTAAACATTATAAATTTCTGGTATTGGCAATAAACAACAAGTGAACATACTGTAGCCCCTTTATCCGAGGGAAAAGTAACACACATTAAAAGATCGAGTGAAATATTTATTGATGTCCACTCTGCTCTTTAATTAACACTACACTGTTAACTGATCTAACGATAAATATAGGTGAATTATAAATCGATGAAGTTCAATAAAAGTTGGGGACGCACCACACCCTAACTATGGTCGATGCGGTGGATTAAGCTTAACTAGCTTTCTTGTCAGATGAGTCGGAAGTGTACTTACCGTAATGAAAAAAAGAGTTGGTCGGTAATCCCGCCATTCATAACCGAAGCTAAAAATTGAAAATGAAGCGGCTAGCGCCGACTTCTGTTTTTGCCTTATATAACCAAGGCCAATATTGGATTGTTCATTGCTCTAAGTCCATAGTCATCGCGTGGCGTATGCTTAAACTTCTTCAATATTACTGAAGAGGTACTGGCTGAGACAATCATAACGTACTGTACGATTATAGCGTTCAACATAAACATTTTTTTGTGGATTGCCAGATTGTATAAATACAAAGTTATAATGATAGCGCCTGTAAAGCTGCTGTATATTGCTAGTCATAATGGCGGCAGCAAGACCCTCGACTATATCAAAGAGAACTGGGCTACACTCTCTAGATTCACTAACAATACCGGCGAGAGAATTACTATGCAACAGTTAGGGAAGATCGGTAATCGTAAATCGGCAACCAAGGGTCTTGAGGTTTTATTGAAAAACAACCATATTAAGACATTACCCATGTATGACCTTGTTCATATCTTGACAAATGATACACGCACAAATAAATTTGTAAAAATCCACCCTGATGCAGAATAAGCCTTGTACTAAGCTGCCTGCACCTAGTTCACTGTGCCAAGCTCAATATAATAAAGTAAGTTTTTATGTGGTGATTCCTAAATGACGCAAATACTTCCGTCTCGGGGATCCCGCTAAAAGCGGCAAGATGGCTTACTAGAATCACGACACCAATGTAAGCGGGGTCGCTCACGATTAATCTTCGGCTTGGCTCGACATGTTGAAAACAAACTATGCGGCTTTTGCTTGCTCGTCAACCTTCAGAAGCTGAACATTCCAAGGGAGCAGTTGTTCGTAGTCCGCTACCGTTTCACAGTAAGGGATTTTCTTAAGAACCGCCACATAGTATCTGTATGCGTCCAAGTTATGCGTCTTTGCAGTTCGGATCAAACTGAAGTGCAGACACAAGGCATTAGCCCCATCGACAGAAGCCGCAAACATAAAATTCTTTCGAGCAATCACAAGGGGTTTGATCTCTTGCTCGGTAAGATTGTTATCCACCTCAAGTCGGCCAACGTCCAGGTATCCACATAGACCATCCCAGAACTTCAGGGTATAGCGAAAAGCCTTGCCCAGTGGCGACTTAGGCAATGTCGTTGGTGCGAACTTGTCCAGCCACTGTTTGGCCGAACTCCAGTTAGCGCAAGGTGAATACGAGCACATTGAAGACCTACTGCCACAGACATAGACTGGCAAACACTAAAAAATTGCGGGCTATGCTTTACAGTTTGCAAAGCGACTATGCCGCCGCTCTATCCTTGTTCGAAGCAGCGCTGAAAAAGGCATGGCTAACTGAATTTTTATAACCATTGGATTGTATATAGTGTCTAAATATTCATGTGGGTTACTAAATGTACGACTACTATTACTAGTAGAGAATGCTATACGCATAATATCCCATTATCCGAAATAAAATAGTTATCCACTAGAAAGGTTGATAGAGATTAAATATGAGTCAACACGGTATTAAAATGTCAGGCAGCCTGGCAAAGAGTACACTTGTAAAAGTGATGATCAGGACATCGATTGTAGTTTTTGCACTCAGTACCATTAGTTACATTCACGTATACAGTGTTCTACAAGACGGCGCGGTCGACTCGCTAGATTCTTACATTTCGCAGCGTTCTCTTAGGGATCGGGAGCTTTTTAAGTTGGCTGAGAAAAATATGGAACAATTCAAGCATGAATTTTTACGAATCTGGCGTGATCCGCGTCAGTTCCAACCAAGCGAACGTGATATGCGCCGCTTTATTGAAAATAGAGACGAGAATGGATTCTATCGCTCCATGGATCGTGATTTTGAGTATGAGGCCTCAACATTTTTAGATGATGACATGCAAGTTACAGCCGATTCTGTTAGAAAGATTTTAATACTTGAATACCTCGTGCCTTCCCTGCACGCGGGTTGGAGAAATACATTTGTAAATTTATATGGCGTTGTCCGAGAGGGTGCGATAGTAAAGCATTGGCCGGGTCGTAATTATGCCAGAGAAATCCCTGCCTCCATGGAGCTAAATGAACAGGGGTGGGTAACTATCGGTTATCCAGAAAATAACCCTGAGAGAGTCTCAAAATGGACAGGTGTATTTTACGATGCTCCGCCAAAGAAATATATGACAGCCGTGGAGACGCCAATATACGACGGTGACCAATATCTAATGAATGTAGGAACTGATTTGCTATTAGATGAAATTGTTAAAAGGAACCTCAATGACCGAATAACCGGGACCTACAACGTTCTTTTTCAGGAGGATGGAACTATTATCGCTCATCCAGATCTTCTCAATGAAATAAAGGCCTCCCAAGGTCAGCTAAAAATACAAGAAACAGACAAGGGGGAGCTAAAAGAGATATTCAAACTGGTGTTAAAAAAGCCTGATAGCAGTGTTATCGACATAAAAAAATATAATCATTTTGTTGCTGTTGGAAAATATAATGAGCCAGGGTGGTATCTAGTAACGATATATCCTAAGTCTTTATTGAAAGATAAGGCTATTGGTATTGCTTTGATTATTTTATTAATTGGATTGGTTTCAGTACTCGCTGAGGTCGTCGCAATGTATATGGTTGTTAGGCGCAGTGTAGTAAAACCGGTTAGAGATCTGATGATTGCTACTGAGAAAGTGGCTGCTGGCGGTGCTAATTTAGATCTTGATACGGATCGTAACGATGAATTAGGCCGGCTTGGGGAGTTGTTTCAACATATGGCTAGAACTGTGGTGGATCACAGAAATAATCTCGAGCTTAAAGTAGAAGACCGAACACGAGAAATTGCCGACCGAGAAAACTCGATTCAATTAATGCTAGACAACGCAGGTAGTGGGTTTCTCACGGTAGACACTAATGGTTTTATTCAGCCACAAGTGTCGGAAATCACGAAACGTTGGTTTGGGGGTATCACCGAAAAAACTCTGCTGTGGGATTATTTGATTTCCAAAGATGATTTATTGACGAAAGAAACAATGCAATTTATGTTCGAAGAATTAACGACCGAGCCTCAATTTAGAAATATTTATCTCGAACAGCTTCCAAAGCGATTTAATTTAGGCACCGATATTTACTCTATAAAATATAAGGTAATAACAGATGAAAACGATAATCTCACACAGGTAATGGTCATTGTTGACAATATTACTGGGGCGTTGAAAAATGAGTTGGCGGAAAAAGAACAAAAAGAAATAATGTGCATTTTTAACCGCGTTATTGCTGACCCTGGTCTATTAGTATCATTCGAATCTGAAATGAAACGCTTAATAAACCTGGTGACAGATGCGATGAATTTAAAAAACTATGTTTTATTAGGACAGGTTGTACACACAATAAAGGGAAATACGTATACTTTTGGCCTCGATTCACTTGGCGATCTTTGTCATCAAATCGAGGATGAGTTGGAGCGTAATGTGGAGCTGGTTAACGATAAGGTCGGTAACCTCATAAAACAGTGGCATTATGTTTCGAAAAAGTTCGATCTATACGTCAGACCCAAAAATAATATTGATATTTCACCTCAGGAGTTGAACGATGTTTTGCAAAGAATAGAATCGATACATGGCGATTCAACGCTTATTGACACACTGTCTAGCTGGAAGAGAGAACCAGCGGCTCGGCGTTTGGACAGACTAAAAGCAACCGCTATGTCATTAGCAAAAAGAATGAAAATCGATAATTTTACAGTCAATGTTGAGTCAAACTCAATACGATTACCAGAGCTTGACTGGCAGGGTTTTTGGGGTGAGGTAGTCCACCTTATCGGCAATGCTTTGACACATGGTATTGAAAGTGATGCAGAACGTTTGACAAATGGAAAGCCAAGTATCGCTACCTTGCAACTCGATGCTAAGTGGGATGATAGCGAGGAACCAGCAATTCTCATAGTCGTGTCTGATGATGGTAGAGGTATCGATTGGGATGCGTTATATGATAAAGCGAAACGTATGGGGGTGGCGGTTAGTGATAGTAATGACGGGCGTCAATTACTTTTCTCTCATGGGTTGAGTTCTATCAATACGGTATCGAATATAGCCGGTCGTGGTTTTGGCATGGCTTCGGTCGCGAGCTGTGTTGAGCGCTTAAGTGGCACCATAAGCGTGTTCTCAGAAAAACAGAAAGGTACACGATTTGAAATTCGAATACCGATAGACCCAAATATCGTTGGTAAATCGATAGAGTGGTCTGCCGCCTAACTGTATCCAGCTTCGGGTTGGTAATGAGGTGAAAATTACCAATATCAGTCGGTTTTTTAACAGGACGATTTTAGTATGGCTAATATTTTAGTAGTTGATGACTCTTCGATAATTAGGGAAGAGTTGCGTGCGTTGCTTGAATCTGGTGGCCACACAATAACCGAGGCGGTTAACGGTGAGGTGGGGTTTAATAAGATTAAGCAGGATGCAGAAGCGATTGATTGTGTGATCACCGATCTGAATATGCCAGTAATGAGTGGATTAGAGATGTTGGAGAAGGTCAATTTGGATAAGGATCTCTCTTTTAAAGGGGATATAATTATGCTTACTACTGAATTCAATTCCATTTTTAAGAAATGTGGTAGAAATTGTGGTGTTAAATTGTGGCTCTCAAAACCTGTGCAAAAAAAAATACTTTTACCTGCCATTGCCAGTATGAGAAAAACTCATGGGTAATTTAGTGGATTACAAATTAGTCGAGACGGGTAATCTGTATTTATTAATTGAGATTCTCGGTTTTGATGGTTCTATTGCTCTCGGTATTTTTTGAGAAACGCGCAAATTATGGGTGCTAGATATATTGATCATACTATTTACTGACGCAAAGACGATATGGCCATACTAATCGTGGAGGATTCATCTACCTATAGAGATGAGCTGGTAAGTATTTTTAGTGAAAAAAATGGCCTGCCATGCATTACCGCTGGAAGTGCACAAAATGGCTTGGAATTGTGGGAAAATGATCAATCTATAACGTTGATTTTTGTCGATTATAATATGCCCGGACTTACCGGATTGGATATGATACGTGAGCTGCGTGACATAGAGTGTTCGCGCGGGATTGACCCATCCGCTGGGGTTAATGTGGTAGTGCTTTCTGCGGAGTCTTCTATTGCTTTGAAAAAAATTGCCAAGGAATTGTATGTTAAGGTGTGGGTTATTAAGCCAGTCTCGGACTCAGCACTGATAGAAATTGCACATAAATTAATTTAGTCGATTTGAAATGTGTATATTTCAATAGGATTAAACAACGTTAACGATATTTGACCAAAGAGAGGGTATTTAGATGGATGGCGCGCTTTCTAATTCACTAATGGCAATGCAGACCATGGTTGCGCAATTAGAGAATGCAAAGGAAAGTGTGGAATCGTTGATCGATAAAATGCCGGGTTATTTTTACATAATTAGTGCATCTGGTAATGTTTTGAAAGCCAATCACGATGGCGCGACGCTTTTAAATAGAACGGTAGAGTCAGTTATTGGCCAGTCTATTTCAAAACTATTAACGAAAAAGTATTGGCGATTGGTGTCAACAAAACTAGTGGGCGAGGCCTCAAATTGGGAGAAAATGTCTTTCGTTATACCCGTCCAGGGCTTGAGTGATATAAGAGCCAGCGGGTCTGGTGGAGTGTTGCATTGGGAGTTTGATTACTTTAATGGATATGGCGCGCATTCAGAACCGATGTTCGTAGCGTATGCACATGATGTGAGTGAGCAACGAAAGCTTCAAACACGGATCAACCATATTTTTGATTATGCGCCGCTTGGTATTTTTTCCGTCAATAGAAACGGTCTTATTTCAGATTTGGTTAGTGGCTACTTTTCTAGGCTATTTAATGGGAAGGTCACAATAGATAACGATGTATATTCCACTATTTTTTTAATGAAAGAAGATGGCAGCTGTCATGTTAATAGTGCTAAAGATAAATTTTACCACTATTTGAATGATAAAAGCACTGAATGCCCGTCCGCCAAAGAGTTGATTCTCGATATTGTTTATCCGCCGTATGCCTTTGGAAATAAAGAAATTTGTTATTATAGAATGACGTTTTCTCCGATTATGGAGGAAGGGACTTTTCAGGGCTTGCTTGGTATCGTTCAAGATCAAACTGAGATCTACGAAGAGAAAATTAAGCATCAAGAAGAAAAACTATTGGCGCGGAAGGATGCTCTAACCTCAATATATAATCGTTTGGCTTTAGAGGAATCTGCGTTACAGATCGTTGCTCAATGTCGGAAAGATAGCTGCCCACTCTCTGTCCTATTTATTGATATTGACGATTTCAAGAGATACAACGATCACTATGGTCACGCCGCAGGTGATGAATGTTTGGTCAGAATATCAGATATTATTGGCGGAGCTCTTAGAAAGGAAAGTGATTTCTTGGCTCGCTATGGTGGAGAAGAATTTGTAATATTATTGCCCGATACGGACGTCGTCGGAGCGAAAATAATCGCGGAAAGAGCGAGACAACTCGTTGAAAATACTAGGATAGAGCATGTTTCATCGAAGTACGGAGAAATCGTGACTATTAGTATTGGTGTCGTTACGCAAAATGTTTGTCAACTTAAAAAAGAGGATCCTCCTCCATTATCGTTCAAAGATATTAAGGCTATAAAGCTTGCTGATGAAGGGGTTTATATTGCTAAAAGCAAAGGCCGCAATAGAGTGGTTTATATTGATTACCATTGATCATAGCGTTTTTGATATTTGAGTACACATGTTTTCCTGATTAGTTACTAACCTCAGAAAACCTTGGTATCCGTTATAGCCGGGGCATTGTGTGCACCGACGTACTTAAAAGACGATAAAAAATTGCCTGTAGATTTCGCAATAATACTGTAACTCTTGTGATGTTACTCACATTAAAGGTCATTTTGAAGCTGATTGTTGTCCATGCCCATAGTTATTTCCTCTGCTATAAACGTCAAATCAAGGAAATCGTGTACTTTAGAGCACTTTTGGCAGGGCCATCTGAGATTGATAACTAATCAGGAATGTTTTTATCCATTGATTGGAGTTCAGTTGCAAAGTTTTTCACATAAATATTTATCCCGATAGAAGAGCAAGCGTGTTAGCTGATGATGGGTGGGTAATTTTTTGGGACACCTAGAAATGAAAGGTTTGGATGATCATTATTCGTATAAATATGACCACAAAAGTCATCCCAATTTGAGTTCATTGGAAGATGCTCTCAGAGTGACGTTGGAAATGAGTATAGCCAAAGTTATTAAGGAGCCTTCATTGGCGTTGGTGCCCGAGCATCCAAATTTCGAGCCGTTTTGGAGAGTTAAGCTTCTAGGCTTAGGCAGCCAGTTGTTTTTTGAGTTTTCGATTATGTTCTCCCAGGAGCAAGTCATATCTTTTGTTCCTGTACATGGGAGGGTTCAGTCAACAGGGGCCCGTTGTGCCGATTTTGTAAAAGAGATCTGCAATGTCCTGAGCGGCAGGATTCAAGCCTATTTTTTGGAATACGATATTCATACTGGTTTGAGCTTGCCGATTCTATCTCGAGGCTTTGATAGATATCTGGCAAATTCGAATGATCTAAAATATAAAAGTACATTCAGTGCTCGTTGGAAAGTGGTGTCTCACAGTGGCTACCATCTATTTTCTACGGAATTACTCCTTAAACCATTCAAACCACTATTGCTGGAGGAAGTGGCATTTTCAAGCCCCGGCCCCACGAATGATGACGATCAGATTGAGCTGCTATGATTTAATTTCCAGGTCATCGATATACCGCCTTCCTCCAGAAAGATCCTCCAGTTTTTCCGGCTTACTAGAATCACGACACCAATGTAAGCGGGGTCGCACACGATTAATCTTCGGCTTGGCTCGACATGTTGAAAACAAACTATGCGGCTTTTGCTTGCTCGTCAACCTTCAGAAGCTGAATATTCCAAGGGAGCAGTTGTTCGTAGTCCGCTACCGTTTCACAGTAAGGGATTTTCTTAAGAACCGCCACATAGTATCTGTATGGGTCCAAGTTATGCGTCTTTGCAGTTCGGATCAAACTGAAGTGCAGACACAAGGCATTAGCCCCATCGACAGAAGCCGCGAACATAAAATTCTTTCGAGCAATCACAAGGGGTTTGATCTCTTGCTCGGTAAGATTGTTATTCACCTCAAGTCGGCCAACGTCCAGGTATCCACATAGACCATCCCAGAACTTCAGGGTATAGCGAAAAGCCTTGCCCAGTGGCGACTTAGGCAATGTCGTTGGTGCGAACTTGTCCAGCCACTGTTTGAATTCTTCCATTATTGGCTTCGATTCTTTCTGTCTTAGCTCATGCCGTTGCACGGCAGCCAGCTGTTTGTCCTTCGCTTTACGCTCGACCTTGTATAGGTACTTATAGAAGCCCATGGCTTCTTTGGCCAAGCCATCTTTATTAGTGGCTTTTACTACAGGCTCAAAATTGCGTCTTACATGGGTATTTCAATGGCTCGGATTGGTCTCTTCTTTCATGGACATAAGATCAAAAAAGAGCTCGCCATCAAAATGTAATGCGCATGAGAGGAGGGCTGTGCGGCCCTCCCCGCCTCATTTAGGACTTGAAGCCCCGTGGCATGCAAGGCATGCCAATATCATAATGAATAATTTCATCTTTCATTAAATTGATTAGTGGCTGTAGTGCTACAGCACCCTTAATCGTTACAGTGGCCATTGTGGACCGTGACAGATCGAACCCTGCTCATTTTGTTTGAACTACTGTTCGAGATGGTAATAAGATTGGCGGTCATCAAGCTTGCCCACTATGACATAAGCTAAGACAGATTCGGTATATTTAACCTTGGGCAGCATGTGCCTAGGTTTGGGTGCTGCTCTCATCTCACCCTTACGGCCTTTAGGACAGGCCACAACTTCTCTCTTTTCAACAATGGCGTCAAAAACCGGTGGGACGTAATTTAAGCGTTCTTGCTCTTCATGCTTAATGACTTTATTTTTTACAAAAGTCGAGACCTGAAAGCAACCACTGCAATTGCTGTGAAGACAGCTCTATTGAGGCATCCAGCCTGGCCGGAAACTTGTGACGAGACGACTATCGTCTTTTATAGAACATCCAAAAGCCATCATCCTCCCAGTACAATATTTTGAGCTGGTCAGCCTTCTTATTTCTGAAGATGAATAACTGCCCTGATGTGGGGTCTTTATCTAGAGTGTCGGCAACCAACAGCACTAAACCATCAATCTGTTTACGAAAGTCGACGGGCTGTCGGTGGAACCAGATTGTTGAGTTGGACGGCAGCATTAACTAAACTTGACCCAAGCAAAGCCTAGGTAGCTCAGTCAGGAGCTAGGCGTCGTGGATCAATAGTTTCGCGCCGCTGGGGAATTCGAGAGCCCCTAGGGCTCTCAGGCTACTTAAGGCTGGTACTGGTTTGATCTTTACAAATGAAAACGACTCTTCCTTCTTCGGGCTTGACTCACTACTTAACTTTTACCTCCAATAAAGCAGCTGACTGTAAACCAGACCATGCTGGTTGGCTTAGACCATCTTACTTAAATTACTTTTATTGAAGGCGTCTATATGTCACTGCCAAGCTGCTTTTTTTATGAAGTGCTCCGATATTTGCGAAAGAGCAAGCCTTGCAGGTCTAAGCGTAGATGGGAATAATAGGGTTAATCGTGCGCTTACGTATCAATGCGCTTTTTTAAATATTGCCATTTTTTTATCGTATTACCTAGAGAACATTCTATTGATTTGCCATTTTTAAACCGTCCCACAAGCTTCGTCATTGTGTTGAGACGGTTGTAAAAATTAAGCTGCCGGTTCATAAATCACCTGAGTGATAGTTATACCACCCTCTTCCAGAGGGTGGTTAAATTACATGGAATTAGCGCGTCGGGTGAATCTGACCCCAATGCTTGGATGGGGAATTTAAAAAATATTGACCTAATGAATGAATTTGGAGGCGGTAGTGGCTTTTGGCAAAGCTTAGCTGATGGTGTCGATTTTATAAAAGTGAGCGAGGGCAAGTTAGTCGTAAAGCTGAACGAGTAAAGAAAAAAAACGGGTTTAGCGTAAACTAAACCCGTTTTTTAAATCATAAAAAAGTTTTGAGTTATTTTTTAACTGACTCAATTCCATAAACAGTGGTTGTCCCACTCACTTCATTGGCAACAACGAGTAGTGGTTTTCTCGTCGGGCTTTTTTCGGCAGAGACAAACACCATTCCTTCGGGTCCAACATCGCCAGCTGTACCCGCATCAATATCGCCATCAAGGTTGGCGTTATTAATATACTCCACGAATAAAGGCGAATAAGGCGTAGTAATATCATAAACCATGATGCCGCCTGTACGCTCAAGACCAATAAAGGCATACGTTTTTTCAGCTATTTTACCAATGGTCAATGCTTCCGGTTCTGGGCCTTTGTCATCGCTACGGCTATCATCGGCATTAAATAAGACCGGTGAAATTGATGCGGTAATTCTTTCAAAATCAGAACCGCTATCATAAACCATACTGCCGGTTGCAGTATTCAGAATAGAGAACGAACGCCCTCCATAGGCGAAGATTTGATCTACGTCACCGTCGTTATCCAAATCACCATTCACCGTTGTCGTTTTCAAACGACCTAACTGTGTATCATCTTGAATACTTGGATAGGCATCAGTAATTGAAGCATCAAGATCAAGACCATCAACGCGCTCCTCTTCGGAAAAACCACCGTAATCACGAGCATCGCCTTCGTTCGCCGTCACAATATACGTTTTTCCTTCAAACTCATAAGCAGCAATAGAATCGGGCATATAAAAACCTTTAACCGGCCAAGGCTGAATGTTGACGCTATTATCTCGATCACTCGCATCCATAGCCGTTTGAATCGTATTATAGTTTTTAGTACCCAAACCTATAATATCGACAACCATAGCCGTTTCTAAATTGACAACAGCAAGGCCGTTATTTTCCTGAAGCACCACATAAGCAGTAGAAGAATCAGCTGAAATAGCCACATATTCAGGTTCTAGATCTTGTGCAACCGTGGCATTAGGCCCAAAAATACGTATTGAATCATCTAACACTGCGTTATTGAATCGCTCAAAACTTGCCGTAGCAACATCATCTTGCGTTAAGGTTTTAATCTTCTTTGCCGTATTGATTACACTAACTGAACCAACCGGGTCAATGGTATATTCATCGTTAGGCTCACCTTCATTCGCCACAACCAACTTACTGCCATCGGGTGAGAACGTTAGCATATCGGGTAAAAAACCCACTTCTACTGCATTTAATAACTTACCTCTACGGTTAAAGAAAACGACTTGCCCTTTAACATCAACTTCATCGGCAGCAACCGCAATGGCAACAACGCCCCTATAGACTGCCACACTGTTAGGTTCACCAAAAGCGTCTAAATCAATAGAGAACAATTTATGTGGATAGTAAGGATTACGGATAGACAGAACGTCAACACTTCGATCATTGGCATTGGTCACAAAAACGCGCTTACTGCGGGCATCATAGGCAACAATCTCTGCTGCGCTCTCGTCGATTAGTCCGCTTTCATAGGTACCTAGTACCTTAAGCGAAATACCCTCAACACTTTTTTTAATCACTTGTTTTTGAATAGTTTGCTGACCGACATCGGCCGAAACAGTAGTACACGCCGCTATTAATGCCCCGTAAACTACGACAGATGAAAAATTCATTACATACCCCACACTTTTTTGGCTAATGTTTATTAGCATTTTTGTTAAGTGTGGAAGGCTAAAAGATAAATATGACAGTGTAATTACTTTTATAAAAACACTATCAGTATTCTCATTATAAATTTTGAATGACGGGTAAAAACTTTTCATCCCAAACACGCTGATCAACTACACCGACGTGCTTATAACGAATAACACCCTGCTTATCGAGCACATAGGTTTCAGGAGCGCCAAACACACCAAGATCTACACCTAAGCGCCCGTCTTTATCGACGATATTCCATTGATAAGGGTTGCCTAAATCTGTCAGCCATTTGCGTGCTGCCGAGCTATCATCTTTATAGTTTAATCCAACTATTCTGATACCTTCGGCCTTTAACTTATTGAGGTAGGGGTGTTCAACTCGACAAGAAACACACCAAGTTGCCCAGATATTAACCAGAGTCACTTCACCTAAAAGATCTGACTTTGTCGTCATTTGCGTTTCATCTTGTAAGCGCGGTAGCGAAAATTCTGGGAAGGTTTTATCAATCAATGCCGACGGCATGGCTGAAGGATCTAATGACAAACCACGCCAAAAAAAACCCGCTAATACGACAAAAATAAATAAAGGAACAAACAGCTTGATACGATTCATAGAATAATGTCTAGGTTACAATTTTTAGCTAACAGGTTACGGATAAACAATTAATCAGCTAAAGCAATTTTACTGCCTGCTGAAGTCTGTATTTGCTCAACTTTTTTCTTTAAGCGATAACGTTTATCCGTAATTGCAAAAAAGCCACCCAAGGCCATTAACAAAGAACCTAACCAAATCCAGTTTACAAACGGTTTATCGTGGATGCGAATAGCCCAGGCTTGTTTACCACTGTCACCAGCCGCTAAGGGCTCACCCATGGCGATATATAAATCACCCCAAAAACTAGAATCAATAGCGGCTTCTGTCATAACATCATTAGTCGAAAAATAGCGGCGTTTTTCTGGCTTTAAATCGCTAATTTTCTTACCCTCAGAAAAAACCTCTATATGCCCTTGCTGGGCAACATAGTTAGGACCACGGAGTTCTTTGACTTCAACAAAGTGATATTCATAACGCCCAAGCGTTTGGCGCTGTCCCGCCTCCATTCGTAAATCGCGCTGATCACTATAAATAGTATTAAGACACGCTCCCAAAATAGTCACCGCTATACCGATATGGGCGGTAACCATACCATAGTAGCTGCGAGTCAATTTGCGTAAGCCTTGGGCTCGGCTAGCAGCATTACGAGTTTTGTGTAACATATCAGCGCCGGTAACAAAAACAATCCAAGCACCAACAAAAACGGTAAGAGCCGCTGAGATTTTATAGACCTCCCCATAAATTAATGGGAAAAGAAGCGCTACGGCTACACTTAACACCAAAGGATGTTTAAGTACTTGCCACAGGCGCTCTACTGAGGTTTTCTTCCAAAGCGATAAGGGCCCCACCGCCATAAACAAGCCCACAATCGCCATAAAGGGAACGAAAAAGAAATTAAAGTACGGCGGCCCAACAGAAATCTTACCCATCCCTAAAGCATCCGCGAACAGAGGAAATAATGTTCCCAACAACACCGTCAGCATAATGACAACGAGTAAAATATTATTAATTAAGAGAAACGTCTCGCGTGACAGCCAATCAAAATTAGTGATACTTTTAACAACAGGTGCTCGAGCAGCAAAAAGTGCTAATGAACCACCTACAACGACTAATAAGAAGCCTAGAATAAAGACGCCACGTTCTGGATCAGAAGCAAAGGCATGTACTGAGGTAAGCACCCCAGACCGCACTAAGAATGTTCCTAACAAACTCAGGGAAAATGCAGATATTGCGAGCAGTATTGTCCAGCTTTTAAAGACCCCACGCTTTTCTGTTACCGCCAAAGAGTGAATCAATGCTGTTCCCACTAGCCACGGCATAAAAGAAGCATTTTCAACAGGGTCCCAAAACCACCAACCGCCCCAGCCTAATTCGTAGTAAGCCCACCAGCTACCTAAGGCAATGCCTACTGTTAGAAAGGCCCATGCAACGGTTGTCCAAGGTCGAGACCAACGCGCCCATGCACTGTCTAAGCGGCCCGATATTAAGGCCGCTACAGCAAAAGCGAAAGCCACAGAAAACCCGACATAACCCATATACAACATAGGCGGATGAAAAATTAAACCGGGGTCTTGAAGCAGAGGATTTAGGTCGCTGCCGTCAGTTGGTGCGAGCGGTAATAAACGGTCAAATGGATTCGATGTTAGCAACATAAAAAGCATGAAGCCAACACCTATCATCCCCATTACCGATAATACTAGAGCCACCATATCCAATGGAAGTTTGCGGCTAAAAACGCTAACCGAAAACGCCCAACCTGAAAGAATGAGCGCCCAGAGTAATAATGACCCTTCGTGCCCACCCCAGACCGCACTGACCTTATAATAAACAGGTAATAAACTATTTGAGTTACCCGCAACATATTTGACACTAAAGTCATCGTGTACAAATGCCCATGCCAAACACAAAAAACTGATACATAAGAAAATAAAACCGCCCATGGCTAAAGAACGACTAGACGCCATCAGCAGTGTATTTTTGCTATAAACACCGTATAGAGGCGCAACAGAAAGCAAGCAAAAAAGGCAAAATGCAACGATAAGTGCGACGTGACCGAGTTCTGGAATCATAGGGGAACCTAAACTAAAACCATAGAATATATACGTATTTAATACGTATGGAGAAGGAATAACGATCTTAATGCATTATTACTAACCGCTGATTTTATTACAATAGACAAACTTGTATTTTGTCTACTAAAGCTCATCGCTCCTAACAATGACTGATTAGGAGCAAAAAATAGTATAAAGCCTTTACACCGAAGATTATTTTACTTTCAGACACTCCAAAATTGCTCCTGCATTTTGAATGTATCCTCCGGCCATGGAGGGCAAGGCATGCCCCAAGGGCACTTAGAAAACGCACGACCAATTTGTAGGAAAAAATTTGGGCAAAGTCATTGGTCGAAGGCTTATCGCCATGGGCAAAGATTGCTCCAGACAATCTATTTGCATTCAATCCGTCCGTGGAGGTCAAGGTGATAAACCAAAGAGGAAGTTTCTGCGTTATACCGTCAAGCTGCGCCGAGTTAAATGACCGATTGAGACCATTTTTCCTTGGTGCCCCCTTGAGGGGTAAACGCGTCATGGACGTAAATAGCTTTCGTGCAAATATCTCATTTTATACATCAAAAGTTAAAAACATACACGCGCCGACCAACGGTAGCAGATGTTGACGAGACGAACATTCGCGTATCATTCATTATAATCGTACTACCTAGCCCCAAATTCATTCGCGTGTCTGGCGCTTGATAGCTTTCTCCTGCGAGATAGGTGTCATCAGGCTGGCGCTCAAATATCAGCACCTCACCGACATCTATCTGTCCATCTACACTAGCACCAGGAACACCTATCGCTAAGCGGTCATCAGTTAATGCCAATCCACCTGCAATAACACTGTGACTCCAAACCTGACTATAGATTCCATTCTCGCGGCGATAAACATAGACAATATTTGCCATTTGGCTATAGACGGCTAAGAGATCATCATGGAGCGCTATTTCCTGACCATAATGATCAAAGGGAGAAGGAACTGCGTCACTCAGCACTTGTTGCTCAATAAAATCACCGTTAATACGTTCATAAATAAAGACATTACCATTACGTGGACTACCTGGTGTACCCGATGATGGCACTTCGGCAATCGCCAACCAGTCTCCATCTAACTTTATTGAATTACCGTAGTTCATATCAAAATTACCGTCCGCCTGCGACGAGGTGAACATTTTTTCTTGAGACCATACCCCGCCACTACGCTGATAAATAAAGACACGCCCATCACCCCCATTCCAGCGTCTCGCACCAATAACTAAAGTATCATTCTCAAGGGCAATCACACCACCATTGGCAGATTCTGTTGGGAAGGCGGTTGAAACTAGGTCCGGGTCAAATAACTGTTCTTGGACCCAAATACCATTCTGCAGAGTAAATACTTCAATGTATCCAATCGCAGCCGCATTACCGGGGCGCTTACCAAAAACAGCGGCTGTTGTACTATCAAAAGCACTGTCAATAGTAGCTGATACGATTTCGCTATTACCTTGCATATTGAGCGTTTGCGCTAATGAATAAGCATCTAAATCGAGGCGATAAATATCCGCGCGTTCAGTGCCAGAAATAATTAAATGGTTGCCGCTTTCAGCCAGGGTTTTACCATAACGATCAAACATAAAAGGGCCCGCCGCACTCAGTGCATGGCTAGCTACCCAGTCCCCATTTGAGCCTCGGCGAAATGCTTGAACCGCACCGGTATCGGTCAGTAATGGACCAACCTCTTCTCCTGTCGCTCCCAACAATACATGCTGAGCCCCCCAAATATCGACAGCAGATCCCATAAAGGCATTTGGGTCAGTAGCCGATAAGGTCAGCTTGTCTTCTTCAGTCCATGAACCAGCGTTAAATTGGTAAACATAGCCAGCCCCCGAACCAAATTCGGCACCATCAACACCCGATGCGCCAACTAAAATAGTGTTATTCCAAATCGCGACATCGGTTCCAAAAATATCATTAGACGCGCCATCAGTCGCAATTAATTTTGCCGTTTGAGCAAATAAACCAGCTACTGGAGCATCAAAAACATAAGCAGCACCAGTATTACTGTTTACGCCAATATCGACACTCTCAGCACCAACAACTAAACGACGTGAACCATTATTATTTTCAAACAAAGCAATACCGGTTCCAAAAATATCATCTTCTGCTGCATCTTTCGCAACAACTGTCTGGCTCAGTGAGAAACTTCCTCCCAGTGCACGCTCATAAATAAAAACAGTACCCGTATCCTCTGCATTACCGGAATCACGCCGTACCGCACTTACGGCAATCGTATTACCAATGACTTCAACTTTTGAACCAAACTTATCAGAAATAGCAGGCAAAGGTGCAGACAAAGTATCAAGTAAATTAAAAAACCCACCACTACGCTCATAAACAAAAGCGGCGCCAGCATCTATTGCCCCACCCTGATCGCGATCAAGTGCGCCGACAACTAAAATATTTCCATCTAGAGAAACTGATATACCGAATGCCTCCCAAGCTTGGTGAGGCAGTGGAGAACGTAATATTTGGCTATGATTCCAGTCATTATCGCTATCACGTTGAAATAAATACACAGAACCAGAACGGAGCGCACCGGGCTGATGATCCATGGGGGCGCCCACGGCAGTTGTTGCTCCTGAAATAGCAACTGCATTACCAAACTCTTCATCACCCGGTGTTGGGGATTCGATTCTGGCTTGAATCGACCACGTATCATCTCTGCGCTGATAAATATAAGCCGCACCTTCTGATGCGCCACTAGTCTCTTGATACGCACCCACTACAGCAGTAAAAACAGAGATATCAATAGACCTTCCAAAACGTGCAGAATCATCTAAACGACTTTGTTGTAAACGTTGATCACTTTCACATGCGGTTAACCATACCGAAGATACTAACAAAATACTTATTAATATTTTTGAGTTAACATTCATCACTTTCTCCTTAACCTGTTCTTATTAGTCAATAATAAGTAGCTTATTTATGCAACAAGCTAGAATAGTAACAAAGAGAAAATAAAAAAATAGGCTTAACGAAAAAAACTCACTAGAGTTAGTGAGTCGAGTAACTAGTTATAGCTATAGAATCAAAAAGATTAAGGGGCATTCTAAAAAAGTACTGTTTTAGAGAAATA